>CBIHLT010000047.1:0-25193 GCA_966210615.1 uncultured Massilia sp.
ATGGAGGACATGGCCAGGCTGAAGCCGGTGTTCCAGAAGGAGAACGGCACCGTCACCGCCGGCAATGCCTCCGGCATCAACGATGCGGCCGCCGCCGTGGTCCTGATGGATGCGGCCACGGCGCAGGCGCGCGGCCTCAAGCCGCTGGCGCGCCTGGTGGCCTATGCGCACGCCGGGGTGGATCCTAAATACATGGGCATCGGCCCGGTGCCGGCCTCGCTGGCGGCGCTGCGCAAGTCGGGGCTGAGTGTCCAGGACCTGGATGTGATCGAGGCCAACGAGGCCTTCGCCGCCCAGGCCTGCGCCGTCACGCGCGACCTGGGGCTCGATCCGGCCAAGGTCAACCCGAACGGCTCCGGCATCTCGCTGGGCCATCCGATCGGCGCCACCGGCGCCCTCATCACCGTCAAGGCGCTGCACGAGCTCGAGCGGATCCAGGGGCGCTATGCGCTGGTGACGATGTGCATCGGCGGCGGCCAGGGCATCGCCGCCATTTTCGAGCGGATGTAGCCGCGCGGCGGTGTCCGGTCCGGGAGTCGACCATGTATGCGCCACCAGAAACCAGCATGAACGGCCGGCTCCTCCCGCGGCGCCCCGCCTGCCCGGCAGGGAGGCCGTGATGAGCCGGCACGCCTCGCTGTTGCAGCAGATGCTCGAGCTGAACGAGGCCATGCAGCGGCCGCCCGCCAGCCAGGGTGCGCGGGAAGCGGTGCTGGCCGGCGACGACGAACAGGCCTGCCGCCAGCGCCAGGAGCTGCTTCGCGATATGCGGGAACGCCGCAGCGCCGGCGCTTCCTTCGGCGCCATCGCACACCTGCTCAACCAGCGCGGGCTGCGCGGCGAGCATGGCGGCCGCTGGTACGCGGCGACCGTCCGCAATTTTCTTCTCCGTACGCAGTTTGAAACACATTGACCGGATGCGTACGCCCCATTCGCGGGGCCCAGGGTCCGGCAGAAAAACGATGCAACAACTCACTCAAGATCATGTTAAATAAAACTTTTGCAACACTACTGGCCCTTCCGTTGGTGGTTCAAAGCGCCTGGGCGCAGGATGGCGAGACCCGCGCGGTCAAGGTCAGCGGCTTCGGCACCGCGGCGCTGACGATGACCGATACCGACGACGCCTCGTTCACGCGTCCCTACCAGGCGGGCGGCGCGCGCAAGGCGCCGCGCACCGGCGTGGACTCGAACCTGGGTCTCCAGGCCGACTTCCCGATCAACGACTGGCTGTCGCTGACCGGCCAGGGGCTGGTGCGCAAGCTGGCGACGGACAGGTATGAAGCGACGGCCACCCTGGCCTTCGTCAAGGCCAGGCTGTCGGACGCGGTGAGCGTGCGCGCCGGCCGGGTGCCGCTGCCGGCCTTCCTGATCTCCGAGTACCGCAACGTCGGCTATGCCAACACCATGCTGCGCCCCGTGCAGGAAGTCTATGCCCAGGTGCCCCATGACAGCCTCGACGGCGCCGACCTCGAGTGGCGCCAGGAGCTCGGTTCGTCCATGCTGACGACCCAACTCGCCTACGGCCGCTCGACCGCCAAGGTGGCCGGGCAGAACTTCACCTTCACCAACGGCCGCATCGTCAACTTCGTGCTCGAGAACGGCCCGTTCACGGTGCGCCTCGGACGCGACGAGGTCAAGATGGATCTCGGCCAGGGCGCCGCCGGCCTGCCGAAGTCCAAGGTGTCGTTCACGGCCGCGGGCTTCGCGATGGACCGGAACAATGTCCTCGTCCAGGCCGAACACACCGTGGTGCGCGGATTCGGCGCCACCAGCAAAGGCTGGTACGCGATGGGCGGCTACCGGTTCGGCAAGGTCCTGCCTTTCGTCAGCCACGGCAAGCTGAGCGGCGACTTCGTGCAGACCACCGACAGCGTCGGCCTGCGCTGGGATGCCTTCCGCTCGGCCGACATCAAGTTCCAGGTCGACCGCGTCAAGCCGCAGGGCGCAGGCTTGTTCAACCAACCCAGGTCCGGCTTCAAGGGCCCGGTCACCGTCGGCGCCGTCGCCGTCGATTTCGTCTTCTGAGAGGCTGAGATGCACAACATGATCCGTTCCCTCATCCTCGCCGCCACGCTTGGCGCCGCGCTGCCGGCGCTGGCCGAGGTGGTCGTCGTGGTCCATCCCGGCGCGCCGCAGGCGTCGATGACCAAGGAGGAAGTCGCCCAGTACTTCCTGGGGAAGTCGAGCGCGCTGACCCCGGTCGACCAGCCTGAAAGCGCCCCGGTGCGCGCCGAGTTCTACAAGAAGGTGGCCGACAAGGACCTGTCCCAGGCCAAGGCGCTCTGGTCCAAGCTGGTCTTCACGGGCAAGGCCACCATGCCGAAAGAGCTGGCCGGCAGCGCCGAAGTGAAGCGGGCCGTCGCAGCGAACCCCAAGGCCATCGGCTATATCGAGAAGAGCGCCGTCGACGCCACCGTGAAGGTGGTCTACACCGCGCCCTGACATCCTCCGCAACCATGCGTCCGCCGGCCTGGTCCCGGCCGGCGGACGTCCGAGCCACGCCAAGGGAATACGCCAACCATGAGCATCAAGCGCAAGATCTGGGCACTGCCCGTCATTTCCATCCTCGTCTTCGGTCTCGGAATCGGCATCAGCTCGGTGATCGCGACCGGGGCCCTGGGCTCCATCGACAGGACCGCACGCCTCGACTATCCGCTGCTGGACACGGCCAAGGCGCTGAACCAGGACATTGGCGCTGTCACGGAAGGCCTGCGCGACGCGGTCAGCGAAGGCGAGAAGGCCCGCCTCGCCACGATCGCCGGGCAGGCCGGCAAGGTGCGCGAACGCCTCGGCATGCTGGCCCGGATGGAGGGGCAGCGCGCCGCCGGCGAGCGGCTGCGCAAGGAGTTCGACGCCTACTACGAGCCCGCCCTGGCGGTCGCCCGCATCATGCTGGAGATGGAGCAGGGCGATGTCGAGGCCGAGGTGAAGGCCATGCAGGAGGCGCAGCGCATTCTCCAGCAGGACCTTGCGCAGAACGAAACCACCGCGCAACGCCGCTTCCAGTCCGGCGTCGCGGACAGCGGCGACGGCGTGCGCCAGGTCTTGTGGACCATGGTGCTGACCGCGCTGGTGGTCGTGGGCGGGATGGTCGCGGTGTCCTGGTTCGTGGTCAGGGCGATCTGGAGCGAGTTGGGGGGCGAGCCGGAATATGCCCGCGCGATCGCCCAGGCCGTGGCGCGCGGCGACCTGTCGATGGCCATCCGGACCGACCGCCCCGACAGCCTGCTGGGCGCGCTCGGCGAGATGCGTACGCGCCTGGCGACGCTGGTGGCCGGCATCAAAGGCTCGGCCGAGACGATCGCCGCCGCCAGCGCGGAAATCGCGCGCGGCAGCGCCGACCTGGCCGGCCGCACCCTGGCCCAGGCCGACGACCTGGACCTTACCAACCGCTCGATGCGGGAGCTGACCGGCACGATCGAACAGAATACGGCGGGGGTGGGCGAAGCCAGCCAGCTGGCCGGCACGGCGAGCCGCATCGCGACACGCGGCGGCGAAGTGGTCGGCGGCGTGGTCGCCACCATGGGCGACATCAACGCCTCGGCGGCGAAGATCGTCGACATCATCGCCGTCATCGACGGCATCGCCTTCCAGACCAATATCCTCGCGCTCAACGCCGCGGTGGAGGCGGCCCGCGCCGGCGAACAGGGGCGGGGTTTCGCGGTCGTCGCGAGCGAGGTGCGCAACCTGGCGCAACGCAGCGCGTCGGCGGCCAGGGAAATCAAGGCGCTGATCGGCGATTCGGTGGCCAAGGTCGCCGCCGGCAGCGCGCTGGTGGACGAGGCCGGGGCCACGATGCGGCAGATTCTCGAGTCGGTGCGCAAGGTCGAGCTCATCATGGGCGCGATCAGCGCCGCCGGACAGCAGCAGGCGGCAGGCATCGAACAGATCGGCCAGGCCATCGGCAGCATGGACGGAATGACGCAGCAGAACTCCGCGCTGGTCGAGGAGGCGTCGGCCGCGGCCGAGTCGCTGTCCGAGCAGACGGCGCAGCTCACCGAGGCGCTGCGCGTGTTCCGGCTCGAGACCGGCGCCCCGGCAGCGGCGCAGCACGGCGCGGCCAGGCTGCATGGTCCTGGTACCGGTCCGCGCCAGCACCGGGACGGGCAGGACGAAGTGTCGCATTTCAGTATTTAATTTGCTTTTCTACCTAAGTTTGGTAGCATGTACTAATTCAAGTGGGATATTTTGGATTCGGTGCCCTTGAAGCAGGTCCTGAAGGTGGCGTCCAGGCCTGGTCGTACTGGAAAGCGTAATGGAACGATGCAGTGGAATCAGGCCGCTGTTTGGCCCGAGGTGGAAGGAATGCAGGCCGGGATCGGCATCGCTGGCGCATTTCATTTTTTTTCGCCGTATGTTTGTACATTTGTCCTAACTTAGGTGTAATGTACAAGACTAAAGAAGAATAAAACGATGTGACGGGCGCCCGCCGCCCGGATACCAATTCGAAAGGAGAACCCAGGTGAAACTCAAGACTATCTTTTTCGGCACCGCCTTTGCGCTCGGCGGCATTGCCTGCGCTGCATCCTCTGAACAGGACGCGGCCAGGCTGGGCAAGGACCTGACGCCGGTCGGCGCGGAGCGGGCCGGCAACAAGGAGGGCACGATTCCGGCGTGGACCGGCGGCGACATGAAGGCGCCCGCCGGCTGGAAGGCCGGCACGCCGCGTCCCGACCCCTACGGCAGCGAGAAGCGCCAGTTCTCGATCGACGCCTCGAATGTGGCCCGCTACAAGGACAAGCTCGCCCCCGGCCAGGTCGAGATGATCAAGTCGATCCCGGGCTACCGGATGGACGTCTACGCGACGCACCGCTCCTGCGGCTACCCCGACTCCTACTACGACCGCACCAGGAAGAACGCCGCGATGGCGAAGCTGGGCGCGAACGGCCGCGACCTCGCCGAGGCGCTCGGCGCCGGCGTGCCTTTCCCGATTCCGCAAAACGGCACCGAGGCGATGTGGAACCACAAGCTGCACTGGAAGGGCGAGGGCTTCTACATGCGCTATGCGACCTACATCCCGCCCAAGGGCAGCGACAGCCTGGGCGAGCCGCTGGTCCAGGATGGCTGGGAGATGTCGCCGATGCTCTCGCCCTCGACCAAGGGTGTCGCCGATGCCCGCGGCATCGAATACCAGCTCCTGAACGTGTTCACCGCGCCGCCGTCGGTTGCCGGCGACGCCACGCTGGCCCAGTACAACCTGTCCAAGCCGAACGATGTCTGGCTGTACTTCGCCAGCCAGCGCCGCGTGCGCCGGGCGCCGACCTACCAGTACGACGCGCCGCAGCTGAATACCGAGAACCTGCTGATCGTCGACCAGTACCTGCAGTTCAACGGCGCCCTCGACCGCTACGACTGGAAGCTGGCCGGCAAGAAGGAGATCTACGTCCCCTACAACACCTACCGCCTCAATTCGCCGGCGAACAAGCCCGAGGACGTCGTCAAGCCGAAATTCCTGAGCCGCGACCTCACGCGCTACGAGCTCCACCGCATGTGGGTGGTGGAAGCCACGCTCAAGCAGGGAATGCGCCACATGTTCCCGAAGCGCACCTTCTACATCGACGAGGACAGCTGGCAGATCCTGGTGGCGGACATGTACGACGCCCAAGGCAAGGTCTGGCGCACGGCCGAGATGGGCCCCTACATGGCCTGGGAAGTGCCGGCCTGCGTCTGGGCGGCCAACAGCAGCTATGACCACGTGACCCAGCGCATGGTGGCCGACCGCATCGTCGCCGGCCACAAGGAGCCGGACTGGCTGGCCACGCGCGAGGGACGGCTGAAGGAACGGGTCTTCGAGCCGGACGGCTTGCGCCGCGCCACCACACGCTAAGACAGCACCAGGAAAACACCTAACAAGGGGACGGAGATGAAAGTGCGGGATGACATGGAAGTGCAGGGCGCGCGCACGCCCGGGATGGCGCGGACGCTGGCGTGGTCGGCGGTGATGGGGGCGCTGGCGGCGATGCATGCCGGCGCGGCGCAGGCGGGGGAGTGGCCGCTGGGGAAGGACTGGACGGTCAGTCTGGATTCGACCGTGGCCTTCGGCATGGCAGTGCGGACCTCGAAGCCGGACTGCCGTTTCATCGGCAATGACAACGGCGGCTGCAACGGCGACGCGGTGACGCCGCTGCAGAACAGCAATCCGGCGGCATTCTCGGCCAACCTCGACCTGCTGCGGCTGAACCAGGACGACGGCAATCTCAACTTCAAGCGCGGGCGGCTGGCCTCGGCCAACCTGCAATATACGGCCGACCTGTTCGTCAAGGGCAGCGACGGCTGGAGCGGTCTGCTGCGCGGCGTGGCCAACCACGACTTCGCGGCCGACCGCACCCGTCGCATCCCGCTCGATCCGGACGCGGAGGACTTCGCCAAAAGCAATCCGCGCTGGCTCGACGCCTACGTCACCAAGGAATTCGAGATCGGCGAACAGCAGGGGCGGGTGCGCGTGGGCAAGCAGGTGCTGAGCTGGGGCGAGAACATGTACATCACCGGCGGCATCAACTCGATCAACCCGATCTACCTGCCGGCCGCGCACCAGCCCGGCACGCCGCTGAAGAACCTGTTCATTCCCTCGCCGATGATCTCGGCCAGCACCTCGCTCGGCCGCGGTCTCGGCGTGGAAGCCTTCTACCAGTGGAAATGGAACGGTTTCGTTGTCGACGCCCCAGGCACTTTCTTCTCCACCACCGATTTCGCAGGCAGGGGCGCCCGCGGTCTTGTCCTGCCGACCTCGGTGCTGAATGCCGTGGCGGCGGCTTACGGGCTGCCTTCCTTCCCCAACGGCACCATCGGCGACACCGGCACCCTGATTACCGGCGCCAACCCGGCGACCGGCTTGCCCTACAACCGCCGCCTGAGCTTCAACGAACTTGCCGATCCCGCCACCAACCCGGCCGGTCCCCTGATCGGCACGGGTACCGTGATCCGCCGCGTCGCCGACCGCGAGCCGAAGCACGATGGCCAGGGCGGCCTGGCCTTGCGCTACAAGCTGCCCGAGTCGGGCAACGAACTAGGCCTGTATTACTTCCGCTATAGCGACAAGCTGCCCTTCCTCAGCTACCAGGTGGCGGCCACCACCGACAATCCCTTCGGCTGGGAGTCCATGCTCGACTATGGCAAGAAGCGTAAGCTCTTCGGGGTGTCGTACAACTTCCAGGCCGGCGAATGGGTCATCGGCACCGAGCTGTCCTACCGTCCCAAGGATGGCGTGTCGATCGACCCGACCGCGGTCATCGATCCGGCCAATCCCTATTATTGCAATGCGCTGGCCGATTTCAGCGTCAAGCCGGTCGGCAGCCAGTGCCGCGGCTGGGTCGATACGAAGCACGTCCAGTTGCACCTGACCGGCCTGCACATTCTCTCTCCCTCGGGCTCGCTGGGCGGGATCCTGCGCGCGCTGGGCGCCAGCGAGGGCACGCTCACCGCGGAAACGGCGGTGGCCTACTACCCGAAGCTCGCGCTGAATGCCGGCATCCCGTACGCGGTCACGGCCGACTACCGGCTGCCGACCAAGGCGTCCTGGGGCATGGTCCTCGCCGGCTCGGTCACCTATCCCAACATCTTCGACACGCGCGCCTCGCTGTCGCCGGACATCGCCATCTCCCAGGGGATTTCCGGCACTTCGGCGACGGCGCTGCCAGGCTTCATCAAGGGGGCGGGCGCGGCCGTGATCGGCGCCACCATCGACTTCAAGGTCAAGCCGGAAACGAAGCTGCGCGTCGATTTCACACAAAACTGGGGCGGTGGTGCGAGCAACCTGATGCGCGACCGTAATTTCATGTCCTTCAGCCTGACCACTTCGTTCTGATGCTTGCCCATTTCATCACCCGCCTCGAAGGCGCCCTGTTCCGCTACCGCCTGGCCTTCCTCGTGGTACTGGGAGGCTTCACGGTATTCATGGGCGTCCTCGCGGGCAAGCTCCAGCTCGAAGCAGGCTTCGAGAAGCAGCTGCCGCAAGGCCATGAATACATCCAGACCTTCGAACAGTACCGCGACCAGCTGTTCGGGGCCAACCGGCTGACCATCGCCGTCCACGCCCGCGAAGGCGAGATCTGGAACGCGGCCGCGCTCACCCAGCTGCTCAAGGTGACCGACGCGGTCACCTACCTGCCGGGCGTGGACCGTTCCAGCGTCACCTCGCTGTGGACGCCGAACGTGTTCTTCACCGAGATCACCGAGGACGGCTTCAGGGCCGAACCGGTGGCCGGCGGGGACATCGTGCCGGAAAAACTCAGCGCCGAGGTCATCGCCAAGATGCGCCAGCGGGCGATGGCCGGCGGCCACGTCGGCACGCTGGTCGCGCGCGACCAGACCAGCGCCCTGATCACCGCCGAGCTGACCGACGTCGATCCGCGCACGGGAAAGAAGCTCGACTACATCCAGTTCAACCGCCTGCTCGAGCAGGAGATCCGCGCCAAGTTCGAGAACGACCAGGTCGAGATCCAGATTATCGGCTTCGCCAAGCAGATCGGCGACATCGCCGACCGCTCGGACGAGGTGATGCACTTCTTCGTGGTGGCCTTCCTCCTCACCGGCCTGGCCGTGTACTGGTATAGCCGCTCGATCCGCCTGACCCTGCTGCCGCTGGCCTGCTCGCTCACCTCGCTGGTGTGGCAGTTCGGCACCTTGCACCTGCTCGGCTTCGGCCTCGATCCGCTCGCGATCCTGGTCCCCTTCCTGGTGTTCGCGATCGGCGTCTCGCACGGCATCCAGCAGATCAACTTCATCGTCCGCGAAGTCGCCCACGGCACCGATTCCGCCGTCGCCGCGCGCCGCAGCTTCACCGGCCTCCTGATTCCGGGCTCGCTCGCCCTGGTCACGGCGTTGGTGAGCTTCGTCACGCTGATCCTGATCCCGATCCCGATGATCCGCGAGCTGGCCATCACCGCCGCGATCGGAGTCGGCTACAAGATCCTCACCAACCTGATGATGCTGCCGGTGGCGGCCTCCTACTTCCACTTCACGCCGGAGTTCGCGCACCAGGCGCTGGCGCGGCGCGAACGGCACAGCGCCTGGCTGGGCGCACTGGCCCGCATCGCCCGGCCGCGCAACGCCTTGGCAGTGACCCTGGTCGGCGCCCTGGTGTTCGGCCTTGCGTTCTGGCAGAGCCAGGGGCGCCACATCGGCAGCCTGCAGGCCGGTGCGCCGGAACTGCGCGCCGATTCGCGCTACAACCAGGACGCCGCGGCGGTGGTCAGCCGCTTCGACGTGGGCCTGGACTGGCTGACCGTCGTGTTCGAGGCCGCGCCGGAGCGCCAGGGCGAGGTCTGTTCGCGCGCCGACGCACTGCTGTTCATCGACGAATTCGCCTGGCGCATGGGCAGCGTGCCCGGCGTGGTATCGGCCGACTCGCTGGCCGGGCAGCTCAAGCTCTACAACGCCGGCATGAACGAGGGCAATCCCAAGATGGCCACCCTGACCCGCGATCCGCACGGCCTGGGCTCGCAGGTGCAGGGCGTGAACAACCGCATCGCCGGCCTGGCCTCGAACGACTGCCGCGTGCAGGGCGTCAACCTCTACCTGCCGGATCACCGCGCCACCACGATCAAGGGCGTGGTGGCCGCCGTGGAGGAATTCCGCGCCTCGAACCGGCTCGACGGCGTCACCGTCCGTCTCGCCAGCGGCAACGCCGGCGTGCAGGCAGCCACCAATGAAGTCCTCGAGCACAGCGAGATGCCGATGATGCTCTACGTGTACGCGGCCATCCTGATTCTCGTGTTCCTCGTCTACCGCGACTGGCGGGCGATGGTGGCCTGCTGCCTGCCGCTGACCGTGGGCACCTGGATCGGCTACTGGTTCATGAAGGAGCTCGAGATCGGCCTGACCGTGGCCACCTTGCCGGTCATGGTGCTGGCTGTCGGCATCGGCGTCGACTACGCCTTCTACATCTACAACCGCCTGCAGGTGCAGCTGTCCAAGGGCCTGGCCTTCACCAAGGCGCTGGAGCTGGCGATGGCGGAGACCGGCCTGGCGACCGTGTTCACCGCCATCACGCTGTCGATCGGCGTGGCGACCTGGATGTTCTCGAGCCTGAAGTTCCAGGCCGACATGGGGGCGCTGCTGACCTTCATGTTTCTCGTGAACATGGTCATGGCGATCACGCTGCTGCCGGCCTTCGCCGCCGTGCTCGAGTGGATGGTCCCGCGCCGCAGCCCGGTGCGCATGTCGGCGATTTTGCAACATTGAAGATAAGGACGCTGTTTACCATGAGCTCCCTACGATTTCTTTCTCTCGCGCTGATCGTCCTCGCCGCCGCTTCGACGGCAGCGGCGGCCGACACCTCGCCGGCACGACACTGGCCCAGCATCGCGCCGGCGCAACGCGTCGCCAGCGTGGCCGGCGCGCCGCTGCTGGCCGTGGCGCGCGCCGGCAAGCGCGTGGTCGCGGTGGGCGACCATGGCCTGGTGCTGCTTTCCGACGACGGCAAGGCCTTCCGGCAAGCGAAGGCGGTGCCGGTGCGGTCGATGCTGACCACCGTGCAGTTCCTGGATGAGCGCCAGGGCTTCGCTGCCGGCCACGACGGCGTGGTGTTGCGCACGGACGACGGCGGCGAGACCTGGGCGCTCCTGCGCTCCACACCGGGCGCCGAGCAGCCGATCCTCTCGCTCCACTTCGACAGCTGGGAGCACGGGATCGCCGTGGGCCTGTACGGCTGGGCGATCGAAACGCGCGATGCGGGCCGCACCTGGACCGAGCTGCCGATCGGCAGCGGCGAGGACGCCGACCGCCACCTCATGCACGTGTTTGCCTCGCCGCGCGGCACCCTGTTCATCGCGGCGGAGGCCGGCGCCATCTTCCGCTCGGCCGACAAGGGCCGGACCTGGCAGGCGCTCTCCACCGGGAACAAAGGTTCGCTCTGGTACGGGAGCGCGCTGCGCGACGGCACGCTGCTGCTGTGCGGCATGCGCGGCCACCTGTACCGCAGCAGCGATGACGGCCAGACCTGGCAGGCGGTCCAGTCGCACACCGTCCAATCGCTGACCGGGATCGCGCAACTGGCGGACGGCCGCGTGACGGTGGTCGGCATGGGTGGAACCGTGTTGAACAGTAGCAACGACGGCAAGGACTTCACGCTGGCACAGCGGGAAGGGCAGGAGCCGCTCACGGCAGTCCTCGACGACGGCTCCCGGCCGCCCGTGCTGGTCTCGATGGCGGGGCCGGTAGCGGCGCAGGCAAGACATTAATAAAAGATAGAAAGAGACGCAATGAACAAGCGAACAAAGGAAATACCGGCCAAGGACGGGCCCGAAGTCAGCCGCCGCGGCTTTCTGGGCATCGCCGCGGCCGCGGCCGCGGTGACGCTGCCGAATGTGGTGGGCGCCGCGGGCGAAGAGCGCGGCGTGCTCGATATCGCCATTATCGGCGCCGGCCTGGCCGGCCTGACTGCTGCACGCGACCTGAAGCGCGCCGGCTGCGAGTCCTTCGTGGTGCTGGAGGCGCGCGACCGCGTCGGTGGGCGTACCCTCAACCACGACCTCGGCGACGGCTACTTCTCCGAGGCGGGCGGCCAGTGGATCGGACCGGGCCAGACGGCCGTGTACGACCTGGCCCGTGAACTCGGTGTCGGCACCTTCCTCACCCACTGGCAGGGCAAGATCGCGATGGTGGGCGACGGCGTCTGCGTCACGGCCGAGAGCGACGGCGGCTTCGAAACCGATCCGGTGTTGCGCCGCGAGCTCGAAGAGATGGCGAAAACCGTCCCGACCGCCGCACCCTGGACCTCGCCGCGCGCGGCCGAGTTCGACGCCATGTCGCTGGCCGACTGGCTGGCGACCAAGAATCTCTCCCCGGAAGACCAGCTCGGCTGGGTGCTGGCCGCGCAGCTGACCACGGGTACCTCGCCGACCAAGCTGTCGATGCTCCACTACCTGTCGCTGATCAATTCGGCCGACTGCAATTACAGGCAGCTCGAGGCGGTCAAGGGCGGCGCCCAGGAAGCCCGCATCTCGGGCGGCTCGCAAATCCTGTCGATCAAGATGGCGGAAGCCCTCGGTGACAAGGTTCGGCTGTCGACGCCCGTGCTGCGCATCGAGAACTGGCAGAACGGGCCGGTCTCCATCCACACCCCGACCGGCGTGGTGCGCGCGCGCAGCGTGATCGTGGCGCTCTCGCCATCGCTGTGCCACCAGCTCGCCTTCGATCCGCCCCTGCCGGAAAAGCGCCGCGAAATGCAGCGGCGCTGGCCGGCCTACGCGCCGATGCGCAAGACGGTGCACGTCTACAAGAAGGCATTCTGGCGCGAGAAGGGCTTCAACGGCATGATCGTGCAGGCCAAAGGCCCGCTCCAGTGGGCCTTCGACAACTCGCCGGAAGACGTCTCCTTCGGCGTGATCGCGGCCTTCGTGAACAACGGCGTGCTGCCGTCCGACCCCAAGGCGGCCGAGGCCGAACTCTCGCGCATCTACGCCCAGGCGCTCGGCGACGAGGCCCTGCATCCGATCGCCTATCACGAGCATGACTGGGGCAAGGCCGACCGCTGGTCCCTGAGCTGCACCTCGCCGATCCCCCCGGGCTTCCTGACCAAGTACGGCGACGTGCTGCATCCGCCGCTCGGCCGCCTGCTCTGGGCCGGCACGGAAACCGCGGAAATCTGGATCACCACCATGGACGGGGCGATCCGCTCCGGCCACAAGGCGGCGCTGCAGGCGCTGCAAGCCGTCGCAGGGAGGAAGGCATGATGGGCAGTACCACGAAACCACGCAGCAAGCGGCTGCTGATGATGGCAGGGATGCTGTCGGCGGCGGTCGTCGCGGCCGGGATCATCTACGGACCGGAGCTGGTCGGCCTGATCCGCCTCGGCCAGCAGATCGACCAGCTCGCGGAAGAGAACACGCGCCTGGGCGGCCCTTGGCCGCGCGCCAGCGATGCCTGTATCGCCTGCCACGGCTTCGAAGGCAGCGCGCGCGCCCAGGGCTACGCACGCCTGGCGGGGCAGCCCGAGGCCTATCTCAAGAAGCAGCTCAAGGACTTCGCCAGCGGCGCGCGCAGCGATTCGACCATGACGACCCTGGCGGTCAGCATGTCGGACCGCGAAATCGACGGCCTGGCGTCGTATTTCTCGAAGATGAAGGCGCAGCCTAACTCTACCTTCCAGGCCGACCCGGCGCGCGTAACGCGCGGCGAGGCGCTGGCCAAGGCCAACAACTGCGCCTCCTGCCACGGGCAGCAGCTGGAAGGCAAGGGCGAGTTCCCGCGCCTGGCCGGGCAGGGCTACGACTACCTGCGCGACCAGCTGACCCGCTTCAAGGCCGGCACCCGCCACGACGCCACCGGCGCCATGCCGGCCATCGCCGGTGCGCTGTCGCCACAGGACATCGACGACCTGTCCCAGTTCATTGCGAGCCGCTAGCGATGGACGAACTGAACAAACACGGAGAGGGGCCGGAGCGCGCGACGCTCTGCCGCCGCGGCTTTCTCGGCATGGCGGCGGCCGCCACGACTGCGGTCCTGCCCGCGGCGAGCGCCGCGAAGGCCGCCAGCGACGGGCGCGGCGTGCTCGATGTGGCCATCATCGGCGCCGGCCTGGCGGGCCTGACGGCGGCGCGCGACCTGCGGCGGGCCGGCTGCGAATCCTTCGTGGTGCTGGAAGCGCGCGACCGCGTGGGCGGGCGCATCCTCAACCACGACATCGGCAAGGGCTATTTTTCCGAAGCGGGCGGCCAGTGGATCGGCCCTGGCCAGACCGCGGTCGCCGACCTGGCCCGCGAGCTGGGTGTCGGCACCTTCCCCACCTACTGGGAGGGCAAGTCGACGATGATGGCCGGCGACGCCCACGCCGCGATCGAGCTCGGCGGCGTGCCCGGCACCGATCCGAAGCTTCAGCGCGAACTCGAGGAGATGGCCAGGACCGTGCCGTCCGGCGCACCCTGGAAGGCGCCGCGCGCCGCCGAGCTGGACGCGATATCGGTCGGCGACTGGCTGGCGAAGAAGAACATCGCACCGGAGCACCAGCTCGACTGGTCAGCGAGCGTCCAGCTGACGAGCGGCACCTCGCCGATGAAACTCTCGCTCCTGTACTACCTGTCGATGATCAATTCGGCCGATTGCCGGTACGAGCGGCTCGAAGGCATCAAGGAAGGTGCGCAGAAGACCCGGATCTCGGGCGGCTCGCAGATCCTGCCGCTCAAGCTGGCGAAGGCGCTGGGCGACAAGGTCCGCCTGTCGACGCCCGTGCTGCGCATCGAAGGCTGGCAGGACGGACCGGTCGCCATCCATACCCCGACGGGCGTGATCCGTGCGCGCAGTGTGATCGTCGCGCTCTCGCCTCCGCTATGCAACCAGATCGCCTTCGATCCGCCGCTGCCGGAAAAGCGCCGCGAAATGCAGCGGCGCTGGCCGGCGAACGCGCCGATGCGCAAGACGGCGCACGTCTACAAGAAGGCGTTCTGGCGCGACAAGGGCCTGAGCGGCTGGATTTTCCAGACCAAGGGGCCGGTGCTCTGGGCGTATGACAACTCGCCGGAGGATGTCTCCTTCGGTGTGATCAATGCGTTCGTGCACAACGGCATGCTGCCGTCCGATCCCAAGGCGGCCGAGGCCGAACTCTCGCGGATCTATGCCAAGGCCTTCGGCGAGGAGGCGCTGCATCCGATCGCCTATCACGACCGCGACTGGGGCAAGGCGGACCGCTGGACGCTGAGCTGCGTGTCGCCCATGCCGCCCGGTTTCGCCACCAGGTATGGCGAAGCCCTGCATCCCCCGGTCGGCCGGCTGATCTGGTCGGGGACGGAGACGGCGGATATCTGGGCCGGCTACATGGACGGCGCGGTGCGATCCGGCCGCCAGGCGGCGCTGCAGGCGCTGCAGGCCCTGGCGGGAGGGAGGACGTGATGAATACCGTAACAAGGACGCGCAGCCGCGCGAGGAAAGTGCTGGTGCTGTCCAGCTTGCTGCTGTTGCCGGTCGTCGCGCTTGCCGGCATCGTCTACGGCCCGGAGCTGGTTCGCCTGGTGCAACTGGGCCAGCAGATCGAGCAGGAGGCGCAGGACGACGCCCGCGTCGCCGGCGCGTGGCCGCGCACCAGCGACGCCTGCATCGGCTGCCATGGCGTCGAAGGCAACGCGCGTACCCAGACCTATCCGAGCCTTGCCGGCCAGCCGGAGGCGTATCTCAAGCAGCAGCTCACCGCATTCGCCAGCGGCGAGCGCAGCGATCCCACCATGACGCCGCTGGCGCTGAGCATGTCGGCGCCTGAGCTCGACGGCCTGGCGGCCTACTTCTCGAAGATGCAGCCCCAGCCGAACACGCGCTTCCACGCCGATGCCGCGCGGGTGGCGCGCGGCGAGGCGCTGGCCAAGGCCAACAACTGCGCGGCCTGCCATGGAGCGCAGCTGGAAGGGAAGGGCGGCTATCCGCGCCTGGCCGGGCAGGGCCACGACTACCTGCGCGACCAGCTGACCCGCTTCAAGAACGGTACCCGCTACGACGCCACCGGCGCCATGCCGGCCATCGCCGGCGCGCTGTCGCCACGGGACATCGACGACCTGGCGCAGTTCATTGCAAGCCGATAGCGCCCGCGGCTTGCCGGAAACAGAAACGATTTGGCGCACAACGCACTTGATAGGAAACATGATGGACGAAGTAAACAAACAGGGAGAGGGGCTAGAAGGCGCAGCGCTCACGCGGCGCGGCTTTCTCGGCATGGCGGCGGCCGCCACGGCGGCGGTACTGCCCGCGGCAGCGGGCGCCGCGATCGCCACGAGCGAAGACCGAGGCGTACTCGATGTCGCCATCATCGGCGCCGGGCTGGCCGGCCTGACCGCGGCCCGCGACCTGCAGCGGGCCGGCTGCGAATCCTTCGTGGTGCTGGAAGCGCGCGACCGTGTCGGCGGCCGCACCCTCAACCACAAGCTCGGCAAAGGCTATTTCTCGGAAGCGGGCGGCCAGTGGATCGGCCCCGGCCAGACCGCGGTGGCCGACCTGGCCCGCGAGCTGGGCGTCGGCACCTTCCCCACCTACTGGCAGGGCAAGTCGACCATGCTGGCCGGCGGCGCGCGCGCCGTCGTCGATACCGAAGGCGGGTTCGGCACCGATCCGAAGATCGCCCGCGAGCTCGAGGAGATGGCCAAGGTCGTGCCGTCCGGGGCGCCGTGGAAGTCGCCGCGCGCTGCCGAATTCGATGCGATGTCGGTCGGCGACTGGCTGCTGAAGAAGAACATCGCGCCGGTCGACCAGCCGATCTGGTCGACCGGCCTGTCGATCACGGGCGGGACCTCGCCGGCAAGGCTCTCGCTGCTGCACTGGCTGTCGATGGTGAATTCGGCGGAGTGCAACTACGACCGCCTGGAGTCGGTCAAGGGCGGCGCCCAGGAGACCCGCATCTCGGGCGGTTCGCAGATCCTGTCGATCAAGATGGCGGAGGCGCTGGGCGACAAGGTCCGCATGCAGAGCCCCGTGCTGCGCATCGAGAACTGGCAGGACGGGCCGGTCACCATCCATACCGCGAAAGGCGTGATCCGCGCGCGCAGCGTGGTCGTCGCGCTCTCGCCGCCGCTGGTCAACCAGATCGCCTTCGATCCGCCGCTGCCGGAAAAGCGCCGCGAAATGCAGCGCCGCTGGCCGGCGTTCACGCCCGGACGCAAGACGGCCCACGTGTACAAGCGGCCGTTCTGGCGCGACAAGGGCCTGAACGGGTGGATCTTCCAGCCCAAGGGCCCGGTGCTGTGGGCCTATGACAATTCGCCGGAGGACCTCTCCTTCGGCGTGATCAACGCCTTCGTGCACATCAGCATGCTGCCGTCCGATCCGAAGCAGGCCCAGGCCCAGCTCTCGCGCATCTACGCCGAGGCCTTCGGCGAGGAAGCCCTGCATCCGCTCTCGTACCACGAGCATGACTGGCGCAAGGCGGATCCATGGACCTTGACCTGCGTCTCGCCGATGCCGCCCGGGTTCCTCACCAGGTATGGCGAGGCCCTGCATCCGCCGGCCGGCCGGCTGATCTGGTCGGGCACGGAAACGGCTGACATCTGGGCGGGCTACATGGATGGCGCGGTACGTTCCGGCCATGCGGCGGCCTTGCAGGCGCTCCAGGCCCTGGGCGGGAGGAAGGCGTGATGAACACCATCAAAACCACGCGAAGCCCGGCCAGGAAGATCCTCGTGCGGTCGGGCTGGGTGCTGGCGACGGTCGTCCTGGTCGCCGGCATAGTCTACGGTCCGGAGATTGTCGGCTTGCTGCGGGTCAGCAATGAGATCGACAAGATCTCCAGCGAGGCCGAGCTGGTGGGCGGCCCGTGGCCGCGTTCCACCGATGCCTGCCTGTACTGCCACGACGGCCTGGAAGGCAATGCCGGGACCCAGACCTATCCGCGCCTGGCCGGCCAGACCGAGGGCTACCTCAGGAAGCAGCTCGCGGACTTCGCCAGCGGCGAGCGCGAGGACCCGACCATGACGCCATTCGCGCTCAGCCTGTCGGAGCGCGAGTTCGACGCCATCGTGGCGCATTTCTCGAAGATGAAGCCGCAGCCGAACAAGACCTTCCATGCCGATCCGGTACGCGTGCAGCGCGGCGAAGCGCTGGCCAAGGCCAGCAACTGCGCGGCCTGCCACGGGCAGCAGCTGGAAGGGAAGGGCGAGTTCCCGCGCCTGGCCGGGCAGGGTGTCGACTACCTGGCCGAACAGCTCGCGCACTTCAAGAACGGCGCACGCCGCGACAGCACCGGCGCGATGCCGGCGATCGCCGGGACCTTGTCGCAACAGGATATCGAGGACCTGGCGCACTACGCGGCCAGCCGCTGAGCGACCGCATTCACACCACAACAGAAAGAGCAAAACCATGAAACAAGCAATGACAGTGAACGACCCACGCCGCTTCGTCGGTTGGCTGGCGGTGATCGGCGCGGTGCTTGGCTGGGCCATGGCGGTCCTGGCCGCGGCCGCGGCCGATTTCGATACCGAAGCACTCGCACGTCCGTCCGCGATGCTGGCCTTCTCCGCGGAAGGGCAAAACCTCTACCGCCTGTCGATGTGGGCCGACATCCTCGGCTGGTACCTTCCCTTCCTGGCGGTGGGCGGCTATCTGTGGGCGCGCATGCGCCAGCGCGTGGGTGTCATGGCCGACATCGCCGTGAGCGGCCTGGTCGCCTACGCCGTGCTGGGGATCGTCGGCGCCGCCGCGCTGACCCTCAGCTTCGCGCCGCTGGCCGAACTGCATGCGGGCGGGGACCCGATGTCCAAGGCGGCGGCCGAAGCCGGCTGGCTCGCCCTGCAGCACGCGGCAAAGGGCGTCTGGAACGCCGAAGCGCCGGTCTTCCTGCTGTGGGCAGTGGCGGCGGCAGGCTTCCTGCGCGCCGAGAAATGGGGCTTCGGCCGCCTGCTGGCCTTCGACGCCGGCCTGTTCGCGCTGGAATTCGCGTTCAACCTGGCCGGCATGCGCGCGCTCGGCGAAACGACCCTGATGATCACGCTTCTCGTCCACCCCCTGTGGTTGTTCCTCTTCGGTACCAGCTTACTGCGCCAACGCGCCCCGGCCCTGGTGGGCGCCGGGATGGCCCCGGCCGCCTGACCAGGCGGCGGCATCGGTCCAGCCCCACCTTCCACCTTTCAACAACAACATTCATCTATTTTCAGGAGATATCTCATGGCTAAGCATCCAGTTGTCGTCTACGGCGCAAGCGGTTATACCGGCATGTTGATCATGGACTGGCTGATCGACCAGAACATTCCCTTCACGGCCGTGGCGCGCAACGCCAAGCGCGTGAAGGAGATGATGGAGCAGCGCGTGGTGCGCCTCGAATCGGCCGAATACGAAATCGTCGAAGCCGAGCACAATGTCGAGGCACTCACCGAAGCCTTCCGCGGCGCCAGGATCGTGTGCAACACGGTCGGCCCGTTCGGCAATTTCGGCCTGGTCGGCGTGGAAGCCGCACTGAAGGCGGGCTGCCACCATCTCGACACCACCGGCGAGCAATCCTATGTGCGCAAGGTGCGCGACCAGTTCGGCGAGCTGTACCGCCAGGCCGGCCTGCTGGTCTCGCCGTCGATCTCCTACATGTACAGCTTCGCCGAGATCGCCGCCGAGCTGGCGCTCGAAACCCCTGGCGTGGACTCCCTGGAAACCGCCACCCTGTGCCGCGGCCCGCGCGGTCCCGGCGCCGGTGTGAGCGTGGGGTCGACCGCGACGATCTTCGAGACCCTGCGCAACGAAGCCTTCTACCTGTGGGAAAAGAAACTGGCGCCGCATGCCCCGGATGCCTCGTTCAACGTGATCGACCCCGCCTTCATGCAGCCGGTGTTTACCCTGCCGTGGAGCGGCACTTCGCTGCCGATCTACTTCCAGAACGACGCGCGCGTGCGTAACTGCATCTCGGGTGTCGGCTTCTACGACACCGATTTCATGCGCTCGGTGCATGCGCTCGGCCAGAAGTGGGAAGCGGAGTACAAGCACCTCCCGCGCGAGCACCAGGACGCGGTGCTGAAGCAGATCGCCGATTCGACCACCCCGGCCATGCCGGCGCGCGAGCGGACCACCATGCACCGCACCGTCGACTTCGCGATCGGACGCGGCCAGCTCGCCTCGGTGCGCGCGACCCTGCACGGCACCACGCCCTACATCTCTACCGGCGCCCTGCAGGCCGCCGCCGCCATCAAGCTGCTCGACGGCGAGACCAACAAGGTCGGCTTCGCCTCCGGCTCGAAAGCCTTCGGCCACCGCTACCTGCTCGGCTTCCTGGAGCAGCGCGGCCTGGCGCGCGCCACGGTGACCCAGCTCTGAGAGGACGCCTGACATGGCAATCATCGATTTCTTCGACCGCGGCTGGCGCATCGATCCCGAGGCCACCGCCTATATCCAGGGTGAGCGCAGCTATTCGTTCCGGGAGACCGGCGAGCTGTCCTGCCGCATCGCCAACGCCTTGCTCGGCGCCGGTTTCGGCCGGGAGGCGAAGGGCGCGGTCTGGGCCGACAACGACGTCACCGCCTGGACCTGCACGCTCGGCCTGTGGCGTGCCGGCATGGCCTGGATCCCGGTCAACGGCCGCAATGCGCCCGACGAGAACCAGTTCATCCTCGATTTCTTCGACTGCGAAGTGCTGTTCTTCCAGCAGGCTTTCGCGCCCGTGGTCGAGGCGCTGCGCCCGCGCTTGCCGAAGATCAAGCTGTGGATCTGCATCGACGCCGAGCTGACCGGCACGCCCTCGCTGGAGCAATGGAGCGCGGGCCAGCCGTCGATGGCGCCGCTGGTCGACGTCGGCATGGACGACGTGGTGGTGCTCTCGCCAACCGGCGGCACGACCGGCGCGCCCAAGGGCGTGATGAATACGCACCGCGTGTTCCAGACCTGCTTCGCGCACTTCATGACGGCGCTCCCGTACGACGGCCAGCGCCCCGTGAACATGGCGGCGGCGCCGATGACGCATACCGCGGGCATCCTGTCGCTGCCGTGCACGGCGCAGGGCGGCACCGTGGTGGTGCTCCCCAAGCCCGACCCGGCGCTGTTGCTCGGGTCGATCGCCCGGCACCGGGTCACCGAGTTCTTCCTGCCGCCCACGGTGATCTACCGCCTGCTGGATATCCCGGGCATCGAGAAGCTGGATTTCTCCTCGCTCAAGTACTTCATGTATGGGGCGGCGCCGATGTCGGTCGAGAAGCTCAAGCGCGCGATCGAGGTGTTCGGCCCGGTCATGGCCGGAGGCTACGGCCAGACCGAAGCTGCGGCCTCGATCGCCACGCTGCCACCCAGCGCGCACTTCCGCAACGGCGAACTGGCGTCCGACGAACGGCTCTCCTCGGTCGGGCGGCCCAATCCGCTCATCCGCGTCGAGATCATGGACGAGCGCAACCAGGTCCTTCCGAAGGGCGAGACCGGCGAGATCTGCGTACGCGGCGACCTGGTCATGAAGGGTTACTACAAGGCGCCGGACAAGACGGCCGAGACCATCATCGACGGCTGGCTGCATACCGGCGACATCGGCCACATCGACGGGGAAGGCTACCTGCACATCACCGACCGCAAGAAGGACATGATCATCAGCGGCGGCTTCAACGTCTATCCGAGCGAGGTCGAGCAGGTCATCTGGGCCCACCCGGCGGTGCAGGACTGCGCGGTCATCGGCGTGCCGGACGACCAGTGGGGCGAGGCGGTGAAGGCGGTGGTGGAACTGAATGCGGGCCAGAGCGTGAGCGACGAGGAGATCGTCGCCCTGTGCAAGCGCCAGCTCGGTTCGGTGAAGGCGCCGAAGAGCGTGGACTTCGTCGCCGCGCTGCCGCGCAGCCCGGTGGGCAAGGTGCTGAAGAAGGACTTGCGCGCGCAGTATTGGGAAGGCGTGCAGCGCAAGATCTGAAGCTTACACATCATGCGGCCGGCCTGCGGGCCGGCCGCTTAGGAACGAAAAACATGAGCAATATCTATATCGCCGGCATCGCCATGACCGTATTCGGCCGGCATCTCGAGCGCAGCGTCGACGACCTCGCCGGCGAGGCGCTGCGCGGCGCCCTGCAGGATGCCCGTTGCAGCGCGGAAGACATCGGCATCGCCTTCTATTCCGGCATCACCAACGGCTCGCTGCAGGGACAGATGGCGATCCCGGGCCAGGTCGTGTTCAGCAAGATCGGGATCCAGGGTATTCCGATGTTCAACGTCGAGAATGCCTGCGCTTCGGGCAGCACGGCACTGCACCTGGCGGTACAAAGCCTCAGGGCAGGGAGCTGCGACGTCGCGCTGGCGCTCGGCGCGGAAAAGATGAACGTCCCCGACAAGGCCAAATCCTTCGCCGTGTTCGAAGGGGGCTGGGATGTGTCGCGCATCGAAGAGAATTTCGCCACCCTGGCCAAGCTCGGCGACGGCGTGGAGGCGCCGCCCGGATCGGAATCCGACCGGCCCTACAGCCGCTTCATGACGATCTACGCGGCGATGTGCCGCTATCACATGAAGACCTACGGCACGACCCAGCGCCAGATCGCCGCCGTGTCGGCCAAGAACCACCAGCATTCGGTGCACAACCCGCTGTCGCAGTTCCGCAAGCCTTTCACCATCGAGGAAGTGCTGGCGGCCCCGCCCATCACCTATCCGATCACCTTGCCGATGTGCGCGCCGATCTCCGATGGCGCGGCGGCGGCGATCCTGTGCACCGAGGAAGGCCTGCGCCGCATCGGCGCCGACCGCAAGCGCTGCATCCGGATCGCGGCCAGCGTCATGCGCAGCTTCACCCACCGGGGACTCGACGAGCCGGAAAAGAACATCGGCCGCCTCGCGGCGCTGCAGGCCTACGAGCAGGCCGGCCTGGGCCCCGAAGACATGCATGTGGCCGAGGTGCACGACGCATCCGCGATGGGCGAGATCATCCAGGCGGAGAACCTGATGCTCGCGCCCTTGGGAGAGGGCGGGCCCGCCGCCGAGCGCGGCGACTTCACCCTGGGCGGGCGCATCCCGATCAATACCTCGGGCGGCCTGGAATCGAAGGGCCATCCGCTGGGGGCGACCGGGATCGGACAGCTCCACGAGCTGGTGACGCAGCTGCGCGGCGAAGCGGGTGTCAGGCAAGTGCAGGGCGCGCGCCACGCCATCCAGGAAAACGGCGGCGGATCGCAGGGTATCGAAGAGGCGGCGCTCGCCGTGCATATCCTGAGCAAGGATTAACGGGGACAAACATGAATACGAATAGCGCTGCCGGATCGACGGATGAGGCAAGAATGAACGCC
This sequence comes from uncultured Massilia sp., assembly GCA_966210615.1. GTDB lineage: Bacteria > Pseudomonadota > Gammaproteobacteria > Burkholderiales > Burkholderiaceae_D > Telluria. The sequence continues at coordinate 22,632 of CBIHLT010000047.1, forward strand.
GACCTGGAGAAATACCGGACCTTTGGCGGATGGGTGGAAAAACCGGAGGACCTGCAAGCGCCGCTCGAAGGCGACGTCAGTGCGGATGTGGTCATCATCGGCGCCGGCTTCGTCGGCCTGTCCGCCGCGCTGGAGCTGGCCAAGCAGGGGAAGCAGGTGGTCCTCCTCGAGCGCGAGTTCGCCGGCTACGGTGCAAGCGGGCGCAACGCCGGCTACCTGGCCGGCGCCATCGGGGTGGAATACGACCTGTTCCGCAAAAAAATCGGTATCGAGAAGGCGGCCCAGGTGGTCCGCTACTACGAGGACGCCGTCGGCTTCGTCGAGGGCAAGCTGAAGGAACATGGGATCGACTGCGACTACATCCAGTCCGGGATCGTCCGTGCGGGTGTTCATCCCTCGCAGGAGAGGCGCTTGCGGGCGGGCCTGCGGATCGGCGCCGAACTCGGCTTCCAGTCCACCTTCCTGAACCAGTCCCAGATGCGCGAGCGGGGCCTGCCGCCAGCCTTTCTGTTCGGTGAATACACCTCTCGTGGCGGTACGCTCCATCCCGGCAAGTACGTAATGGGCCTGCGCCGCGCGGCGCTGCGCCTGGGCGTCAAGCTGTACGAGAACACGCCGCTGCTGTCCTTCACCGAAGGTGCGACCGTGAAAGTGACCACGCCACGCGGCAGCGCCAGCGCACCGGTCGTCCTGTTCGCCACCAACGCCTATACGCCACAGAACGGCCTGCTGGCGGACAAGGTCGTGCCCCTGCGGGTCTCGGCGGTCGAGACCGAGCCGCTTTCTGCTGAGCAACTCAAGAGCCTGGGCTGGCGCGGACGCGAAGGCATCATGACGGCGCACCTCATCATGGAAAGCTTCCGCCTGACGCCGAACAACACGCTGCTGGTGACCACCAAGCGGATCCAATGCCCGTACGGTTCGAAGACACCGAACGTGCCGGCCTACGACTCGTACCGTGAATTGCGGATCGCCCTGCACGACCGTTTCCCAAACCTGAAAGACATCGCGATCCGGGCCTGCTGGAGCGGTTATATCAGCGTCGCCAACGATGGCCTGCCGGTGATCGGTGCGACCGGGGCCAAGCGGAACATCTACTATTCCGCCGGCTGTTCCGGGCATGGCGTGGCGACCCAATCCCTCCTGGGGCACACGCTTGCCGAGCGCATCCTCGGAAGCCAACCGCCCTTGCTGGCGGTGCTGGATCACAAGGTGTCGTCCACCTTGCCCTTGCCGATGCACTGGTGCGTCGTCAACGCGACGCTGGGCGTGGCACGCATGCTCGATGGCCGCGTGAACCGCAGGGCGCGCGACGCTGCCAAGGCCCGCGGCCCTTCCTCGGCAATCGCGTCGAGCACGTTCGGCGGGAGTCTGTAATGGCAGCGGCGCCGGAAATTGCCGTCATTGGGATCGGGCCGATGGGCGCGGCCCTGGCCAGAGCATTGCTCGCCGCGCGTTACCACGTTACGGTCTGGAACCGCACGGCGAGCAAATGTACGCCGCTCGGCGAGGCCGGCGCCCGGATCGCCCACTCGGTGGCGGAGGCGGTCGACGCGAGCCAGGTCGTGGTCGTTTGCGTGCGCGACTACGAGGCATCCGACGCCTTGCTGCGCACTGCGGATGTCGCGTCCCGACTCAAGGGGAAAACGATGATCCAGTTGACGACGGGCAAACCGCAGGAAGCGCGTGCTGCTTCGGAATGGGCCAGGGAAAACGCAATCGCTTACCTGGACGGCACAGTCAGCGGCTACCCCAAGGATATCGGCACGCCGGAAGGCACGATCCTGTATGCCGGTGCCGCCTCGACCTTCGAGGCCCTGCGACCTGTCCTGGCGAGCCTGGGCGGGCGCGGATTATACGTTGGCGAAGGATTCGGGAATGCCGCCGTGCTCGATGGCGCCATCGTCGGTTCGTTCTCGCTGGCCGCCGCGCTCGGCTTCCTCTACGGCGCCGCGGTCTGTGATGCCGAAGGCATTTCGCTCGACACCTATCTGTCGCTGGCCCTGGCGCGTTTTCCCTTCGTCGCGGACACCCTTCAAACGTGCACGCACATGATCCAGCGGGGCGATTACTCGGGGTCCGAGGCTTCCCTGGAGGCCTGGGCCGCGGGTATCGGGCAGCTTGTGACGCACAGCCGCGTAAGCGGCACGGACAGCAGCTTCCCGCGAGACCTGCTGGCGCGGCTCGAGCAGGCGGTCGCCATGGGCCATGGCCAACACGAACTGGCAGCGGTTTTCGAATGCTTCAGGAAGCTGCCCGGGGAGCAGCAAACGGGTACCGTCGGCGTTCCGGGCTAGGCGGTTTCACAGGCTTCTGACCTGGCTATCCAGGCCCGATGGAATTTTTCCCTATCTGCTACAAGGACAAGGACAGTGAAAGCATCTGGTGGGAAGCCCATTCGCAAGAGCCGGGGCGCGGACGTTCAGGCGCCAGCGGAGAGTGCACAGCAAGGGATGCGCGCCCAGGGGGTTCGGACCCGGAATGCCATTGTCGAGGTTGCGCGAGCAATCCTGCTCGAAGGCGGCAGCCTGGGATTCTCGTTGCGTGAAGTGGCCGCGCGGG
>CBIHLT010000048.1:0-24903 GCA_966210615.1 uncultured Massilia sp.
CGATCGACGACTTCGGCACCGGGTATTCGAGCCTGGCCTACCTGAAGCGCTTCCCGGTCAAGAAGATCAAGATCGACCGCGCCTTCGTGCGCGAGCTCGATGCGAGCGCGGAAGACCGCGCCATCGTGGCGGCGGTGATGGCGCTGGCGAACAGCCTGCAGCTGTCGGTCGTGGCGGAGGGCGTCGAGACGGAGTCGCAGTACGCGCTGCTGCGCTCCTTCGGCTGCCAGTTTGCACAGGGCTACCTGTTCGCGCGGCCGCTGCCGGCCGGCCAGGTGGGGGCCTTCCTGGTCGGCTGATCCGCTGTGCCGGTCAATCCCCGATCGTCGCGACCACCGGCGTGTGGTCCGACGGCTGCTCCCATTTGCGCGGCTCGCGGTCGATGACGCAGGCGGTGCAGCGCCGGGCCAGCTTCTCCGACAGCAGGATATGGTCGATGCGCAGGCCGCGGTTGCGGCGGAAGGCAAGCTGGCGGTAGTCCCACCAGCTGTACTGCTTGTCCGGCTGCTCGAACAGGCGGAAGGCGTCCGACAATCCCAATCCCATCAGCTCCTGCAGCGCGCCGCGCTCCGGCAGCGAGAAGTGGATGCGGCCTTCCCATTCGGCCGGGTCGTGCACGTCGCGCGCGTCCGGCGCGATGTTGTAGTCGCCCAGGATCGCGAACTGCTCGTGGGCGCGCATCTCGGCCGCCACCCATTCCTGCAGCGCCTTGAACCACGCCAGCTTGTAGACATACTTGTCCGAACCGACCTCCTGGCCGTTCGGCACGTAGGCGCAGATGAAGCGCACGCCGCCGATGGTGGCGGCCAGCAGGCGCTGCTGCTCGTCCTCGAAGCGGGGATTGTTCTTCACCACGTCCTCGATCGGCAGCTTCGACAGGATGGCCACGCCGTTATAGGTCTTCTGGCCTGTGTAGGCCACCTGGTAGCCGGCTTCGTTGATCTCGGCCAGCGGGAACTTGTCGTCGGTGAGTTTCGTCTCCTGGATACAGAGCACATCGACCGGATTCGCTTGCAGCCATTGCAGCAGGTGAGGGAGGCGGACTTTGAGGGAGTTGACGTTCCAGGTGGCGATTTTCATCAGGTGTTTTCTACGGTGAGTTGAAGCGCCGCCCGTCCAGGGCGCGGGCGCGGCGGAAAGCCGGGAGTATACGCTGCTGCCGGCAGGCGTGGGTCGGTTGCTTTCCACGCGGCTAACGACAGGAAAGCACTGCCCTGCGGTGACCGGATGTCGAAATTCCTTACATGGAAGCCGCGTCTTTCAGATTGCCTGCGCTAAGCCCTTGTTTTCTTGGAAGATGTTCTCAAGGCACACAATATGCTTAACATGCATTCGAGTGTGCCGTTGGAAATGATGCTTCCGCACAGCAGGGGACCATCGGGAGCAGCCATTCCGGCACGGCGTTATACTAGCGGGCTAGGCGGGGACGCAGCGGGATCTCCCCCGCTTATGCAGTATGTGTAATATAAGTATTTTTGCAGTAATATTATGCAAAATACAACACACCGAAACGCAATAACTTAATAGAATAATAAATGAAGTTGCTTCTTCAGTGCGTTCGCGATATAAAGACGTTCGTTAAACGCTAAACGGATGAATGTAGCATTTAACGATGTTGCAACATGGGAATAAATAAGTTGCGTTACGGCAACTTAAGTTGTACCATTTGTAGATTGTAAGAAGCGTGTTCGGCTGCCAAGCTTGTGCGCGGCAGCAGTCGTGCCGTGGTGGTGCGGTGGTGCTATTTGGAATGAATTTCGATAGTAATTAACCCGAACGCAGATTTGAAAAGGACTGAAATGCGCAATGCTTTTGAAGCATGGGCCCAGCGCGAAGGCCACATCGTTCGCCGCCGGGAAGACAAGCCCGAGGAATACCTCGTTTATGAAACCCAACGCCGCTGGGTGATCTGGCAGGCTGCACTGGCGCACGGCGCCAAGTCGGCTGCCGAAGCCCCGTCGAAGTTCGCCCCGGCCGCGCCGGAGTCGAAGCCGATCGCGATCGCCCAGGACGAGGCGGCAGTGCGCAACCGCGTGCTGAACGAAGTGCTGGACGCCTTCAGCGAGCTGGACGAAGCCGCCGGCATGGAAGGCGTGCTGAAGGTCATCCAGGGCCTGAAGAAAAAGCAGAAGGCGCTGGCAGAAAAGGCCTGATGCGCTACCGCCACTACAAGGGCGGCATCTACGAGCTGGTCGCCGAGGCCGTGCTGGAAGCGGATCACACTCCCGTCATGGTCTATCGCGGCCAGGACGGGCAAGTGTGGGTGCGGCCCAGGGCGGCCTTTTTCGAGACCGTCGAGGTCGACGGCGCGGCCCTGCCGCGCTTCAGCCTGCTCGCCTGACGCGCCTCGATCGCGCTGGGACTACAGTTTGCGCGCCATTCTGCCGTTAAGGGGGAATGAGGCAAACCACCATGTTCGACCGACTCCGCTTGACCGCCGTCGCCGCATTCGCCCTGCTGGGCGGCTGTGCGACGCTGTCCGACTCTCCCCAGCAGCAGCTCGAGCTGCACACCATCCTCGACCATCGCGAAGTCGCCGGTGTCGGCTGCCTGTTGAGCAACGACATGGGGCGCTGGTATGTCATCGCGCCGGGGCGGGTCACTGTCACCCGCAGTTCAAGGCCGCTCACCGTCAGCTGCAAGAAGGAAGGCAAGGGCAGTGCGGCGGAAGTCGTGCAGTCACGGGCCGATACGGCCAGCCTGATGGGCAATGTCGTCATCAGCGCGGGGCTGGGGTATTTCGTGGACAAGCATTCCGGGGCGGGGTATGCCTATCCGCATGTGCTCACGGTGCTGATGCAGCCGGCGGCGCCGGGGGCGGAGGACGCGGGGGAGCGTCCCGTCGAGGCGCGCATCTTCTAAGAATGCGAGCGTTTCGGTGTGCTGAGAAACTTGGGCCGCCCTTGGCGGGAACCCAAGTTTGCGTGCAACCCCGCAGCGTAAAAAGAAACAGCCCCGCAAGCGGGGCTGTTTTGACATCCGAACGATCATTTCACCAGGCATCACCCGGTGAAAGCATCTTTCACACGCGGTTCATCAGGAAGGTCGTCAGCAGCGGCACCGGACGCCCGGTCGCGCCCTTGGCCGCGCCCGACTTCCACGCGGTGCCGGCGATATCCAGGTGCGCCCAGGTGTACTTGCGGGTGAAGTTCTCCAGGAAGCAGGCCGCGGTGATCGAGGCCGCGCCCGGGGTGCCGATGTTGGCCAGGTCGGCGAAGTTCGACTTGAGCTGCTCGTTGTAGTTCTCGCCCAGCGGGAAGCGCCAGGCGACGTCGCCCGCCTGCTTGCCGGCATCCAGCAGTTCCTCGGCCAGCGCGTCGTGCGCGTCGTCGTGGCGGGTGAACAGGCCGCTGGTGTGGTGGCCCAGGGCCACGATGCAGGCGCCGGTCAGGGTCGCGATGTCGACCACGGCGGCCGGCTTGAAGCGCTCGGCGTAGGTCAGGGCGTCGCACAGGATCAGGCGGCCTTCGGCGTCGGTATTCAGGATCTCGATGGTGGTGCCGCTCATCGCGGTCACGATGTCGCCCGGCTTGGTGGCGCGGCCCGACGGCATGTTCTCGCATGCCGCCACGATGCCGATCACGTTCAGCTTCAGGCCCATCTCGCCGATGGCGCGGAAGGTGCCCAGCACCGAGCCGGCGCCGCACATGTCGTACTTCATCTCGTCCATGTTCGGGCCCGGCTTCAGCGAGATGCCGCCGGTGTCGAAGGTGATGCCCTTGCCGACCAGGACCACCGGCGCATCGTTCTTCTTGCCGCCGTTGTGCTTGAGGACGATGAACTTCGGCGCTTCGTCGCTGCCCTTGGCCACCGACAGGAAGCTGCCCATCTTCAGCGCTTCGAGCTGCTTACGCTCCAGCACTTCGACCTGGAAGCCGAACTCGCCGGCCAGCTGGCGCGCGGTGTCGGCCAGGTAGCTCGGGGTGCAGACGTTCGGCGACAGGTTGCCCAGTTCCTTGGTCAGGTTCATGCCGTTGGCGATCGCGATCGATTGCGCCAGCACGCCCTTGAGCTGGCTGGCTTCGCCGGCCGCGATGGTCAGCTTGCGCACGCCGGCCGGGACCGGGTCCTTCTTGCTCTTCTGCGAGTCGGTGCGGAATTCGGCTTCGTTGGCGGCGATCACGAGCGAACGCACGGCCCAATTGATGTCGCGGTCTTTCACATCCGCCATCGGGAATGCGATAATGGCATCCTGGCTGCCCAGGGTGCCGAACACCTTGAGCGCGGCGCCGACGGCGCTGCCGAAGCTCTTCTCGGTGATGGCGTCGTTCGGGCCCATGCCCACCAGCAGCACGCGCGCCGCGGCCACGCCGGCCACGCCGCGCAGCAGCAGGGTGGTGCCGGCCTTGCCGCTGATGTCGCCGGACTTGAGCGCGGCACTGATGTCACCGTTGACGTCGAGGGCCTGTGCGGCCGCCGACAGCTTCTTGTTTTCGAACACCGCCACTGCCACGCAGCCGGTTTTCGCAGCGGCCAGGGTGTTCTTGGTGTCGAATGCTTTTATGCTAAAGTCCATTTGATTCTCCATGTATTTTCGCGGCGCGCGGTACAGTCGATTTTCCGCTGTGGCTTAGTGCCCGTGCCTAACCTGCAATTATAACTATTGAATGATCTTCCGACGCGCTCTGCAACGTGAAATGGCCTCTTCGGCCGGCGCCACCTTCACGGTGCTCTTCACCGTACTCGTCACCTGGACCCTGATCTCGGTCCTCGGCAAGGCCGCCGGGGGCAAGGTCGCGTCCAGCGACGTGCTGGCATTGATCGCGTTCGCGGTGCTGAATTATCTGCCAACCATCCTCATCCTCACCACCTTTATTTCGGTGCTGGCCGCGGTCACGCGCAGCTACCGCGATTCCGAGATGGTCGTGTGGTTCGCCTCCGGCATGTCGCTGGCGCGCTGGATCCGCCCGGTGCTGACCTTCGGCCTGCCGATGGTGGCCCTGGTCGCGGCCCTGTCGATGATCGTGACCCCTTGGGCCAAGCTCAAGAGCGCCGAATTCGTCGAGCGCTTCCAGAAGCGCGAAGACCTCAAGCGCGTGGCCCCCGGCCAGTTCCGCGAATCGAGTTCCTCCGACCGCGTGTTCTTTGTCGAGCGCAGCGCGGAAGGCGCCACCGTGGTCCAGAACGTGTTCGTCAACAGCGTCGAAGGCAATGGCCACGCCATCGTGGTGGCCAAGGAAGGCGTGATCGAATCGGACGGCAAGGGCGGCCAGTACCTGGTGCTGTCCAACGGCCGCCGCTACCAGGGCGTGCCGGGCGAGGCGGACTTCCAGTCGATGGAGTTCGAGCGCTACAGCATGCGCGTGGCGACCCAGGTGCCGGTGCTGGGCGCCGACGTGCCGGTGAGCGCCATGACCACGCCGCAGCTGCTGGCCGCGCCCAACCGGTTTACCCTGTCCGAGCTGCTGGGCCGCATCTCGCAGCCGATCGTGTGCCTGATCCTGATGCTGCTGGCGATCCCGCTCGGCTTCGTCAAGCCGCGCGCGGGCAGCTCCGCCAACCTGATCCTGGCGCTGCTGATCTTCTTCACCTATAACAACCTGGTCAAGCTGATCGAAGCCTCGGTCAAGAAGGGCCGGCTCGAGTTCGCGGCGGCCTGGTGGCCGCTGCACCTGACGGCGGCGCTGGCGGTGCTGGCGCTGTTCGCGTGGCGCCTGAACGTAAACCACCGCTACCATCCGCTGGTCCTGATCAATGCCTGGAAGCGCCGCCGCCACTTCAAGGGCGCGGCCGCGCCGGCGCCGAAAGCGGAGGCCGAATGAAAGTCCTGCAACGCTACTTCGCGGTCAATATCGCCCAGGCGGTCGTCTTCGTGCTGGTAGCCTTCCTGGCCCTGATCGCCTTCATGGACCTGACCAGCATCCTGCCCTCCGTGGGCAAGAACGACTACGGCATCCAGCACGCCTTCCTCTACGTGCTGCTGCTGGTGCCGGGCCACGTGTACGAAGTGATGCCGGTGGCGGCGCTGATCGGCACCATCTACACGATGGCGCAGTTCGCATCGAGCTCCGAATTCACCATCATGCGCGCCTCGTCGATGTCGACCACGCAAGCCGCCATGATGCTCTTCAAGATCGGCATCGTGTTCGTGGCGATCACCTTCGTGTTCGGCGAGCTGATCACCCCGCGCACCGCGCCGCTGGCGGAGCGCCTGCGCCTGTCGGCCAAGGGCGGCTCGATCTCGGGCGAGTTCCGTTCCGGCGTCTGGACCAAGGACAGCGTGCACGAAGGGGGCGTCAAGGGCAAGATCGTCGGCACCCGCTTCTTCAACGTGCGCCAGATCCGCCCCAACGGCCAGCTCGAGGACCTGCGCCTCTACGAATTCGACAACAACATGCGCATGCGCTCCGTCATCACGGCGCAGCAGGCCACCTACGGCGGCGACAACACCTGGAACCTCACCGGCGTGACCCAGACTGACTTCACCAACAGCCGCGAGCTGCCGGCGCCGGGCGCGCCCGTGCCCGACGGGCAGAGCGCGGACGCCACCTATGGCCAGGAGACGGCCGCCGTCGCCACCCGCAAGCTGGATTCGTTTACCCTGGTGTCCGAGATCACGCCCAAGATCCTGACCGTGTCGAGCGCGGATCCGGAACGCATGTCGGCCAGCGAACTCGCGGTCTACACCCGCCACCTGGCCGAGAACCGCCAGGAAACCGACCGTTTCAAGGTGGCGTTCTGGAAGAAGCTGATCGATCCGCTCTCGATCTTCGTGCTGATGGCGCTGGCCCTGCCGTTCGCCTACCTGCACACCCGCAGCGGCGGCGTGAGCCTGAAGATCTTCATCGGCATCATGATCGGCGTGAGTTTCATTCTCATCAACGCGCTGTTCTCGCACCTGGGCGTGCTCACCACCTGGCCGGCCTTCATCACCGCGGCCGCGCCCAGCCTCCTGTTCCTGCTGCTGGCGCTGGGCGCCCTGTACTGGGTGGAGCGGCACTGATGAGCGCGGCGACGAAGCGCGGCCTGGTCCTGTTCGCCCACGGCGCGCGCGCCGCCACCTGGGCCGCGCCCTTCGAACGCCTGCGCGACCAGGCCAGCGCCCGGCTGCCGGACGCCGAGGTGGCGCTGGCCTTTCTCGAGCTCATGACGCCCAGCCTGCCGGACGCGGTGGCCGGCATGGCCGCGCGCGGTGTCGACGACGTCACCGTGGTGCCGGTCTTCCTGGGGCAGGGCGGGCACCTCTTGCGCGACCTGCCGCGCCTGGCGGACGCGCTGCGCGCCGCCCATCCCCGGCTGCGCCTGCACATCGCCGGCGCCATCGGCGAGGATCCGGGCGTCCAGCAAGCCATGACCGACTACTGCATCCAGTCCTTCGGTTCCGCCTCCGGCTGAGCAGTCCGGCAAGCTTGGTGGTTCAGCAAGAGCTGCTAATTTGCTGGCAACTTCGGTGAAAAACTAGCCATTTTCCGTTGGATTTGCGTCATATTGCCGCACGGAATTCACATTCCCGCTTCCAATAAAAGTTGGCGTGAGGCATCATCGGTACTTGATTGACCGCGCACCCCGCCGGTATTTTCCAGGAACCGATCCCCCCATGAGCCTCGACACCGATTACGCCCCGGTCGGCATCATCGACGACCGCGACACGCTGTTCACGACTTTGCGCAATGGCGACGTTGCCGCGAACCTGACCGCCATCGATACCGGGCCGCTGACCGGCGGGCGCTGGATCATCGACGAGCAATCGCATCCCGGCCTGTTCTCGGTGGCCTACAATCCGGCTTCCGACACCTCGGCGCGCCTGGTGGTCAACAACGCCGCGGCGCTGCCGGAGGCGGGCCTGTGGGCGACGGTGACGATGCACTATTACGACCGCACCCAGCTCGATAGCGCCGGCAACCCGCGCATCGGCCTCGGCGTCCAGGAAACCCTGGTGTATACCGTGGAGCAGGGCGCCACCCGCGACCTGTCCCAGTTCGGCAGCGACCTTTCGCTGGGCAGCGCCACCGCGCTGGCCAATCCTGCCGTGGCCACCCTGGCCGACGGCGGCTTCGTGACGGTCTGGCAGGTGCAGGGCGCGACCAGCCCCGGCCTGGTGGCGCAGGTGCGCGATGCGGCCGGCAATGCCCGCGGCGCACCCTTTGCGCTCACCAGCGGCGCGGACTACGCCGTCGAGGGCGAGCCCGCCGTGGCCGCCCTGGCCGACGGCCGCTTCTTGACCGCCTACACCGTCGTGAACAACGGCGAGGCGCGCGTGGCCTACCGTGTGGCGGACGCCGCCGGCAATCTGGGTCCCCAGGTCTACGCGGATCTCGGATCGGCCGCCGACACGGCCATGCCGGACGTGACCGCCATGCCGGGCGGCGGCTTCGCCCTCGCCTGGCGCGCCGGCGGCCAGGTGCACGTGCGCCAGGCCGATGCCTCGGGCGCCCTCGGCGCCGAGCAGGTCTACGGCAGCATGGGCACCGCCTTCAGCCCGAGCATCTCGGCCAGCACCGGCGCCTATGTGGTGAGCTGGGGCGAGATCGGCGACGGCAGCGTCTACGCAGCCATCAACGGCCAGGCCCCGGTCATGGTCAACGCCGACGGCCTGGCGGCCAGCATCAGCACCGGCGCGCCGCTGCCCAGCGTCGCCGCGCTGAACGACGGCGGCTATGTGGTCGCCTGGAACAGCTACGCCAATTCGCCGTTCGGTTTCGGCGCCAGCGACGTGTACTTCCAGCGCTTCGACGGCAACGGCAACCGCGCCGGCGGCATCGTCCAGGCCAATGTCGACAGCGGCGGCATGCACGACGAGGCCTCGGTCACGGCCCTGAGCAACGGCGGCTTCGCCGTGTCCTGGCAATCGACCTCGGGCGACTTCGACGGCAACGGCCTCTTCGGCCGCCGCTTCGGCGCCGACGGCAGCGCCTATGACACGCGCGAATTCGCCATCAACGAGCTGCGCCAGGGCGACCAGGCCAATGCCTCGCTGACCGCGCTGGCGAATGGCGGTTTCGCGGCCGCCTGGATCGATACCCAGTCCAACGGCGCCGCCACGGTCGAAGCACGCGTGCTGGCCGCGGCCGGCGCGCCGGTCGAATGGACCGCGCCGAGCGGCAGCGCCAGCAGCGAAGGCCTGGGCAGCTCGGTCTCGACCTACGGCAGCGACGGCGCCAACCTGATCCAGGCGAGCAGCGGCAACCAGCGCATCGACGCCATGGGCGGCCTGGACACGATCAGCTACGACGGCGTCAAGAGCGCATTCGCCATCAGCCGCGGCGCCGCCGAGACCACGGTCGTGGGCAGCAACGGCGCCACCACCTCGCTGGTCAACGTGGAACGCCTCGCCTTCGCCGACAGCACGGTGGCGCTCGACATCGACGGCAGCGCGGGCAAGGCCTACCGCCTGTACCAGGCGGCCTTCGACCGCACCCCGGACAAGGGCGGCCTGGGCTACTGGATCAACGCGCTGGACAGCGGCAAGACCCTGGCCCAGATCGCCGGCGGCTTCACCGGCAGCAAGGAGTTCGCGGACCTGTACGGCACCAGCACCAGCAATGCGGAGTTCATCTCCCTGCTCTACGACAACGTGCTGCACCGCGCGCCGGATGCGGATGGCCTGAATTTCTGGATCAATGCGATGGTCGTGCACCAGGCGCCGCGCGAGGAGATCCTGGCGCAGTTCAGCGAAAGCGCGGAGAACCAGGCGCAGGTGATCGGCGCGATCCAGAACGGCATCGAGTTTTTACCGTATTGGTAAGACGGGAGGGGCGGCAGCGTGCCGCCTTGAGGGAATTGGGGTGAAGCGGTATTCCGCTTCGCCTATTTTTTTTGGTGGGTCCGCAGCGCCAGCGCTTCGCCCATCATCACGAGCACCGGCCCGTGGCCGGGTTCCAGCCCGTGCGCCAGCTCGCTCAGGGTCAGGCGCAGGATGCGTTCGTCGCTGCGGCTGCAGTTCTCCACCACCACCACAGGCAGGTCGGGCCTGCGGCCTTCGGCCAGCAGGCGCTCGGCCGTCGCCGCGGCTTCGCGCCCGCCCATGTACTGGACCAGGGTGTCGGTCTCGGGCAGGGCTGGATGGTCGGGCTGGTCGGGGGCGGTGCTGGACGTAAAGAAGGCGACGCTGCGCGCCACGCCGCGCTTGGTGAGCGGCTGCAGGGTGGCCGCCGCCGCGGCGACGGCGGTGGTGATGCCGGGGACGACTTCGACTTCGATGCCCTCGGCTTCCAGCGCGCGCAACTCCTCGTCGGCGCGCCCGAACAGCATCGGGTCGCCGCCCTTGAGGCGCACCACCAGGGGATATTGCTTTGCGCAGTCCACCAGCTGCTGGTTGATCAGCGTCTGCGCGGTGGAGCGCTGGCCGGAACGCTTGCCGACCGAGATCTTCTCGGCGCGGGCGCACAGTTCCAGCATCTCGGTCGTCACGAGGGCGTCGTAGAGCACGACGTCGGCCTGCGCCAGCAGGCGCGCGCCGCGCACGGTGATCAGGTCAGCCGCGCCTGGGCCAGCTCCTACAAGATAGACTTTGCCCAGCGCCCCCATGCAAACCCTTTCGCTTATTGATCCAGACGGATCATACCCGCTGCGACAGTCTGGTGGGTGACTTCGTCGATCAGGATGAAGGCGCCGGTCGCGCGGATGTCGGCGTAGGCGTCGGCCGCCAGCGGCTGCTGGACGCTCAGCCTGATGCGCGCGATGTCGTTCAGCTTCAGGCCTTCAGCGTCGTGACGCTGCTGGGTGTTCACGTCGAGGATGCTGTCGACGCCGGTCACCTTGGCGGCGGTCTGGCGGGTGCCGTGCTTGAGCCAGTACTTGCGGCGCAGGTCCAGCGGCTCGTCGGACATCCAGCACACGTCGGCCACGACCTGCTTGAGCAGGCTTGCCGGCTGCTCGCTCGAGGACAGCACATCGCCGCGCGAAACGTCCACGTACTCGTTCAGCACCAGGGTGATCGACTGGCCGGCCACGGCCGATTGCAGCGAACCGTCGAAGGTCACGATTTCCTTGACCGTGGCGGCATGGCCGGAAGGCTGCACCACCAGCTTGTCGCCCACCGAGACCTTGCCCGATTCGATGCGGCCCATGTAACCGCGGAAGTCGTTCGCCTCGTGGCCGTTGTGGCGCGCCACCAGCTGCACCGGGAAGCGGAAGGGCGCGGCATGCGATTCGTCGTAGACCGAGAGCGATTCCAGCAGCTCGATCAGGGTCGGGCCTTGGTACCAGGGCATCTTCTCGGAGCTGTCGACCACGTTGTCGCCGGCCAGGGCCGACAGCGGAATCGCGGTGACGTCCTTCAGGCCCAGCGATTGCGCGAACTCGCCGTAGGCGGCGACGATGCGCTCGTAGACGCTGCGGTCGTAGTTCACCAGGTCCATCTTGTTGACGGCCACGATCACGTGCTCGATCTGCAGCAGCTTGGCAATGGTCGAGTGGCGCTTGGTCTGGGTCAGCAGCTCCACACTGCCGTCGTCGCCCAGCTTCACCTTGGAGACGTCGACCAGGATGATCACGGCGTCGGCCGTCGAGGCGCCGGTCACCATGTTGCGGGTGTACTGCTCGTGGCCCGGGGTGTCGGCGATGATGAATTTGCGCTTCGGGGTGGCGAAGTAGCGGTAGGCCACGTCGATCGTGATGCCTTGCTCGCGTTCGGCTTCCAGGCCGTCGGTCAGCAGCGACAGGTCGATGGTGTCGCCCACGGTGCGCTTGTGCTTGGCGCGCGAGACGGCGGCCAGCTGGTCGGCGAAGATGCCCTTGCTGTCGAACAGCAGGCGGCCGATCAGGGTGCTCTTGCCGTCGTCGACGGAGCCGGCGGTGATGAAGCGCAGCAGGCCGCGCTGGTTCAGGTTATCGGTCATTGCATTCATCAGAAGTAGCCCGCTTTCTTGCGTTTTTCCATCGAAGCTTCGGAAGTCTGGTCGTCCATCCGGGTCGCGCCGCGCTCGGTCACTTCGGTGACCGCGGTTTCGGCGATGATGCCGTCCACCGTGTCGGCGGTCGAGGCGACCGGGCAGGTGCAGGAGATGTCGCCCACGGTGCGGAAGCGCACGACGCGGGTTTCGACCGTCTCGCCTTCGCGCGCCGGGGTCAGCGGGGTCAGGGGAACCAGCAGGCCGTTGCGCGGGATCACCTGGCGCTCATGGGCGAAGTAGATCGGCGGCAGGGCCAGCTTTTCGCGGGCGATGTACTGCCACACGTCCAGCTCGGTCCAGTTCGAGATCGGGAACACGCGCATGTTCTCGCCCGGGTGGACGCGGGTGTTATACAGGTCCCACAGTTCCGGGCGCTGGGCCTTCGGGTCCCACTGGCCGAATTCGTCGCGGAAGGAGAAGATGCGCTCCTTGGCGCGGGCCTTCTCTTCGTCGCGGCGGGCGCCGCCGATGCAGGCGTCGAAGCCGTGTTCGGCGATGGTCTCCAGCAGGGTCACGGCCTGGGCCGCGTTGCGCGAGTCCGTCGCCGGATTACGCAGGCGCACGGTGCCGCGCTTGATCGAGTCCTCGACCGAGCCGACGATCAGGCGCTCGCCCAGTTCCGCGGCGCGGGCGTCGCGGAAGGCGATCACTTCGTCGAAGTTGTGGCCGGTGTCGATGTGCACCAGCGGGAAGGGGAATTTGCCGGGGCGGAAAGCCTTCTCGGCCAGGCGCAGCAGCACCACCGAGTCCTTGCCGCCCGAGAAGAGCAGGGCAGGGTTGCTGCATTCGGCCGCCACTTCGCGCAGGATGTGGATCGCTTCCGATTCCAGGGCGTCGAGGTGGCGTGCGTTCACGTCGCTCAGCAGGGCGGGTTGTTCAATCACGGTCGTCATGTCTACTGTGCCTGTTCTTGTCGTTGTGGCTGCTTAGGCAGCCACGGATTTGATACGAATGAGTTTGCCGTCGACCACGTGCAGGCCGCATTCCTTCGATTCGGGGTTCTCCCACCACCAGCGGCCGGCGCGCACGTCCTCGCCCGGCTGGATCGCGCGGGTGCAGGGTTCGCAGCCGATCGACGGGTAGCCGCGGTCGTGCAGGGCGTTGTACGGGACATTGTTGGCGCGCAGGTATTCCCAGACGTTTTCCTCCGACCAGTCGGCCAGCGGATTGAACTTCTGGATGCCGTGCGCGGCATCGTCTTCCTGCACCGCCAGCTCGGCGCGGGTGCTGGACTGGGCGCGGCGCTGGCCGGTGATCCAGGCCTGCTTGCCGGCGAGGGCGCGGCCCAGCGGCTCGACCTTGCGCACACGGCAGCATTCCTTGCGCATCTCGACGCTGTCGTAGAAGGCGTTCACGCCGTTCTGCGCGACATAGGCTTCGACGGCCTCCGGCTGCGGGCGGAACAGGGCGATCTCGACACCGTAGGTGTCGCGCACCTTGTCCACCATCGCCAGGGTCTCCGCGTGCAGGCGGCCGGTCTCGAGCGAGAAGATCCCGATCGGCAGTTTCGCTTTCAAGATCAGGTCGGTCAGGACCATGTCCTCGGCCGCCAGGCTGGAGGCGAACACGGCGGGCGAGAAATCGCGCGCAATACGTTCCAGGATCGCGCGGGTTTCCTCCACGCGGCGGTAGAGCTCGCTCATGGAAACCTCCTAGATGCCGGCGCCGAGGTCGCTCAGCTCCGGCTGCAGGCCGCGCTCGGCGCGGCGGAACAGCGGAACCGGCTGGTCGACCGAAGCCTGGTAGGTTTCCGAGAACACCGACAGGCCCTTGAGCGCATCGTGGATGCTGCGGTCCTGGCGGGTCGCGTAGGCGTCGAAGCCGCAGCGGTACATCTGGAACAGCTGGTCGCGCAGCACGTCGCCGATCGCGCGCAGTTCGCCGGTATAGCCCAGGCGCTTGCGCAGGTTGAAGGCGATCGAGTAGCCGCGGCCGTCGCTGAATTTCGGGAAGTCGACCGCGATCACCTTGAAGCGGTGCAGGTCGTCCTTGATGTCGGCGGCCAGCTGGTCCGGCGCGAACCAGACGCCCAGGTCCTGGCGGTCGCTCAGCACCTTGCGCTGGGCTTGCCACACCGCGAGCGGCACGATGACCTTGCCGGCCGGCACCTCGACGCTCTCGGCGGCCTGGCCCTCGTCGAGGCGCAGCACGCCCCAGTCGTCGGCGACCACTTCGCGGCCCTTGATGATCTGTGGATGCACATTAAGCATATTCGTCTTCCCCAACCAGTTGACCGCCCTTGATGGGGGTTGCATACACGTGTTCTTTGAATGGCGTCACGCCGATGCGGCCCACGGTGTCGATGAAGCGCTCGCCTTCGACGCGGTCGCGCACATAGACTTCGAGCAGGCGGCCGACCACTTCCGGCATCTGGGTGGCGGTGAAGGACGGGCCGATGATCTTGCCGATCGAGGATTCGTTGCCCTGGGCGCCGCCGATCGACACCTGGTACCACTCGCTGCCGTCCTTGTCGACGCCCAGCACGCCGATGTTGCCGACGTGGTGGTGGCCACAGGCGTTGATGCAGCCCGAGATATTCAGTTCGATGTCGCCGATGTCGTGCTGGAAGTCGAGGTTGTCGAAGCGCTCCGCGATGGCGGCCGCGATCGGGATCGACTTGGCGTTCGCCAGCGAGCAGTAGTCGCCGCCCGGGCAGGCGATGATGTCGGTCAGCAGGCCGATGTTCGGCGTCGCCAGGCCCTTGGCCTTGACCTGCTGCCAGATCTCGAACAGCTTGGACTGCTCGACGTCGGCCAGCACCAGGTTCTGCTCGTGGGTCACGCGCACCTGGCCGAAGCTGTAGCGGTCGGCGAGCTCGGCCACGAAGTCCATCTGCTCGGCGGTCGCATCGCCCGGCGGCACGCCGGTCTTCTTGAGCGACAGCACCACGCTGGCATAGCCCGGCACCTTGTGCGGCTTGACGTTGCGGTTGACCCAGTTCGCGAAGGCGCGGTTATCCGCGTGGGGGGCCAGCACGTCGCCGTCTTCCAGCTGCGCATAGGCGTGCGGCTGGAACCACTTGGCGACGCGGTCGAATTCTTCCCGGGTCAGGGTTTCCGGGCCATCCTTCAGGTCGGCCCATTCGGCTTCGACCAGCCGGGTGAATTCCTCGACGCCCAGGGCCTTCAGCAGGATCTTGATGCGGGCCTTGTATTTGTTGTCGCGGCGGCCGAACTGGTTATACACGCGCATCACGGCTTCGGTGTAGGTCAGGATGTGCTGCCACGGCAGGAAGTCGCGGATCACGCTGCCCAGGATAGGCGTGCGGCCCAGGCCGCCGCCAGCCATGTACTTGAAGCCGACTTCGCCGGCCTCGTTGCGCACCATGGTCAGGCCGATGTCGTGCACGGCAATCGCGGCGCGGTCTTCGACCGAGCCGTTGATGGCGATCTTGAACTTGCGCGGCAGCGCCAGGAACTCGGGGTGGAAGGTGCTCCACTGGCGCAGGATCTCGGCGAAGGGACGCGGATCGATCAGCTCGTCGGCGGCCACGCCGGCGAATTCGTCGGTCGTGATGTTGCGGATGCAGTTGCCCGAGGTCTGGATGGCGTGCATCTCCACCGAGGCCAGGTCGGTCAGGATGTCCGGGGTCTGCTCCAGCTCGATCCAGTTGAACTGGATGTTCTGGCGGGTGGTGAAGTGGCCGTAGCCGCGGTCGTACTTGCGCGCGATGTGCGCGAACATGCGCACTTGCTTGGACGACAACAGGCCGTAGGGCACGGCGATACGCAGCATATAGGCATGGCGCTGCATGTACAGGCCGTTCTGCAGGCGCAGCGGCAGGAATTCTTCCTCAAGCAGCTCACCGCTGAGGCGGCGCGCAACCTGGTCGCGGTATTGCGCAATCCGTTCGCGCACGATGAGGTGGTCGTATTGGTCGTAGCGGTACATGGTCTCGTCCAGATGGGTGGATAAACTGCCCACCCGTTAAAGTATTTCCAATAATAAGGACCGGGGCCTATATTCCAAACTACGGAGAATTTATTTGCTTATATGCGTAACTTGAATAAGCATCTTAAAATGGCGTCTACTGCCAAACCAACAACCCAGCCTGCATGAATCTTCATCAATTGCGCTTCGTCCGCGAGGCCGTGCGCCAGAACTACAACCTGACCGACGCGGCCAAGGCCCTGTTCACCTCCCAGCCGGGGGTGTCGAAAGCCATCATCGAGCTCGAGGAAGAGCTCGGGGTCGACATCTTCACCCGCCACGGCAAGCGCATCCGCGGCCTGACCGAGCCGGGGCGGCTGGTGCTGCAGTCGGTCGAGCTGATCATGCAGGAGATCGACAGCCTCAAGCGGATCGGCAAGGAATACGCCGCCCACGACAGCGGCAGCTTCACCATCGCCACCACCCACACCCAGGCGCGCTACATGCTGCCCAAGGTGGTGCAGTCCTTCATGCAGAAATACCCGAAGGTGCGCCTGTCGCTGCTGCAGGGCAACCCGCGCCAGATCGCGGACATGATCAAGAACGACCAGGCCGACCTGGCCATCGCCACCGAGTCGATCACGGCGGTCGATGGCCTGATTACCTTGCCTGCTTACCAATGGGAACACGTGGTGGTGGCGCCGCCGGACCATCCGCTGTTCAAGTCGCGCGCCGTGTCGCTGGAGGAAATCGCCAGCTACCCGGTGATCACCTACGACGCCGCCTTCGCCGGGCGCAGCAAGATCGATCATGCGTTTTCCCTGCGCAACCTGAAGCCGGACGTCCTGCTGGAGGCGATCGACGCGGACGTGATCAAGACCTATGTGGAACTGGGCATGGGCGTGGGCATCATCGCCAGCATCGCCTTCGACCCGGAGCGCGACCGCAACCTGCGCGCCTTGCCGGTGGGCCATCTGTTCGGCATGAACACCTCGCGCGTGGCGATCAAGCAGGGCGCCTACCTGCGCAGCTACATCTACACCTTCATCGAACTGCTGGCGCCCACGCTCAACCGCAAAATGGTCGAGTCGGCGATGCGCGGCGGCGAGAACTATGAACTGTAATACGACGAACTGTAATAAAAAGGAAACACCATGAACAAGGATGCGGTCGCCGCTTACTACGCCCGCAACGCGGAGCGTTATCACTCGCTGGTCGAACACTCGGAAGAGCGCTCGGAAGACTTGCTGGAGGCGGGCGAGCAGCTCGCCATCCTGCTGTCCGGCCACCGGGTGCTGGAACTGGCCTGCGGCACGGGCGTCTGGACCGAGATGATCGCGCAGGGCGCGGCCTCGGTCGTCGCCACCGATGTCAACGAGGAAATGCTGGCCGTGGCGAGCGAGCTGGGCGAGGGCCTGGACAACGTCACCTGGCGCCAGGCGGATGTGTTCGATCTCCCGGCCGACCTGGAAGGCGAGGGCGGCAACGCATCCGGCAAATTCACCGCCGTCTTCATGGCCGGCCTGTGGTCGCATCTCAACCGCGACGAGCAGGACGCCTTGCTGGCCCAGCTCAAGAAGCGGCTCGGCAAGGACGTGCTGCTGGTGCTGGTCGACGACGAGTACATCGAAGGCGAAAGCGGCACCATCGCGCGCACCGACGCCCAGGGCACGACCTACCAGATCTTCGAGGACGAGGACGGCAGCCGCCACGAGCTGGCCAAGAGCTATCCGACCGACAGCGCGCTGCGCAAGCGCCTCGGCAATGTTGGCAAGGAAATCAAGCTGGCGCGCTGGGAGTTCTACTGGGTGCTGACCTGCAGGCTCAAGTGACGATGGCGGGCGGCGCGTCCGCCCGGCCTCTGGAAAATGGCAGAGGCATGCGGCATTGCAGCAAGCTGTCAATACAATACGGTGTTGCTGACCAATCCATCTGAACACCCCTATTCCGTGCATTTCCCGATCCGTTTGAACTTTCTTCTGCTGGCGCTCGCCTTGTGGCTGGGCTGGACGGCGCCCGCGTGCGCGCTCGATCCCGCCGTGCGCCTGGGCGCCTTCCACCACGACATCTGGACCGGGGAGCATGGCGCCCCGCGCGAGATCGACGCCATGGCCCAGACCAGCGACGGCTGGATCTGGCTCGGCACCACCTCGGGCCTGTACCGCTTCGACGGCGTGCGTTTCGAGGCTTTCGAGCCCCGCGGCGGCGAACGCCTGCTCGGCAAGAGCATCACGGCCTTGGCGCCTCACCCCAACGGCGAGTTGTGGATCGGCTACACCTTCGGCGGATTGAGCGTGCTGCGCGATGGACGCCTGCAGCATGTGTCGCCGGTTGCGGGCGATCCGCTCGGGGCCACCTACAGCATCGCTTTCGAGCGTGACGGCAGCGCCTGGGTGGCCTCGACCACCGGCCTGTTCCGGGTCCGCGACGGCATCCTGACCCGCATGGGCGCGACGCAGAATTTCCCCGTCGCGCGCGCCGAATACGTCTACCGCGACCATTACGACCGCCTGTGGGCTTCGGACGGCAAGGTGCTGCACTTGTTCGACCGCGCCGGCGGACGCTTCGCGCCGGCGCTGGAAGAAAAGCGCCATCCCTTGCTCCTGAGTTCGCCGGATGGACGGGAGTGGCTCATCGCCGAGGGCAGGGTGCAGCCCTTGCCCGAACCGGCGGGCGGCTGGCGCCCGGCTCCTCGCAAGTCCGTGGCCAGCAGCAGCTTCCAGAGCCTGTTCGACCGCGACGGCAACTTCTGGAGCGGCAATTGCCCGATCGGCCTGTGCCGTTCCTTTCCAGCAAGCTGGCAGGCGCACGGCGGCGAATTCCCGTCCCGCATCGGCGACGAGCACCTCGACCAGGCGTGGCAGATGAGCAGCCTGAACGTGCACTCCATGATGGAGGACCGCGAGGGCAACGTCTGGGTCGGCACGGTTGCCGGACTGGAGCGCTTCCGGCATAACAAGCTGATCCGCCTGCCTTTCCCCGCCGACGCCGAGCGCCTTGGGCTGGCGCACGACAGTCTCGGGACGATCTGGGCCGTGACCCACTCCGTCGCCGACAACGCGCGGCTTTGGCGCGTGGACAACGGCGCCATGCGGCAAGTGCCGACCGACCAGAAGACCTACGTGGTGAGGGCAGCCGGCGACGGCACGGTGCTGGTCGGGGGCAATCGCCGGATCGAGCGGCGGCGCGGCGACCAGGTGCTGGAAAGCATCCCGCTACCGCCCGTCTTGCCGGGGCAAGCTGCGCGCAATTTCGTCATCCTGATCGCGCAGGACGGCGACAGCGTATGGGTGGGCATCGGCGGACGCGGCCTGTACCGCTGGCGCGGCGGCAAATGGCTGCCGCCGGAGGCGCACCCGCAACTGAAGGGCGCGCTGTTCGTGACCGTCGACGCCCGGGGCCGGATCTGGTTCGGCCTGCGCAACAACCGCCTCGTCGTGCGCGAAGGCCCCGCGGGCGACGGCGAACGCTGGCGCGAATATGGTGAGCGCGACGGCATCACGCTGGGCGCCGTACGCTTCATCGACGCTGGCAGCGAGGTACTGCTGAGTGGCGACAATGGCATGGCGGTCCTGCAGGAGGGGCGCTTCCGGCCCATCGCGGCGGAGCAGCCCGACATGCTGTCGAACGTCTCCGGCATGGCGGTGACGGCGAACGGCGAGCGCTGGTTCAACACCAGCCGCGGGCTGCTGCGGGTGCGCCCCGAGGACTGGAGCAAGGCCATGCGGGACGCCGCGTTGACGCTGCGCGCCAGCCTGTGGAACGACGCCGACGGCTATCCCGGCAGCGCGGAAACCCTGGTGCGCATGCCGTCCACCTTCGTGGCGCCCGACGGCAAGGTCTGGGTCGCGGGAACCGGCGGCGCCGCCTGGTTCGACCCGGCGCGCCTGCGCCGCAACACGATGGCCCCGCCGGTAGCGATCCAGGCCATCCACGCAGGGGGGCAGCGCCACCGTCCGGGCGAAGTCGCGGTCTTCGCGCCCGGCACCGAGCAGCTGCAGATCGACTACACGGCCCTGAGCTACACCATGCCCGAGCGCGTCGGCTTCCGCTACCGGCTGGCGGGCCTGGACCGTGGCTGGCAGGACGTCGGCACGCGCCGCGTGGCCTACTACACCAACCTGGGGCCGGGCAGCTACCGCTTCGAGGTCGCCGCCGTCAACGAGGATGGCGTGGCGAGCGGCGTGGTGAGCGGGCCGCAGTTCGAGATTCGCCCGCGCTTCGTCCAGACACGCTGGTTCGCGGCCCTGTGCGTGGCGCTCGGGATACTGGCCGTGTTCCTGCTGTACCGGCTGCGCCTGGTGCAGGTGAAGCGCCAGTTCCAGGCGCGGATGGAAGAGCGGCTGGGCGAGCGCGAACGCATCGCGCGCACCCTGCACGACACCTTCCTGCAAAGCCTGCAGGGGCTGATCCTGCGCCTGCAGGTGCTGGCGCAGCGCCTCGAGCCGGGCAGCGAGGCGCGCGCGCAGCTGGACCGCGCGCTCGACCTGGCCGACCAGGTGGTGGCCGAAGGGCGCGACCAGGTCATGGACTTGCGCGTCGCCGGGAGCACGCCCACCCTGGCGCAAGCCCTTGGGGAAGCGGCCGACCAGCTGCGCGAGGGCAGCGGCGTGCGGGTGGCAGTGCGCACCGAGGGCAGCTGCGTGCAGCTCGCGCCGGAGGCGCACGACGAGGTGCTGCACATCGCCCGCGAAGCCATCGCCAATGCCGTACGCCATGCACGTGCGCGGCTGATCGAGATCGACCTGACCTGCGGCGGCGGCCGGGTCGTGCTGGCGGTGCGCGACGACGGCATCGGGCTGGATCCGGACGTCCAGGTGCACGGCCGCCCCGGCCACTGGGGACTGACCGGCATGCGCGAGCGCGCGGCCAGGATCGGCGCCGTACTGGTGATCCGCAACCGTCCCGCGCGCGGCACCGAAGTGATGCTGTCCTTGCAAGGCGCGCCACTTGCCGCGGCGCGCACGGCGGCCAGGGAAGCCGCGGACGTGGCCTGATTGACCATACCTGTGGCCGATCGGCCACTGTTGAAGCGAATCTTGCGCGCACTCCGGCGCGTTCGTGCCCATAATAGCGGCACACCTGCGCCGGAGTGCGCGCCAGCCTGCCGATTCCAGTCCGCCATCCGATGCTCGCTACCCAGCAGATCTTCCTCATCGCCTCGCTGCTTTGCTTCCTGAGCTTCCTCGCCTTGCTGTCCGTGACCTCGGACGGCGTGCGCGGCATGCGCGCCATGCTGCTCGCCTCGGTGCTGGGCATGGTCGGCAACGTGCTGTACGCCTTCGGCCGCGAGCTGCCGCCGGTGCTCGCCTATGAAGGCGCGAACGTCGCCTACGCGGCCGCCAGCGCGGCCCTGATGGCGGGCTACCGCCAGCTCGCCGGGCGCGACGCCGGCAAGCCGGTGCTGGCCGCGCTGGTAATCGCCCTCGGCATCCTGGTGGCCTTCTTTCATTATCAGATCGACTCCTTCGCCGGGCGCAGCGCCGTGGTCTCGCTGTTCCAGATCTGCGCCTGCGTCGAGATCGTCCGCACCGTCCTGTCCACGCGCGATGCGTGGCCGCGGCGCTGGTATGCGCAAGGTTTCGTGCTGGGCATGTGCGTACTGGTGGCGCTGGGCCACGCGGGCCGCATCGCCTGGGTCGGGGCGGCCGGGCATGCACCGGTGTCGCTGCTGCAGCCGAGCGACACCGGCGTCCTGTTCCTGGTCGGCGCTTCGCTGGCGCTGCCTGCCCTGGCCCTGGGCGGCCTGTTGATGGCCTACCGCGAGATCGTTGCGCGTGCCGAGTTCGCGGCGCGGCACGACGACCTGACCGGCGCCTGGTCGCGCAAGGCCTTCTCCGACATGGCCGCGCGCGAGCGCGCGCGTTCCATCCGCAGCGGCAAGCCGCTGGGCCTGATGCTGGTCGATCTCGATCACTTCAAGGCGGTCAACGACGCCGGCGGGCATGCGGCCGGCGACGCCGCGCTGCGCCTGGTGGCCGACAGCGTGCGCAAGGTGCTGCGCGGCGGCGACGTGCTGGCGCGCCTGGGCGGCGACGAATTCGCGCTGCTGCTGCCGGATACCGACCTTGCCGCGGCTACCGCGGTGGGCGAAAAACTGCGCCTGGCCGTGGAGAGCGCCGTGGCGCGTCCGGAGTCCGGCAAGATGAAGATGCTCACCCTGAGCGTCGGCGTCACCGTGATCGCACGCGGCGAAGCGCTCGAGGCCGCGCTGGCGCGCGCCGACGAGACCATGTACGAAGCCAAGGAGGCGGGGCGCAACCGCGTCGTGGCGCGTGCGCCGGAGCCGTATCTGGCGCTGGTGCGGCGTACCGGATAGGATGGTGGGCGCGCTGCGCCCGAACCGGCATGGGCCGGACGCCCGGCGCCACGATACGCTCAATTCCATGAAAAATATCCAGGTCATCGATGGCGCCGCCAACTGCGTCTACGACATTTTTGCCGCGACGGACGAGGAGTTCGCCCTTGTCTTCCCGAACGCGACGGACATCGCCTTCATTGATGAGGTTTATGCGAACAGCGACAGGAAGGCGCTCGAGGCGGCATTCCGCAACATCTGGAAACGGCCGGTAAAAAAGACGGAAGCACAAGGCATCCACGGCATCCTTTTCTATGAGCTGGAAATGAAGAAGGTGTACTACCCGACCAGGAAGGATGCCGAAGCCACCAATCCTGACGGCTCCCGGTTGCGCGCATAAAAAAGCCGGCGCAGCCGGCTTCAGGCGCTCGCCGCGGACGCGGCGAGCTTGCGGCGGCCGTGGCGCGCGGCCTCATGCCGCATGCCCGGCGCAGCGTTCTCAGAAGGTGTGACGCAGACCCAGGCTGAACACCGACGGATCGGCGCCCAGGGCGGTGGCCGGCGGCGCGACCGAGGTCGACGAGGAGTTGATCGCGAACACGCCGCGGCCGTTGTTGCGCAGCTGGGCGTAGGTCGTGTAGATGTTGGTGCGCTTCGACAGTGCGTAGGTGTAGGCCAGCGAGATGGTGTTGCCCTTGGCGCCGGTTTCCAGCTTTTGCTGCTGGAAGTTCAGGAAGAACTTGTTCGAGCCGACGCCGTAGGCAGCGCCCAGGTTGGCGTTCTTGTACTCGTTGTTGGCGCCTTCCGGATCGGCGACCAGGTAGTTGCCCTTGATCTCGAACGGACCGAAGGCGTAGCCGGCGCCGGCCGCCCATTCCTTGTCGTCGCCGCTCGCCAGGCGCTCGAACACATGGTAGCCGCCGCCCAGGTACAGGCCGCCGGTCTTGTATTCCACCGACACGCCCATCAGGTCGCCCGACGGATCGACGGTCTTCTCGCCGGTCGAGTAGGCGGCGTTGACGACGAAGCCGGACAGCGAATTGCTCTTGTAGTTGACCGAGTTGGCCAGGCGGCGGGTCAGGCGGTTGGTGCCGAAGGCCGACAGGTTGCTGCCGAACATACCCTGGCCCAGGATGTCGGTCGCGGCGGCGACGGCGGCGATCGGGCTGTACTCGCGGCCGATGGTCACGGTGCCGAAATTGCCTTGCAGGCCGACCACGGCGCGGCGGCCGAACAGGGTCGAATCGGCGGCGCCGGTGTCCAGGGCCACGCCCGCCTCGATGTTGAACAGTGCCTTCAGGCCGTTGCCCAGATCCTCGGTGCCACGGAAGCCGAGGCGGCTGCTCGACTGGTTGCCCGAGTTGATCACGGTGCGGCGGTCTTCGCCCGGAGCGTCGGTGTCCTCGATTGCGATGGCCGCGTCCATCACGCCATAGACCTGGACGTTGCTTTGGGCGTGGGCGAACAGCGGGAGGCAGGACAGCAGTGCGGCGGCGAGGCATTGATACTTCATGAAGATCTCCAGTTGGTTTCACAAGACGTCGAGTGCGCGGTGTCACTCGGATCGACCGGGATCTTATCGGGGCAATATGTCGCGTTGATGACAATCAAGCCATCTTGCCGATGCGTCAAACCAGCGTCAGACGAGGTGGCTGGCGACGGGAAGGACGATGTCGATGCGGGTGCCAGGCGGCTCGTCGCTGATGGAGATGTCGCCGCCCATGTTCCAGACCCGCTCGCGCATGCCGACCAGGCCCAGCGACTGGGCCTTGTCCATGTCTTCGGCGCGGATGCCGCGGCCGTCGTCGCGGATGGTCACCATCAGGTCGTGGTTGGTGCGGAACAGGTTGAGCAGCACGCTGCCGGCCTGCGCATGGCGCGCCACGTTGGTCAGCGCTTCCTGCACGATGCGGAAGATCGCGGTGCTGGCCGCATCGTCCAGGCGCAGCTCGGATTCGTCGGCCAGCAGGGTGCAGGCGATGCCGTGGCGCTCGACGAAATCGTCGCGCAGGCCTTGCAGGGCGAAGTACAGGCCGCCCTCGTCGAGGGCGCGCGGGCGCAGGTTGGTGGCGATGCGGCGCAGCGAGGTGATGGCCGTCAGCAGGTTGGTTTCCATGCCCTGGATCAGGCGCGCGCTGGCTTGCGGCAGGGGCTCGGTGCGCCCCAGCAGGGTCAGGTCCATGCGCAGCGAGGCGAGCAGCTGGCCGAGATCGTCGTGCAGCTCGCGCGCGATGTGGGTGCGTTCCTCTTCGCGGATGGTCTGCAGGGCGGACGAGAGCTGGCGCAACTGGTCGTGCGAGCGGGCCAGGGTCTGCTGCACCAGGTGGCGTTCGGAGACGTCGCGCAGGATCACGGTGTAGATCTCGCGGCCGTCGTGCTGGACCGGGGAGATCGAGCCCTCGATCGGGAACAGGTGGCCGTTGGCGCGGATGCCGGTGACGGCGTAGTCGGTGGCGCGCCGTCCGGCGCGGCCGCTGCCGGCCGGGAAGTAGTCGAGCGGGGTGCGCGCGGCCGCGCTGGGCGCCTGGATGTAGCGCGCCAGCGGCGCGCCCTGCATTGCCGCGACGCTGGTGCCGAACATGGCGGCGGCGGCCGGGTTGGCCATCAGGATCGCGTTGTTCCCGTCGATGGAGAGGATGGCGTCGCTGGCGCTGTGGACGATGCGGCGGCCGTCGAGGTCGCGCACGGTCTTGCGCTTGTCACGAGCACCGAGGCGCGCTCGGCGCAGCGCCGCGGCCAGGTGGCCGGCGCAGTAGCCGCCGAGGAAGCCGGCCATCAGCATCGCCGGGCGCTTGGCGCGGCGGCGGTAGCGGCGCAGGGAGGTGATGCGGGGTGTTGCCATGTGAAGCCTGGGATGTGGGTGGGCTTCTACAGTACGCTGGAGTGGGGGGAGGGGTGTTG
>CBIHLT010000049.1:0-24774 GCA_966210615.1 uncultured Massilia sp.
AGCAGGCGCGCAGCGGCTTCCGGCCCCTGCGCGCCTTTGTGCTTATCGCGAGCCGGCTAGCGGATCTTGTGCAGCCACCAGTTCTCGAACCAGATCGACAACTGCAGCAAGAGGCCGGTGACGAACAGGAAGTCGGCCAGCAGGCCGGTGCGCAGGGCGGCGGCGATTACGCCGGCGACGAGGAAGAAGGTGCGCAGGGCAGGGAGGCTGCGGTCGAGGGCGTCGCAGCAGTGGATCAGGAACGTGGCGAAATCAGTCGTCCCAGGGTGACGCTTCGGTATCCGAAATTTCATTGCTGCCCCTTTCAAGACGCTGACGGAATTATTCCGATAGTGGTCAAGTATGCACGTTCTTTGCATCCGTTACAATTGGCGACATTATGCTTTGAAGCAAATTTGGCATGACTGTGCGCTAAGGTATAGAAATTGAACAAGGAAAATGCAAAAACCTGGGATGCTGTTGCAAATTGCCAACTTACTGATTATTTTCTCATAATTGTTAATTTGATAGCGCGCGCCTGGCAAGTCAAGGACAAGGTATAGGAGCAGGTAAAAAATTTGGGTCCCGGGCCTGCGCCGGAACGACGGGTTGAGGATCGTGGCCGAAGTAGCGAAAGCGTCCTTCGAGCCAGGCTCAATCAACGTCGTCCGGCGCAGCCCGGGACCCAGGTTGCACGAACAGCCGCTCATGCGGCCGTCGGGCAGATCAGCCGCGGCGCTTGGCCAGGCGCTTGCCCGCCGCCAAGCCCACCATGCCGAGACCCAGCATCCACATGCTGCCCGGCTCCGGCACGTCGACCGGCAGCTCGGCCGTATCGGCGAAGGTCCAGTTCAGCAGGTCGTGGTTCTGGCTGGCCGCGCCGGTCGCCGACGTGAAGCCGACATAGGCCTGGTTGGTGCCGAGGACCGAGGCGATGTCGATCGCCAGGCTCGGGTAGGGCGTGAAATCGACCGGCATCGTCTCGTCGCGCATGCTCATCGACAGCTTGGCGCCGTCGTACTGGATGGTCACGGTCCACAGGGCGCCGTTCGACATGCAGCCGATGTCGCTGCCCATGCCGTAGCATTCGGTGCGCTGGTAGACGTCGCTGTTCCAGGTGGTGGCGGTGCTGCCGTTGGTGCTGATGCCCACGTGGTTGGCGCTGAAGCCGTCCCAGCCGCCGTTGTCGTAGGTGTCGAATTCGATCACGAAGGCGTTCTGCACGCCCTGGTAGCCGATGCCGCCGCCGCCCACGCCCAGGCCGTTCGGGCTGGCCGCCAGCACGAAGGCCATGCCGTCGGCCGGCTGGCTGTTGCCGGTGAAGCGGAACTGGAAGGTGGTCGAGAAGGTGGCGTTGGCGCCCAGCTGCACGGCGCTGCTGCTGTAGACCGCGCCGCTGTTCCAGCCGGCGTCCGGCGTCAGGCGCATGACCTTGCCGTCGGCGGTCGTGGTGGCGGCCGCGCTGCCCACCGTCGTCAGGCCGCTGGTGTTCGAGAAATCGTTGTAGGTGACCACGGTCGCCTGGGCGTTGGCCACCGCGGCGGTAGCGGCGGCGGCGATGAGGAACTTCAGTGCTTTCATGCGGTTTTCTCCTAGCGTATGGAAAGTGCCGGCGTCCTGGATGCGCCGGCGACCGCTCCCTCGAAAGCAAACCTTATGCCAGAAGCAACATGTCAAAAAAATCAACAGCTTGCAAAATCTGGATGTTGCAACTGTTAAATTTATCGACATGTGGTATGCATGCCTGCATGCCGGGGAGTCGCTGCTTGCCACAGTGGCCGGGGAATTGACCGGGTTTCCCCATCCTTTTCCTGCGATCGTTTCCTAGAGGCATCGTCAATAATGCTTGCTATGGGAGGGCCATTGCGCCCCAGGCAAGCTACAGACGATGAAGTGCGGAGAATAACGATGAAAGTGAAGAAATTTACAGCGGCTACTTCCCGGGATGCCTTGCGCAAGGTGCGCGAAGCGCTCGGCCCGGACGCCGTCATCCTCTCCAACCGCCCGGTGGACGGCGTGGTCGAAATCCTGGCGCTCGACAACGACGACGTGGCCTCGCTGGCCTCGCCGGCGCCGGAATCGGACATGGCCCAGCCTCAGCCGCACCTGCAGCACCTGCATCACCAGCTGAACGATCCCGCCCCGCTGGCCCCGGCCTTCGGCGCGCGCCGCATGGAAGAGGCCGCACCCGCTTTCGCCGCGCGCCGCTTCGAGGAAGCGGCCCCGGCGCCCGTCTTCGCCGACCCCGCCCCGACCTACGCCAACCGCCGCGCCCCGGCTCCTGAGGCGGCCCCGGCCTTCGACATGAGCGCGATGAGCGCCATGATGAGCGCCGCCATCGCCCAGGCCAAGGAATCGGCCGCCGCCGAAATGAGCGGCATGATGACCGAGATCCGCGCCATGCGCGGCCTGATGGAAACCCAGCTGGCCGAACTGTCGTGGAACGCCACCGCCCAGCGCGAGCCGCAAAAGGCCGCCGTGCTGCGCGAGATGCTGGCCGCCGGCTTCTCGGCGACCCTGGCGCGCTACCTGATCGACAAGATGCCGGCCACCAAGGATGCGGCTGACGCACTGCGCTGGATCAAGACCGTGCTGGCGCGTAACCTGACCACCATCGCCAACGAAGACGACCTGCTGTCGCGCGGCGGCGTGTTCGCCCTGGTCGGCCCGACCGGCGTCGGCAAGACCACCACCACCGCCAAGCTGGCCGCGCGCTGCGTGATGCGCCACGGCCCGGACAAGCTGGCCCTGATCACCACCGACGCCTACCGTATCGGCGGCCACGAGCAGCTGCGCATCTACGGCAAGATCCTGGGCGTGATGGTGCACTCGGTGAAGGACGAAGCCGACCTGCGCATCGCCCTGAAGGAACTCAGGAACAAGCACACCGTGCTGATCGACACCATCGGCATGTCGCAGCGCGACCAGATGGTGACCGAGCAGGTGGCCATGCTGAGCGAGTCGGGCGCCGACGTGAAGCGCCTGCTGTGCCTGAACGCGACCTCGACCAACGAGACCCTGAACGAAGTGGTGCGCGCCTACCAGGGCTCGGGCCTGGCCGGCTGCGTCATGACCAAGCTCGACGAAGCCGCCTCGATCGGCAACGTGCTCGACGTGGTGATCCGCCAGAAGCTCAACCTGCACTACATCTCGAACGGCCAGCGCGTGCCGGAAGACCTGCACCTGGCCGACCGCGCCATGCTGATCGACCGCGCCTTCCGCAACAACCGTGCGGCCGCTGCGCAGTTCGGCGACGCCGACCTGCCGCTGATGATGTCCGGTGCGATGAATGACCGCAGCCTGCGCGAGGTGTCCCTTGGCTAGTTTCGACTTCGACCAGGCCGAAGGCCTGCGCCGCATGCTGCAGGGCCCGCGCCCGCGCATCGTGACCTTCCTGTCCGCCACGCCTGAAGACGACAAGGGCGCCATGCTGGTCAACCTGGGCGCCTCGCTGGCCCAGCTGGGGAACGAGGTCCTGATCGTCGACGCCTGCGACGTCGACTACGGCGTGGCGCGCCGCCTGGGCCTGAACCGCGCCCCTTCGCTGCTGCAGGTGGCGCGCCAGGAGTGCGCGCTCAACCAGGTGATCCACCCGGCGCCGCAGGGCTTCTCGGTGGCGCCGCTGGGCATGCCGAAAACCGCCGACGACGCCCGCCGCCTCGGCAAGACCTTCGACGTGCTGGCCAAGCAGGCCGGCATCGTGATCGTCGACGGCGAGCTGGGCCCGGACGGCAGCTTCCCGGTGCCGCTGATGGGCAGTTCCGAGATCGTGGTCCAGGTCTCGGCCAGCGCCGCCTCGATCACCAATGCCTATGCGCTGATCAAGCGCCTGTCGCAGCAGCTCGGCCGCCGCCCCTTCGGCATCCTGGTGACCGGGGCGACCGAGGCGGAAGCCAAGGTGGTATACGATAATATGTCAGCCGCGGCAACACGTTACCTGGCGGTCAAGCTCAGTTCCATGGGCTCGGTGCCGGCCGACGAGTACCTGCACCGGGCCGCGCGCCTGGGCCGGGCCGTGGTCGACGCCTTCCCGCTCGCGGGCGCCTCGGTCGCTTTCCGCCAGCTGGCCGGCAAGTTCGCGCTGCACGCGATGCCGGGCTTCGGCCGGCAGGGCGGCGCAGGCTTGGGTAACTGAACAAACAGAAGAAGACAACGACGCAACAAGCATGTACACGGTCAAAGGGAAAGCGGACAAGAACCATTTGCTGACGGAGCACATGCCGTTGGTGAAGCGTCTTGCCCACCACATGAAGGCCAAGCTGCCGCCTTCGGTGGAGGTGGATGACCTGGTACAGGCCGGCATGATGGGCCTGCTGGACGCCATCAACCGCTACGAGGACAACCACGGCGCCCAGTTCGAGACCTATGCGGTGCTGCGCATCCGCGGCGCCATGCTGGACGAGCTGCGCAACAGCGACTGGATGCCGCGCAGCACGCGCCAGAACATGCGCAAGGTCGAGACCGCGATGAACGAGCTGCAGCAGCGCCTCGGCCGCCCGCCCAGCGAATCGGAAGTGGCCAAGTCGCTCAAGATGTCGCTGGCCGACTACCAGGACCTGCTGTCCGACGGCGGCGGCCACCAGCTGGTCTATTACGAGGACTTCCGCGGCGACGACGACGACGGCAGCTTCCTCGACCGCTATGCGGTGGACGACGAGGATCCGCTGCGCAGCCTGCTCGACACCGACTTCCGCCAGGCCGTGATCGACGCCATCGACAAGCTTCCGCCGCGCGAGAAGATGCTGATGGGCCTGTACTACGAAGAAGAACTCAACCTCAAGGAAATCGGCGCCGTCATGGGCGTGAGCGAATCGCGGGTGTCGCAGCTGCACACCCAGGCAGTGGCGCGCCTGCGCGCGGCGCTGCGGGAGCAATTGTGGACTGGTCCAGCGTAATCGGCCTCATCCTGGCGCTGGCCGGCGTCTTCGTCGGCCATACGCTCGACGGCGGGCGCTTCGCCTCGCTGTTCCAGCCGGCCGCCTTCGCCATCGTGGTGGTCGGCACCGCCGGCGCCGTGCTGCTGCAAAGCGAGCGCCGTACTTTCCTGCGCGGCATGCGCATGCTGCGCTGGGTCTTCGTGCCGCCGCGCGGCGAACGCGACAAGCTGTCGCGCGAGATTGCCCTGTGGAGCCTGTCCGCGCGCCGCGACGGCCTGCTGTCGCTCGAGCAGTACATGGGGACCAAAGACCTCTACATCCAGAAGGGCCTGCGCCTGGTGGTCGACGGCATCCAGCCCGACAAGCTGCGCAGCCTGCTCGAGCACGAGATCAACGGCTACGAATTCACCCAGCGCCAGGCGGCGCGCATCTGGGAATCGGCGGCCGGCTATGCGCCCACCATCGGCATCCTGGGCGCGGTGCTGGGCCTGATCCACGTGATGGAAAACCTGTCCGATCCTTCGCGCCTGGGCTCGGGCATCGCCGTCGCCTTCGTCTCCACCGTCTACGGGGTGGGGCTGGCCAATCTGTTCTTCCACCCGGTCGGCAACAAGCTCAAGGCCATCGTGGCGGACAAGGTGGCGCAGTACGAAATCCTGCTCGAAGTCTTCCACGACATCGCCACCGGCGACCACACGCGCGTGATCGACGAACGCGTGGCCAGCCTGCTGGCCCGTCATTGATGGCGGCCGGCTGAGCCATGGCGCGCAAACGCTACGACGACGACCAGCCCCACGAGCAGCATGAGCGCTGGCTGATCTCCTACGCCGACTTCATCACCTTGCTGTTCGCCTTCTTCGTCGTGATGTACGCGATCTCGATCGTCAACGAGGGCAAGTACCGGGTGCTGTCCGATGCGCTGGGCGACGCCTTCGGCGGGCGCGGCGCGGCCCCCACCGTCAACACCCAGGTCGAGCCGGTGCTGCCGCTGTCCCACCTCGTCAACCGCAAGCGCAACGAGATCGCGCGCCGCGAGCGCGAGAAGATGGCGGTGCTGGCGCGCGACCTGTCGGCGACCCTGCTGCCGCTGGTGAAGTCGGGCCAGGTGCGGGTGACCCGGAACGCGCGCGGCATCAGCGTCGAGATCAACGCCAGCGTGCTGTTCGCCCAGGGCGAGGCGGTGCTCGGAAGGGACGCGGGCGAGATCCTGCGCGCGGTCGGCGGCCTGCTCAGGAACGATTCCCACCGCATCGAGGTCGAAGGGCATACGGACAATGTGCCGATCGCCAGCGCCGTCTATCCGTCCAATTGGGAACTGTCGGCCGCGCGCGCCAGCAGCGTGGTGCGCCTGTTCGTCGACAGCGGAGTGGGGGAGGGGCGCCTGTCCGCGATCGGCTACGCCGCAACCCGCCCGGTAGCGCCGAACACCGACGCGCTCGGGCAGGCGCGCAACCGCCGCGTGGCGGTCATGATCCTGGCTGCCTTGCCGGAAACCGGCGGAGAACTGGCGGACTGAGTGCCAACTGAACAGCGCCTAATTTTCGATTAAGAATTGCAAGAATCTTTCGTGGTAGCCTGCTTGCTGAAATAATATTTCATGGCCATGGGAGCGCGAATGCATGTCAAACGGAGTATGCCGGCGGTACTGCTGGCCCTGGCGGGACTGGTCGGCGCCAGCGGCGCCGTGGAGGCGGACGTGAACGTGCGCCACCGCCTGGACGTGGAAACCACGGGCGGCAAGGTGCTGGTGCGCGTGACCATCGAGAACCACGGCGAAAAGACGATCTGGGTGCCGCGCGAAGTGGCGGCCGAGGACGCGCTGACCGGCAAGCGCTTCGACCTGCGCGAAGCCAGGGGCGGGCGCGAGGTGCAATATGCCGGGCCGATGGTCAAGCGCGCCGCCTACACGGCCGCCGACTACCTCGAGGTCAAGCCCCACACCATGCACCTCAACACGGTCGACATCACCCCTTCCTATGCCTTCAAGAAGGGGACGCAGGCCTACGAGATCAGCTATCCCGGCCCCTGGCTGCCGGACGTGAACAAGCTCGACGAAGTCAATAGCAGCCCGTCGGAGCCGGTGCGCTTCACCTACACGGCAAAGTAAGGTCCCGATGAAAAGGGGAGGGAGCACCGCCAGGTGCTTCCTCCCCTTTTTCCTGCCCGCGGCGAACGCTTAGTTCAGCGCCGGGGTATTCTCGCCGAAATATTCATGGTTGTCGGCGTTGTCGACAGCCTTGTTCGGATCGCTGATTGCCAGGCTGGCGGCGCCGCTCTGGCCGTAGACGTGGTCGTCGGTGCCCGCCACCACGTTGAAGTGGCTCATCTCGTGCACCAGGGTGCCGCCCTTGGAGTCGGTGCCGGTCATCGGCGCCGACCAGAAGGCGCGGCAGACGTAGATCTTGTACGGCTGGGTCGGATACACGTAGGCGTAGTAGCTCTGCTTGCAGCCGCAGTCCACGGTCACCGGCTTGTTGTCGAAGGCGTCCTTGATGGCCGTGAAATGCGACTTCACGGTCGACTGGCGCGCGCTGGTCACGGTGCCGAACCACTTGGTGTAGCGCGGACCCATGGTGGTCTTGGCCATGTAGGTGTTGCCGCTGTCGGCCATCGCCTTGCCGGCCGCCATCGCCTGCTGGACCGTGCTCTGCTGGGTGGCGGTGCAGTTCGTATAGCTCAGGCTGGCCGGCTGCACGCCCGCGTCGCGCTTCATGGCTTCCAGGTCCAGGATGGCCTGCGGGGTGGCGCCGCGCGGCAGGCGGGCGTCGATCCACATGCTGGCCACGTTGGATTCCATCTCGCGGTCGGCCTTGTCGGCGGCGTTCAGGAACAGCGCGGGCGAGGCGACCTTGTAGCTGATCTGGTAATCGCCGGTCACGCTCATGTCGTACAGGGCCGACAGCTCGACCTTGACGGTATGGGTGGCGCCCGGCTTGATCACGAAGTAGTCCGACTTCTTCGGCACCGGACGCTTGATGATCGGGCCCAGGTAGGGCACCGGCTCGCCGTCGCGGGTCACTTCGAACAGCGGCGTGTCCAGGCCCTGGAACGGGGTCAGCCACTTCAGGACGTACTGCGGCGTGTCCGAGGTGTTGGTCAGGGTCACCTTGACCACCACGTCGTCGTCTTGCCCCAGCGCGTGCTTTTCCGTCTCCACAGCGATGTTGACGCCCTTCGGCGCGGCGCTGGCGCCTCCGCAGGCCATCGCCAGTGCTGCCACTCCCAATGCCGATTTCCAGAATCCGTTCAAGCTCATATCGTTTCTCCGTGTGTGAAAGTTATGCGGCTTGCTGCAGCCATCGTTATCGGGCCGCCCCCGCACGACTTGTCTGTACAGGATGCGGCCCGTTGACGATATTTACGGATTCAAGTTCCTATGTAAAGTTGATTCATGTCAGATGTGACATTTTTTGCGAATTGTCAACGAGATCCGACAGTCAATTGGAACACGCTTGCATTTTGAAACCGTCGGTGCTAACGCTTTTGCTGAGGTGGTGTGTTCTCCCCGAAATACTCGTGCGTATCCGCGTTGTTGAGCGCGCGCTCGGGAGCGGTGCGCGCCAGTTCCATCGCGCCGGCCTGGCCATAGACGTGGTCGTCGGTGCCGGCCACGGCGTCGAAATGGCTCATCTCATGCACCAGGGTTCCGCCGCGCGAATCGGTGCCGGTATTCGCCGCGCTCCAGAACGCCTTGCAGACATAGATCTTGTAGGGCCGGGACGGATACACATAGGCGAAATAGGGCTCGTCGCAGCCGCAGTCGAGCGCCAGCGGCTTGCTCTCGAAGGTGTCGCGGATGGCGGCGAAATTGGCGCTCGCCCTGGCGCCGCGCTGCGCGTCCGGGGCGCCGAACCAGGTCGTGTAGCGCGCTCCGTAGGCTTGGCCGGACGTGAGGTAGGCGTGGCCGTCGGCGGCCATCGCGCGGCCCGCGTCCACGGCCGCCGCCAGCTGCTCCTGCTGGGCGTTCGAGCACTGGCTGAAGGCCAGGCTGCCGGCCGCGGTTTCCTGCGCGGTTTCCCGGGCGGGCGCGGGCGCACTCTTGGCGCCGCGCGGCAGCCGGCCTTCGACCCAGATGCTCACCGGGCTGGACGCCAGCTCGCCCGTCACCGCATGCAAACCCAGGCCCGGCAGCGGCGCCGCCGGGCTGTGGTAGCGCACCGTATAGGCGCCGGTGATGTGCATTTCGTAGAGCGCGGACAGCTCGACCGTCTGGGTTACCGAAGCGCCGGGCTCGATCGGCACGAAGTCGGCCGGCCGCGGCGCGGGACGCTTGATCTCCACCCCGAGGTAGCGCACCGGCTGGCCGTCGCGGCGGATGTCGAACAGGGACGACTGGACGCCGTCCAGCGGCGTGCGCCAGCGCAGCACGTGCTGGGCCAGGCCCGAGGTATTGGTCAGGGTGACGCGCACCAGCACGTCGTCGCCGCGCCCGACGGAAGGACGGACGGCTTCGAGCCTGACGGCGACGCCGGCCTGGGACGGCTGGGCGGCGCCGGCAGGGGCGCACATGAGGACGAAAGTAAAGAGCAGGGCCGTGCAATAGCGGGACATGTTTCCTCCTGGATGATGTGTCCCGCTTACTGTCCCGCCGCTATGCGACCTAGATATTGCGTCAGTTCAACACTCTTCGCTGATTCATTGCCGGGCTGCAATAACCCTGTTGCCAATGGGCCAAATAAACAACAGTTGCAAAGTGTTTACTCGATCAGCGCCGGGATGCTTTGCTATCATGCAACGACTGTATTGATTCAGCCAACACCCCGCCGCGGCAGCTTCCCCATGAGATTCCACAAGACAGACGCAACGATGCACAAGCTGGTGCGGCATGCCCGCGCGTGGAGGCAGGCATGAGGCAGGAAGGGGAGACGGTGGACGCGATCGCGCGCGAGATCGGGCTGGACGGCGAGGAAGTCGCGGCGCGCAAGGCATTCCTGGAAATGGGCGAGGCCGACCTCGCCGCGCTGCGCGACGTGCAAGCGCTGCTCGAGCAGGAGCGCGAACGGTTTTCCGGCGAGTTCTACGACCACCTGCTGCGCTTCGCGCACACGCGCAGCATGCTCGGCAGCGACAGCACGGCGCGCGCCCTGCGCCGCGCGCAGTCGGCCTATTTCAGCAGCCTCACGGCGGGCGACTACGACGATGGCTATATCCGCGAGCGCCTGCGCGTGGGCATGGCGCACCAGCGCATCGGGCTCGAGCCCAAGTGGTACATCGGTGCCTACCGCAAGTACCTGGCCGAGATCATCGACATGCTGTGGGAAAGGCTGGGCCACGCGCCGCAGCGCTGCACCGCCGCCATCGACGCCGTGCTCAAGGTGGTGTGCTTCGACATGGGCCTGGCGCTGGACACCTATGCGCACGCGGCCCAGCGCAGCATGCGCCAGAACCAGAACTACCTCGAGCAGGTCATCGACGGCATGCCGGCCGGCCTGCTGGTGGTCGACTGCGCGCTGCGCGTGCGTTCGATGAACCGCATGATGGCCGACCTGCTGGACGCGCCGGAGGACGCCGCCGGGGACGGGGCAGGCGCGGGCTGCCTGCTCGAGCAGCTGATCCCCGGCCAGGAACTGGGCCAGCGCGTGCTCGAAGCCCTGCGCTCGGGCGCGCCGCAGGACAACGTGCTGGTGACCCTTGACGGGCGCGCCGACGGCGTGCGCTACGTCGAGTTCAACATCCGCCGCACCCAGCAGGCGGGCGGCCAGCTGCTGCTCCTGATCGGCCACGACGTCACCTTCCGCCGCAAGGCGCGCCTGCGCCTGCAGGAGAGCGAGGAATTCTTCCGCCTCACCTTCAACCAGGCCGCCGTGGGCATCGTGCTGCTGTCGGGCGACGGGCGCCTGCTGCGGGTGAACCGCAAGATGTCGCAGATCCTCGGCTACACCGAGGTCGAGCTGCTGCAGCGCTTCTTCCAGCAGCTCACCTGCGGCGAAGACCTGCCCGACGAGCTGGCCCTGATCCGGCGCCTGAAGGCGGGCGAGATCAACGACTACCAGCGCGAGAAGCGCCTGTTGCGGCGCGACGGCACCCCGGTGTGGGTCAACGTCAGCGTCTCGGTGATGCGCGACGCCCACGGCGACCAGCGCTTCATCTCGGTGGTCAAGGACATCTCGCGCCGCAAGCAGGCCGAGGAAGCGCTGCTGCGCATGGCCAACCACGACGCGCTCACCGGCCTGCCCAACCGCGCGCTGCTGCAGGACCGCCTGGCCCAGGCGATCGCGCACGCGCACCGCAACGGCAGCCAGGTGGCGGTGATGTTCATCGACCTGGACCGCTTCAAGCACGTCAACGACAGCCTCGGGCACGACGCCGGCGACCGGATGATCGTCGAGATCGCGCGCCGCCTGTCCAGCGTCTTGCGCGACACCGACACCGTGGCGCGCCAGGGCGGCGACGAATTCGTGGTGGTGCTGCCCGACCTGGCCGGCGAAGAGGACGCCGCCACGGTGGCCGAGAAGCTGCTGGAAAACCTGTTCCAGCCGCTGACCCTGTGCGGCCAGGAGGTGTTCCCGACCGGCTCGGTCGGCATCGCGATGTACCCGCGCGACGGCCAGGACAGCGCCACCCTGCTCAAGAACGCCGACAGCGCCATGTACCGCTCCAAGGGGCAGGGCGGCCACCACTACAGCTTCTACATGGCCGACATGGGCGCCCAGGCCTTCGAGCACCTGCGCATGGAAGGCGCGCTGCAGCGCGCCCTGCAGCGGCGCGAGTTCCTGCTGCATTACCAGCCGGTGGTGGACATCGGCAGCGGCAAGGTGAGCGGGGTCGAGGCCCTGCTGCGCTGGCAGCCGCACGGCCAGCCGATGGTGTCGCCGGCGGACTTCATCCCGCTGGCCGAGGAGACCGGCCTGATCGTGCCGATCGGCGAATGGGTGCTGGCCACGGCCATGGAGCAGCAGGTGGCCTGGCGCCGCCAGGGCCTGCCGCCGGTGCGCATCAGCGTCAACCTGTCGGCGCGCCAGTTCCTGGGCCAGGACGTGGCCCAGCAAGTGGCCAAGCTGATCGCGCGCACCGGCTGCGATCCGCATTACCTGACGCTCGAGATCACGGAGAGCGTGCTGATGGAGAACCCGGGCGCCGCCACCGAGACCATGGCGCGCCTGGCCGGGATGGGCGTGCAGCTGGCGATCGACGACTTCGGCACCGGCTACTCCAGCCTGGCCAGCCTGAAGCGCTTCCCGATCCACAGCCTCAAGATCGACCGCTCCTTCGTGATGGACCTGACCCAGGACGCGGACGACGCGGCCATCGTCAACGCCGTGATCGCGCTGGCGCATTCGATGAAGCTGAACGTGATCGCGGAAGGCGTGGAAACCTCGGAACAGCTGGCCTTCCTGCACCAGCGCGGCTGCGACCAGATGCAGGGCTACTGCTTCTCGCGCCCGGTCGAGCCGCAGGGGATCGAAGCGCTGCTCAGGGCGGCCAGGGCGGCATAGCACCATGTCCCGGTCCCGGTCCCTGGCCAGGCCATGGCGGCGGTTTCCTGGGCAAGCTTGTGACAGTGCGCGCATTTCCACTCCCGGGCGCCGTGAGGGCGCCCGGGAGACGAGGCCTTACAGCGCCGGGCCGACGTTCATGCGCTGGGTATGCGTCCAGCGGTGGTCGGCCGCCGACACCGCCGAGCTGTAGGTGCGCCAGGTCTGGCCTTCGCCCGGCCACGGGTCCATGATGTAGACATAGTTCACGCCGTTATAGGTCTCGTAGCCCCGGCCGGCCATGATGTGGCCGCCGCCGTTGGTCCAGCCGTAGCGGATCACGAAGGGCCGGTTGGCATTGATGTCGGCCACCACGCTGCTCCAGGACGAGGCCACGTTGTAGGCCGTGTTCGGCACGCCCCAGGCGGCCAGGATGTTCTGCACGCTGCCGCTGGTGCCGTACATGGAATTGGGCTGGTTGGCGTAGCTGTACCAGTCGAAGGTCGTGTTCCCGCACGCGTAATTGATCCCGAAGGCCCAGTTCACGATCTGGCACTGGCTTGGGGTCTTCTTGTACAGGTTCAGGATCGCCTTGCTGGTCGCGGACCAGCACCACTGGCTGTGTTCCTGGGTGGTGAGGGGAAGGTTGAGGGTGCGCCATTGCGCGAAGGCGCTCGGGGCGGCCAGGGTCAGCGCGCAAGCGGCCAGCAGGCCTGTCAGTCGTTTGTTCATTGCTTGTCTCCGTATGGTTGCTTATCGATGGCGCCGTCTCAGCGGTGTTCGTCCAGGTTGCGCTTGGCCGCGGCGCGCAGGGCCGGCAGCAGCTCGGCTTCGTCGGCCAGGGCGGCGCTGGGACGGCCGAAGGCGTCGGTGCGCTGCAGCGGCAGGGAAGCGCGCGCGGAATACAGGGGCGCGTAGCGGGTGCCGCCGGCGGTCTCGACTTCGAGCAGGTCGGAACCGGCCTGGTAGATGCGCAGCAGGCGCAGGTTGGAGCGGTCGGCATTGCCGTGCGCGGCGACCAGGGCGTCGAGGTCTTTCGACAGGACGGCGCCGCCATAGGCGGCCGTCTCGAACCGGCCGCCGTGCCGCTCCACCGTCGCCATGCCGATCGGGCGCTCGCCCAGCAGCACCACGAAGCGCCACTGGTTGGCGTGGCGCGCCATGCTTTTCATCTTGCCGCGTCCGTTCAGCAGCCGGTCCGGATCGATGGTGTAGACCGGGAAGCCGTAGCCGATGCGCGCATCCTTCAGCGCGCGCAGGTCCTGGACGTCCAAGGGAAAGCCCTCGGGGAGCGAGCCGCGTTGCAGCTGGTGGTTGATGAACTGGCTGAGGTCGCGCTGGGCGGCGGCGAAGGCTGCCGAGTGCTGGCTGGCCGCCTGGCGCGCCGCGCCGGCATCGCTTGCCTGCGCCAGCGCCGGCGGGCCGGCCAGGCAGAGGCCGACGCCGAGCGCCCATGCCGCGAGCAGTGCGCGCGGCTTGCCGAGTTGCCGATGTTGAGCGTGCATTAGTGATGTCTCCTTTAAAAGAAAAAGCGGCTCCCCGCCAGTCCACGCGGGCGTCGCTTGCTGCTGCAAAGGACACGCATGCGCGTGCCGGACAAAGGGCGAGCGCAGCCGGCCGGGCTGCGCTCGGCAAGACGGTGGCTAGGACGGCGTCGGGAAACGGTCCTGGAAAAGGCGAAGGAGGGCGGTGGCGCGCCGCGCAGGCGCGCAGGAAGCCACGGCGCCGCCGGAGGCGCCGGAGTCGGGTTCGGTATGCATGACTATCCAGACACAGAAAGCGTCACAAGGGAATCCGCGCGCCCATGCGCGTCGGCACCCCCTCTGTGCTGGACCTGAGAGATTTCGCAGGCCGAGGTAGGGCCTGCTTGCTCCTTCGGTGCGCCGGGGCGACGTTGTCCCGGCGGCTCTTCAGAGTGTGAATGCGGTATCGGTCCTTTTGCCTGAGAGATTCCGGGGCGGTTGCTCCTTCGGCGCTGTCGGATAGACAGTCTCTCCCGATACCGCGGCCGGCGCGCTGGGCGCCGGTGGTATAGACAGGATAGCCCGGCTATTTCAAAAAACTCAACGGTTTTATGCCGCTTGTTGTTTCTGCACCAGCGTCTGCCAGCTCAACGCGATGGGCCACGCCCGCGGCCTTCGTCCAGCTTGTCGCTGTCCTCGTCGGTGCCGGCCCGGTTCCCCATGCCGCCATCCGTGGCCGCCGCATCGCTGGGATTGCCGCCGCCGGCCATGGCGACCTCGTCCTGCTGGCGGTTCTGCTGGCCCTGGCTGCCTTCGGCCTTTTCAACCGTGCCTCCCGGCACCGGCCCGCCGGCATTGCCGTGGCTGGTTTGCGGCGCGCCCGCCGGGCCGACATTGCTTTCCGGCGAGGCGCTGTTGAAGGTGGTGTAGCGTCCGGAGCTTGCCTCGCGCTGTTCGTTCTGGCCGCCAACGCTGGAATAGCCGGCGCTGTCGTCGGCCACGAAGCCGGAAGCGGAATCCGCGCTGCCGCGCAGGGACTGGCCCGGGCGGCGGTCGTCGTCGCGGCCGCGCTTCGGGGTGGACTTATTTCTATCGTTCATCATGTTCTCCTTGGAATGGATGACGGGACAGCTTCATCTTAATCATCCACGGCTGGAGCCCAATAGGCGCACGGTACAAGGCTGCGTAGGAAGAGTCGGACGTGGCGGACCTGGCAAAACCGCCAGCTTGCCGCCAGGACAGGCCACCACGTACACTGGGAGCGCCAGCACTTTCACAGGACAAGGATCCGCATGATCGTCGACTACCTCGCCAACCACAAACAGTTCATCCCCGAGATCGCGGACCTCATCTTCGGCGAGTGGTCCGACCTGTTCCTCGCGAGCGGCGTGGACAAGGAGCAACTGCTGGCGATGCTGGAAGAACGGGCCAATACCGAGCGGCTGCCCATCGCCTTCGTGGCGGTACGGAATGGCGAATTGCTGGGCACCGGCAGCATCAAGATGGAAGAGCCGAGCACCCGGGAAGGGCTGTCGCCCTGGCTGGCGGGCATGTACATCAAGGAGGCTTACCGCGGTGGCGGGGTCGGCGAGCAGATCGTCAAGGCGCTGGAAGCGAAGGCGCAG
This sequence comes from uncultured Massilia sp., assembly GCA_966210615.1. Taxonomy (GTDB): domain Bacteria; phylum Pseudomonadota; class Gammaproteobacteria; order Burkholderiales; family Burkholderiaceae_D; genus Telluria. Next base: position 15,360 of record CBIHLT010000049.1, read on the forward strand.
GCCCTCGGCGTCGAGACGATGTACCTGTCGGTCGGCCGCGCCGTCAGCTTCTACATCAGGCTCGGGTGGAGCATCATGGAAGAGCGGGTCACGTCGTCCGGCGTCAGGGAATTCACCCTCATGAGCAAGCGCCTGGTCGCCTGACCGCTATACGATCGTATCCTGGCCGATGCGTTCCGTCTTCCCGGCAGCGGGCATGCGCTCCGCAGCCTCCACGCTGCGGCTGTCGCGCAGCCAGGCGAACAGCACCGCCATCATGAAGGGGCCGACGAACAGGCCGAGCACGCCCATGGTCGAGACGCCGCCCAACAGGCCGAACAGCACCGCCAGGAAGGGCAGGTTGACGCGCTGGCCGATCAGCTTGGGGCGGATGAACTTGTCGACCATGAACAGCTCGACGGCGCCCCAGGTGAACAGGCCGAGGGCCGCACCCGCATGGCCCTGGCCCAGCAGCAGCAGCGAGACCATGGTGAAGGACAGCGGCGCGCCGCCCGGGATCAGGGCCAGGTAGCCGGTGATCACGCCCAGCAGGGCGGGGGCGGGCGCGCCGGCGATGGCGTAGGCGATGCCGAGCACGATGCCTTCCAGCACGGCGATCGAGCACAGCCCGAGCGCGGTGCCGCGCACCGACAGCGGCAGGATGGCGCGCAGCCTGGCGTAATGGGCCGGCAGCAGGCGCTCGCCGGCGCCGTCGACGTAGCGCACCACGGCCGGGCCGTGCAGGTAGAGCACGAACAGGGTGAGCAGGGTCAGGAACAAATAGAGGGCATTGGCCAGGATGGTCGAGCCCCAGATGCGCGCCGCGCCGGTCAGCTGCGGCATGAAGTCGCCCAGCCCGGTCTGGATCAGGGCGCGCAGGCCGCCGGGCACCGCCAGGTGCTCGTTCCACCATTTGACGGCCGGTTCGGCGATCAGCGGCAGGCGGTACAGCCAGGACGGCGCCGCCAACCCGGACAGGTTGACGTTGGTCAGCATGCGCTCGATGCCCGCCAGTTCGTTGGTGAGGGCGTTGAACAGCAGGATCGAGGGGCCGATGAAACTCACCAGCAGCCCCACCAGCAGGGTGGCGGCGCTCGCCAGGGGAGGCCAGCCGCGGCGCAGCAGCAGCTGGTGCAGCGGCCAGGTGATCACCGCCAGCAGCCCGGCCCAGGCAAGCGAACCCAGGAAGTGCTGCAGGAGATAGGCCAGCGCCGCGGCAAACAGTACTGGCAACAACAGTGGAGCGTACCGCATCGAGGTTCCTGGCCTTGTTGGTAGTTCTTGACGTTCTTTTATCCGCGTTGCAAGGCAGCGATACGGTCTTCGCACGACGGATGGCTGCTCAACAACGACATCATACCGCCTCCGGCGATGCCCGAGGCGGCCATGTTCTTCGGCAGGCCGCCTTGCGCAATGCCGCCGAGGCGGGCCAGCGCGTTGATCATCGGGCGCGGCGTGCCCAGGATGCGGGCGGCGCCGGCGTCGGCGCGGTATTCGCGCTGGCGCGAGAACCAGGCCACGATGACGCTGGCCAGGATGCCGAACAGGATGTCGCAGACGATGGCGGTAATGGTATAGGCAATCCCGGGACCCGTGCTTTCTTCATCGTCCTTGCGCAGCGCCTGGTCGACGAACCAGGCCACCACGCGCGCCAGGAAGATCACGAAGGTGTTCACCACGCCCTGGATCAGGGTGAGGGTGACCATGTCGCCGTTGGCGATGTGGGCCACTTCGTGGGCCAGCACGGCCTCGACTTCTTCCTGGGTCATCGATTCCAGCAGGCCGGTCGATACCGCCACCAGCGAGGAATTCTTGGTGGCGCCGGTGGCGAAGGCGTTCGGCTCGCCCGGGTAGACGGCCACTTCCGGCATGGCGATGCCGGCGCGCTGCGCCTGGGCGGCGACGGTATTGACCAGCCACTGCTCGGTCGAGTTGGACGGGCGCTCGATCACGCGCGCGCCGGTCGACCACTTGGCCATCGGCTTCGACATCAGGAGCGAAATGAAGGCGCCGCCGAAGCCCATCAGGGCGGCGAAGACCAGCAGCATGCCCAGGTTCAGGCCGTTCGCGGTCAGGAATTTGTTCACGCCCAGCACGCTGGCGGTGATGCTCAGCACCAGCATGACGGCGACGTTGGTAGCGAGGAAGAGAAGAATACGTTTCATGTCGTTTCCAGTGTTGTTGTTCAAAGCAAGACGGTATTGCCTACACGAAAGGATACGTCAAGCCGACTATCTGGAAAAGCGAAGTTTAGCGAAAGATTTCTTCGAGAAAAGCGAAGTCATCCGCATGGGCGGCGGATCACACCACGGAGGGGGGATTCGTCGCCGGGCGCGGTTTCGGATTCCGGGCGGCTCCTATAATCGACCCATCACCACTTTGCCAGGGAAAGTCATGAAACCGATCCATCTTGCCGCCTCGCTGCTCGTCGCCCTCTCGCTGTGCGGCGGCCCGTCCTTCGCCGCCGATCCGGAAGAGCATTTCGTCCTTACGCCGGCCCTGCTGGCCAAGATCAAGGCCGCCGCGCCGGAGCTCAAGAAGCTGGAAAAAGACAATGACGAAGACGACGGCAAGCACGAACTGTCGGTCGACGATTACGTGAAGGCCATCGAGGCCCAGCCGCGCGCCAGGGCGGTGCTGGGCAAGCACGGCATCGGCACCCGCGAGTTCGCGCTGAGCACCTTCGCGCTGGTGCACGCCGGCATGTTCGTCGGGATGGAATCGATGATGGACAAGAAGCAGGCGGCCGAGATGATGGGCAAGTTCACCAAGGAACAGAAGGCGAACATCGCGCTGCTGCGCAAGCTGGGGCCGTCGGCCTACACGCTGTCGCGCTGAGCATTCCAGCGCTGCAGGAACGACAATGGCCGCGGATGCGGCCATTTCTCTGATGCGCTCAGGCTCAGCCGACCACGTAGCGCTTCGAGGGGCCGGCGCCCAGGGTCTGCCCGCTGGCGCCGTAGATGCCGGCGGACGCGGCGCCCGCCGGGGTGCGCAGGGCGTTCAGCACGCCCTGGTTGTGCGCCAGCTGCTTGTTGATCAGCATGCCGTTGACGCGGTTGAGTTCCTTGGCTTCGCGCGAGATGTCCAGCAGGCTTTCCCACTGGCGCCGCACTTCCGGATTGCCGGCCACCGCCAGCCAGGGTTCCATGCCCGCTTCCGCGCCTTCGCAGCCGGCCGCGGCAAGCGCCGCATGGCGCTGCTTCGAGAGCGCCGCCAGCTCGGCCAGCAGTGCGTTTTTCCTTGGTGTGAGTTCCGCCAGCCCATCGGCGTCGAGCGCTACCAGCAACTGCTGTTCCTGTTTCATCAGCTCCACGAGGGAAGCGACGTGTTGGTGTTCGGAGGCGAGAGTGTGGTGCGGGCTGGTGGTCATGGGTTATCGCTTGCGTGAATGCAGCAAGTCGCGCACGGTCTCGAGGAGGCCGTCTGCGACTTTCTCGGAGTTGACTTGGAACTGGCCATCGGCGATGGCCGCCTTGATGCGTTCGACTTTCTTGGTGTCGAATACCTGGTTGTTGCCGCCGACGGCATTCGCCATGGCCTGGCCCTGCGAGGACAGGCGCACGCTGTCGGTCTGCGCCGGGGTCGGGGCAGTGGTCGACGCCTTTTCCGCGCCACGCGCGTTATTGGTCTGCGTGGTTGCGGGCTGAAGGCCTGGGTTGCTCTTGAGGGTATCGTTGATTTTCACAGCATCATCCTTCTCTGTTCGGAGCGGAGACTCCGGGATCTGTCTGTTTATCGGCACCGATGCCGCAAACTTTAGCGCAGAAAAGGGCTTTCGACGGTTTGTTACAAAACGACCTCGACCAGTCCGCCCATGCGTGCCGTACCGCTCACGACGGTCCCCGACTGGGTGCGGACCTGCACCACCTGGCCTTCGCCGGCGGTGCCGATCGCCTTGGCTTCGGCCGAGACCGAGAAGTTGGCGCCGCGCGACACCAGGCGCACCGCCTGTCCCTGCTGGACCACAGGCTTGCTGCGCAGGGTGTCTGCGCGCAAGGCAGTGCCGGCAGGCAACGAGATGGTGGGAGTGCGGCCGACGGCCTGGGCCATGTCGGTCAGGATGCCGTTCGGCATGGCGGCGATGTCGCCTTTCATCAGCACCAGCTGGCCCTGCTCGACCGGCTGGCCCTGGGCCAGGGGCACGGCGGCGGCCACGTAGTCGGCCAGGACGCTGACCTGGGCCTGGATATACACGGTCCAGGCGGTGGGGGCGGTGCAGCGCACGCCGACCGTTGTTTTTCCCCACGGACGCGCAGCGGGCTGCTGGAAGGCTTCCGGTGCCGGGCAATGCGGCAGGCTCATGCGCTGGTCGACCGCGCCCACCTTCACCGATACCTGGCCGGGCAGGCCGGCGCTCTGGGTCTGCAGGTAGTGCTCGACGACGGTGCGCAGGGCGGGCAGGTTCTGGCGCTGGGCGCCCGGGGCCGTCTGCGCCTGGGCGCAGGCGAAGGGCAGGGCGAGGGCAAGCAGGGCGGCGAACTGTCGTTTCATGGGGAAGGGCCTGGATGGGAAACCGGGAATGCTGCCATCTTAGGGGTGATGATTCCGTAGCGAAACTATGAATAGCCGGGATTTGCCCATCCTACTCCTTCGATTGCTTCGCTGGACAGATCCGTATGATCGGTGCTGTCCCAACAAGAATCTGCCTGGAGGCTGGCATGATCGGCAAAATCGACGACTACCTGCGTTTCCATGAATCGGCCCTGTCCCTGCGCGCCCAGCGCCAGGAATTGCTGGCGTCGAACATCGCCAACGCCGACACGCCCAACTACAAGGCGCGCGACATCGACTTTTCCAGCGCCCTGCAGGGTGCGCTGGCCGGCCGCCAGGGCGGACTGGCCACCACCGCCCAGGGCCATGTGCCGCGCGGCCAGGCCAGCGGCGACACGCTGGCCAACGGCACCCCGGTCCAGTACCGCGGCGTGGTCCAGGGCAGTGTCGACGGCAACACGGTCGACATGGACGTCGAGCGCAACCAGTTCGCCGACAACGCGCTGCGCTACGAAGCCGGCATCACGATGATCAACCACCAGATCAAGGGCCTGCTGGCGGCCATCCAGGGTCAGTAAGGGATTGAACCATGTCGCTATTTAATATCTTCAACGTCTCCGGCTCGGCGATGAGCGCCCAGGCCCAGCGCCTGAACACCACCGCCAGCAACCTGGCCAACGCCGACAGCGCCACCAGCGCCACCGGCGAAGCCTACCGCGCCAAGGCTGTGGTGTTCGAGTCGGTCCCCACCGCCTCCGGCGCCACCGGCGTGCGGGTGCGCGAAGTGGTCGAAGACCAGTCGCCGATGAAGCAGGTCTACGACCCCAAGCATCCTCTGGCGGACGACAAGGGCTATGTGACGATGCCGAACGTGAACGTGGTCGACGAGATGGTGAACATGCTGTCGGCCTCGCGTTCCTACCAGACCAACGTCGAGACCATGAACGCGGCCAAGACCATGCTGCTCAAGACCCTGACCCTCGGTCAATAACGCACTGAACAACGACCATGACCACCGTAAATACCAATTCCAGCGCCTCGACCATCAACGACCTGATGTCGACCATGAACAGCAAGCCGAAGGAAGTCGACAGCGTCCAGGCCGACACCGACAAGTTCATGACCCTCCTCGTGACCCAGCTGAAGAACCAGGACCCGCTGAACCCCCTCGACAACGCCCAGGTGACCAGCCAGCTGGCCCAGCTGTCGACGGTGACCGGCGTGAACAAGCTGAACGCGACCCTGGAAACCCTGAAGTCGAGCTACCAGTCCTCGGAAGCGATGCAGGCGACCAACCTGATCGGCCATGGCGTGCTGGTCGAAGGCAAGGATGTCCAGCTGTCGGGCGGCAAATCGATCCTCGGCGTCGAGCTGGCCACGCCGGCCGACAAGGTCCAGCTGGTCGTCACCGATGCCAACGGCAAGGAAGTGGCCGTCATCGACATGGGCCCGCAAGAGGCCGGCATCGTGCCGGTGGCCTGGGACGGCGTGCCCGATCCGGAAAAGCTCGACAGCGACGGCAAGCCGGTGGTCTTGCCCGACGGTAAGTACAGCTTCAAGGTCGTCGCCACCCGCGCCGGCGAGGAACTCGACGACGCCAAGGGCCTGTCCTTCGACAGCGTTGCCAGCGTGACCACCAATGCCAAGGACGGCGTCAAGCTCAACCTGCCCGGCAAGGGCGCGGTAGCCATGGCCGACATCAAACAGGTTCTGTAAGCGAGCCGCTTACCCACTTATTACTAGCTAAATACTTAGCAGGAGAAACGACATGTCTTTCCAACAGGGCCTGAGCGGCTTGAACGGCGCAGCAAAATCGCTGGACGTCATCGGTAACAACATCGCCAACGCGAGCACGGTCGGCTTCAAGGGCTCGACCACCCAGTTCGCCGACGTCTATGCCAACTCGCTGAACGGCGCGGGCGGCAATTCGGCCGGTATCGGCGTGAAGGTCGCCGGCATCGCCCAGCAATTCAGCCAGGGCAACGTCGAAACCTCGAACAACCCGCTCGACATCGCCATCAACGGCGCCGGCTTCTTCCGCATCGAAGCGGCAGGCGTGGTGCAGTATTCGCGCAACGGCCAGTTCTCGCTCGACAAGAACGGCTACATGATCAATGCCCAGGGCGCCAAGCTGACCGGCTACGGCCTGAACGCGGCCGGCCAGCTGTCGGCCGGCGCCCCGGTGCCGCTGCAGATCGACACCTCCGACCTGGACCCGGTGCAGACCACCGACGTCGACATCCAGCTGAACCTGGATTCGCGCACCCAGCCGCCGGTCAATTCGCCTTTCGACGCCAACGACCCGACCACCTACAACAAGCAGACCCCGATGAGCGTGTACGACACGCTGGGCAATCCGCACGTGCTGTCGACCTATTACGTGAAGAGCGGCGCCGGCAGCTGGGATGTGTACGCCGCCAACGACGGCACCGAAATCTCGGCCCTGACCGTGGCCGGCGCCGCCACCGGCACCGGCGCGGCCTTCAGCGCCGTGAACACGGCGCGCGCCAACTGGGAAGCCGCCACCAAGGCCGTGCCGCCGGTGCCGGCCACCATCGCCGCCGCCCTGAATGACTACGCCAGCGCCGCCTCGGGCATGGTCGTGGCCGCCGCCGGCACCGCCGGCGCCACCGCCGCCAACCAGACCGAGATCGGCGCCGCCGCCACCAAGGCCGCCGCCATCCCGGGCACCACCCCGGACGAGATCGACGCCGCCATGGCCAAGGCGGTCCGCGTGCCGGCCGTGCCGATCGGCCAGCTGAAATTCGACACCAACGGCGCCCTCAACCTGGCGACCACCGGCACCGCCGGCAAGTTCAACATCACCCTGCCGGTGATTCCGTCGACCGGCGCCGAGCTGACCCTGCCGCTGGAGATCGACTACGCCGGCACCACCCAGTACGGCAGCCCGACCAGCGAGAAGAAGCTGGTGCAGGACGGCTACAAGGCCGGCACCCTGCAGCGCTTCACCGCCGGCGCCGACGGCGTGATCCTGGGCCAGTACAGCAACGGCCAGACCAAGCCGCTGGGCCAGGTGGTGCTGGCCAACTTCACCAACCCGAACGGCCTCGAACCGCTGGGCAACAACGCCTGGGCCGAATCGTCCAACTCGGGCGTGCCCCTGGTGGGCACCCCGAACACGGGCGGCATGGGCGTGCTGCAGTCGTCGGCGGTGGAAGCCTCGAACGTCGACCTGACCGCGGAACTGGTCAACATGATCACGGCGCAGCGCGTCTACCAGGCGAATGCCCAGACCATCAAGACCCAGGACTCGGTGCTGCAAACCCTGGTGAACCTGCGTTAATGCAAGCGTGAGTTGAACGCGCCGGCGGGGAAATCAATCCAGTGGACTGATTTCCGCCGGCGCGCCGCACAGCAAAAAGGACAAGACATGGACCGCCTGATCTACACCGCCGCCTCCGGCGCCAAGCACATCCTGGAGCAGCAGGCCACCACCTCGAACAACCTGGCCAACGTCAACACGACGGGTTTTCGCGCCCAGCTCGACATCTTCCGCGCGGCGCCGGTCCAGGGCCCGGGCTTGCCGACGCGCGCCTTCGTGCTCGACTCGACCGCCGGCCACGACTTCACGGCCGGCCCGCTGCAAATTACCGGGCGCGATCTCGACGTGGCGGTCAAGGGCGAGGGCTGGCTCGCGGTCCAGATGGCGGACGGCACCGAAGCCTACACCCGCAACGGTTCCCTGCAGATGAGCCCGAACGGCCTGCTGCAGACCGCGTCCGGCAACACCATCGCGGGCGAGGGCGGTCCGATCACCATTCCGCCCGACGCCACCGTGACCGTAGGCGCCGACGGCAGCATCTCGACCATCTCGAACACCGACCAGCCGGCCGCACCGGTGGTGCTCGGGCGCCTGAAGCTGGTCAATCCGCCCACCGGCGACCTGGTGCGCGGCGACGACGGCCTGTTCCGCCTCAAGGATGGCAGCGCGGCCCCCTTCGACCCCGCGATCCGGGTCGCCGGCGGCGCCCTGGAAGGGTCGAACGTCAGCGCGGTGGACTCCATGGTGCAGATGATCTCCTTGGCACGTTCCTTCGAAACCCAAATGAGCCTGCTGAAGAACGCCGAGAATAACGCCGCGAAAGCCACCCAGATCCTCGCTTTGAATTGATAGTTGCTGCAGCATAATTCTCCTGTACGTGGCGGACTTCGTCTGCCGCCCTTAGGAGAATTCCATGATCCGTTCGCTGTTTATCGCCAAGACCGGCCTCGAAGCGCAGCAGACCAACCTCGACGTCATCACCAACAACCTCGCCAACGTCAGCACCAACGGGTTCAAGCGATCCCGCGCGGTGTTCGAGGACCTGCTGTACCAGAACGTGCGCCAGCCGGGCGCCCAGTCCTCGCAGCAAAGCAACCTGCCTTCGGGCCTGCAGATCGGTACCGGCGTGCGCACCGTCGCCACCGAGCGCATCCACACCCAGGGTAATCCCCAGCTGACCGGCAACTCGAAGGACGTGATGGTCAACGGCTCGGGCTTCTTCCCGGTGCTGCTGCCGGACGGCACCCAGGCCTACACCCGTGACGGCTCCTTCCAGACCGACGCCAACGGCCAGCTGGTCACCTCCAGCGGCTTCGTGGTGCAGCCCGCCATCACCATTCCATCCAACGCCGAATCGTTCACCGTCGGCCGTGACGGCACCGTGTCGGTCAAGCTGCCCGGCACCGTGGCCCCGACCCAGGTCGGCTCGCTGCAGCTGGCCACCTTCGTGAACCCGGCCGGCCTGGAATCGCGCGGCGAGAACCTGTACGTCGAGACCGGCGCCTCGGGCAACCCCAACCTGAACGTCCCCGGCACCAACGGCGCCGGCGTCCTGATGCAGGGCTATGTCGAATCCTCGAACGTCAATGTGGTCGAGGAAATGGTCAACATGATCCAGACCCAGCGCGCCTACGAGATCAACAGCAAGGCGATCACCAC
>CBIHLT010000050.1:0-24628 GCA_966210615.1 uncultured Massilia sp.
GGCGCGGCCCTGGCCGATGAGGCGCGGCAGCAGCGCGCAGGCGCCCATGTCGGCGCCGGCCAGGCCCACGCGGGTGAACAGGAAGGCGGTGCGGCTGCGCGCGGTGCCGTAGCGCAGGTCCGAGGCCAGGGCCAGGATCGCGCCGGCGCCGGCGCACACGCCGTCCACCGCCGCCACGATGGGTTGCGGACAGGCGCGCATGGCCTTCACCAGGTCGCCCGTCATGCGCGTGAAGGCCAGCAGGCCCGGCATGTCGAGTCGCGTGAGCGGGCCGATGATCTCATGCACGTCGCCGCCCGAGCAGAAGTTCTCGCCGGCGCCGGCGATCACCACCGCCTTGACGTCGTCGGCATAGGCGAGCGCGCGGAACAGGTCGCGCAGCTCGGCGTAGGATTCGAAGGTCAGCGGATTCTTGCGCTCGGGGCGGTTGAGCGTGACGGTGGCCACGCCGCCCTCCAGCGCGAACAGGAAGTGCTGCGCCTGGTGGCCGGCAAAACTGGCGCGGCTGCCCGGCAGCCGGTGCGCCTCGCCCGGAAGATAATGCATGGATGGCTCCTATGGTGAGATGTCAGCCTTCGAGCAGGCGCGCCGCCACCTGCTGCGGACTCAGTCCGGCATTCGCCGCCTGCAGCGCGCGCTCGCGCTCCAGGTTGCGTTCCAGTTGCAGCTTGCCGGCCCGGTACTGGCGCGGCCAGGCGGCCCCGGTGTAGCCGATGCGCGCGGCCTCCAGCAAGGTCCAGGCGGGGTTGGCCAGGTGCGGACGCGCCACCGCGCACAGGTCGGCGCGCCCGGCGGCGATGATGCTGTTGACGTGGTCGGCCTCGTAGATGGCGCCCACGGCGATGGTCGGGATGCCGGCTTCGTTGCGGATGCGGTCCGAGAACGGGGTCTGGAACATGCGCCCGAACACCGGCTTTTCCAGCTTGCTGACCTGGCCGGATGAACAGTCGATCATGTCCGCGCCCGCTTCCTTGAACCGGCGCGCGATCTCGACCGCGTCGCCGGGGGTGATGCCGCCCTCGACCCAGTCGTGGGCCGACACGCGCACGCTGATGGGACGGTCCTGCGGCCAGGCGGCGCGCACGGCCGCGAACACCTCGAGCGGATAGCGGCAGCGGTTTTCCAGGCTGCCGCCATACGCGTCGTCGCGGCGGTTGGTCAGCGGCGAAATGAAGCCGGACAGCAGGTATCCGTGCGCGCAATGCAGCTCCAGCCAATCGAAGCCGGCCTGCGCCGCGGCCTCGGTGGCGCGCACGAAATCAAGCTTGATGCGCGCGAGGTCGTCCGGGGTGGCGGTGCGCGCGGTCTGCGACACGCCTTCGATGTATTGCTGGCTGGACGCCGCCACCAGCGGCCAGTTGCCCGCTTCCAGCGGCAGGTCGATACCGTCCCAGGCCGGTCGGGTCGAACCCTTGGCGCCAGCATGGCCGAGCTGCACGCCGATCTTCGCATCGGTGGAGGCGTGCACGAAGTCGACGATGCGCTTCCAGGCCGCCGTGTGTTCCGGCGCGTACAGCCCCGGACAGCTTGGCGTGATGCGGGCGTCGGCCGAGACGCAGGTCATCTCGGCCATCACCAGCCCCGCCCCGCCCAGGGCGCGCGCGCCCAGGTGGGCCAGGTGGAAGTCGCCCACCGTGCCGTGCTCGGCCGAGTACTGCGCCATCGGCGACACCACCACCCGGTTCTTGAGCAGCACCCCGCGTACTTTATAAGGCGTGAACATGGGCGGCACTGGCGCTTCCGGCGGCGGCAAGCCGGCCTGCCGGGCGGCGCGTTCGGCGAACCAGCGCTCGAAGCCGGCCACATAGTCCGGGTCGCGCAGGCGCAGGTTCTCGTGCGACAGGCGCTGGCTGCGGGTCAGCAGCGAATAAGCGAACTGCTCGGCCTCCATGGCGCTGTAGCGGGCCACGTTCTCGAACCATTCCATCGAGTTGCGCGCCGCGCTCTGCAGCTTGAGCACCTCGACCATGCGGACATCCTGGTAGCGGGCCAGCGCCGCATCCATGTCGCCGCCGTCGAGCGCGGCGGCCAGCTCGATCGCGTCCTCCAGCGCCAGCTTGGTGCCGGAACCGATCGAGAAGTGGGCGGTGTGGGCGGCGTCGCCCATCAGCACCAGCGGCACCCGGCGGTCGCCAACCTCCAGGCGCTGCACCCAATTGCGGCAAGCCAGGCGCGGGAAGCGGATCCACATCGCCGAACCGCGCAGGTGGGCGGCGTTGGCCATCAGGGCGTGGCCGTCCAGATGGCGCGCGAACAGGCGCTCGCAGAAGGCCAGCGCCTGCTGCTGGTCCATCTCTTCCAGGCCGGCGGCGCGCCAGGTCGATTCCAGGGTCTCGACGATGAAGGTCGAGGTGTCGCCGTCGTACTGGTAGGCGTGGGCCTGGAACCAGCCGTGCGCGGTTTCCTCGAAGGCGAAGGTGAAGGCGTCGAAGCGCTTGCGCGTGCCCAGCCACACGAAGCGGCACAGGCGCGGCTCCGCTTCGGGCTGGAACACGGCGGCGTGGCGCTGGCGGATGGCGCTGTTGACACCGTCGCAGGCGACCACCAGGTCGGCAGCGTAGCTGCGGGCCAGCTCCGCCTCGTCGCGCACCTCGTGTTCGAACACCAGTTCCACGCCCAGGGCGCGGCAGCGCTCCTGCAGGATGTTCAGCAGGCGCTTGCGGGCAATGCCGCAGAAGCCGTGGCCGCCCGAGGTGACGGTGCGGCCCCTGAAATGGACGTCGATCGCATCCCAGTGGTTGAAGGACTGCAAGATCTCGCGTGCGCTGGGCTCGTCCGCCTGCGCCAGGTGGCCCAGGGTCTGGTCGGAAAACACCACGCCCCAGCCGAAGGTATCGCTGGGACGGTTGCGCTCGACGACGGTGACCCGGTAGTCCGGATGGCACTTCCTGGCCAGCAGGGCGAAGTACAGGCCCGCCGGTCCGCCCCCTACGCACACGATGTTCATTCATGCTCCCCGTTCTGGTGTTGCGCGTATATTACATGCGCAGATAGTTTAAGTGTCAAGCAAATGCCTCGCACCATTTCAGGGGAGCGAGACAAGATGCAAATTTTTAGTACAATCCGGCAATGACAGTGCCCCGCACTGTCCCGGGGCATCCTCGCCCCGGCATCATCAATTAGAGCGGACCGATGAAGATCTCTGACCGGATTGCGCAATCCCGCCCATTGGCGACCACCGCCATGCACGGGCGCGCCGACGCGCTGCGCCACGCCGGCGAACAGGTGATCGACTTGTCGATCGCGATTTCCCATTTCCCCGCTCCGCAGGCGGTGCGTGACGTGGTGCGCAACGCAGTCGACGCCGAGCACCCGATGCCCTACTCCGACGTGCACGGCGCGCTCGGCATCCGCGAGGCCCTGGCGGCCAAGCTGCGCCGGGAAAACTGCATCGAGGCCGCTCCCGGCGAAATCATCGTCACCAACGGCGCCAAGCAGGCTTATTACCAGGCGCTGTACGCGATGACCGATCCGGGCGACGGCCTGGCGGTGTTCCGTCCCTACTGGCCGGCCTACCTGGCCAGCGCCCACCTGCTCGGCCTGAGGCTGGTCGTTGCCGACCTGCCCGAGACCATCACCCCGGCCGTGCTGGACGCCCTCGGGCCGGTCAAGGTCCTGGTCATCAACAACCCGCACAACCCGAACGGCAAGGTGTACACCCGGCAGGAGCTGGAGCACGTGCGCGACTGGGCCCTGCGCAGCGGCGCCCAGGTGATCGCCGACGAAAGCTACGAGCACCTGATCTTCGAAGGCAGCCACACCAGCCTGGCCACCCTGTGCGACTGGCGCGGCATTGGGGTCGTGACCCTGTTCTCGGCCTCGCAGAGCTATGCCATGATGGGCTGGCGGGTGGGCTTCGCGCTCGCGCCCGCCCCCCTGGTGGAGGCGATGCAGAACGTGCAGGGGCCGGTCACGGCCGCCGTGCCCTGGCTGTCGCAGCTGGCGGCGGTCGCCGCCTTCGATTGCGGGGCCCTGCACGCCCTGCTGGACGACTACCGCGCGCGCCGCGACATGGTGGTGGCCCAGGTGGCCGGCGTGCCCTGGATGCGCATGGCGGCGCCCGCGTCCGGCCCCTACCTGTGGGCCGACGTGAGCGCCCTCACCCACGATACCGTGGCCTTCGCCGAAGCCCTGCTGGAGCAGGAAAAGGTGGCCGTGATGCCCGGCGAAGCCCTGGGCGTGCCGGGCCACATCCGGCTCGGCTACATCTCGGACGACGAAGCGACCCTGCGCGAAGGCGTGCGCCGCATCGTCGCTTTCGGCGGCCGCATGCTGGACGCCTCCCGATCGGGCGGGCCGGGCCGGCAATGAGTTCGCTCCTCGGCCGCTTCCGCCTGAACAGCTTACGCAGCCGGCTGATGCTGCTGGTCGCGCTGGCGATAACGCCGATCGCGATCGTGACGGTGCTGGGCGGCCTGCGCGAGCGCGAGGCGGCGATCCGCGCCTCCGAGGAAAACCTCAAGCGCCTGACCAGCCTGGCCGCGGCCAACGAGGCGCAATCGATCGAGCGCGCGCGCCAGATCCTGGTCGACCTGGTCAGCGTGCCGGACCTGATGGGCGATCCGTCGCGCTGCAACGCCTTGCTGGCCGACGTCCTGGACCGCAACGAAGGCTATGTGAACTTCGGGCTGATCCAGATGAACGGCGAGGTCACCTGCAGCGCGGTGCCGATGCTGCATCCGGTGAACCTGGGCGACCGCCGCCACTTCAAGCGCGCCATCGCGGAACGGCGCTTCATCGCGGGCGACTACGTGTTCGGGCGCGTGATCCGCAAGCACACCATCAACCTCACCTATCCGGTCATCGACCGCCGCGGCCAGGTGGTGGCGGTGGTGTTCGCGGCCATGGACCTGGCCGGGCTGGACATGTTCGTCAACGACATCAACCTGCCGCCCGGCTCGATCCTGGAGACGGCCGATTCGAGCGGCCTCTTGATTTCGCGCCGGCCGGACCCGGAACGCTGGTTCGGCCAGAAGATCTCGCCGGCGCTGAGCGAAGCCATGCGCGGCCCGCACCAGCGCGCGGTGGTGGTGCGGGGCGAGGACGGGGTCGAGCGCCTGCATGCCTTCGCCCGCGTCGGCCCGCCCTCGCTGTCCGAGTATACGGTGACCATCGGCGTGCCCACCGGGATCATCACCGAAGTGGCGCGCGAAGCCCAGCTGATGTCCCTGCTGGGCCTGGGCGCGACCACCCTGCTGGCCCTGCTGGCCGCCTGGCTGGCCGGCGACAAGCTGATCGTGCAGCGGGTGCGCAAGCTGATGTCCACCGCGCGCCGCATCGCCGCCGGCGACCTCGAGGCCCGCTCCGGCATCGAGTACGGCCGCGAGGAGATCGGCCGCCTGGCCGAGGCGCTGGACGAGATGGCCGAGACCCTACAAAAGAAAGAGGCGGCGCGCAGCCTGGCCGAGCGCGAGCTGCGCGCGGCCGACCAGCGCAAGGACGAATTCCTGGCGATGCTGGCGCACGAGCTGCGCAACCCGCTGGCGCCGATCAGCACCGGCGCCCACCTGCTCAAGCTGCTCCACTCCGACAATGCCCAGATCACCCAGACCTGCGCCATCATCGCGCGCCAGGTCGAGCACATGACCAGCCTGGTGGACGACCTGCTCGACGTCTCGCGCGTCACCCGCGGGCTGGTGTCGCTGTCGACCCAGGTGCTGGACCTGCGCAACGTGGTCGACGACGCGGCCGAGCAGATCCGGCCCCTGATCACGGCGCGCCGCCACAAGGTGGTGCTGGACCTTCCGAACGGCCCGGCCAGCGTCAAGGGCGACCACAAGCGCCTGGTGCAGGTGGTCGCCAACCTGCTGGGCAACGCCACCAAGTACACGCCGGAGGGCGGCCACATCTCGCTGCAGCTGCGCGAGGAAGGCCAGGACTATGTGCTGGGCGTGACCGACGACGGCATCGGCATGGAGCCGGGCCTGGTGGCGCGCGTGTTCGACCTGTTCACCCAGGCCGAGCGCACCCCGGACCGCTCGCAGGGCGGCCTGGGACTGGGCCTGGCCCTGGCCAAGAGCCTGGTCGAGCTGCACGGCGGCAGCGTGAGCGCGCGCAGCCCGGGCCTGGGCAAGGGCAGCACCTTCACCGTGCGCCTGCCTCGCCACGTACAAGCCGCGGCGCAAGGAGGGGTGCAGGCCGGGGTCCAGGGAGAGCCCGGAGCCGGCCCGCAGGCGGCGGACAAGCAGCCCGGCGGCTCGCTGCGCGTGCTGGTGGTGGACGACAACCTGGACGCCGCCCACACCCTCAACTTGTTCCTGAGCGCCGCCGGTCACGAGGTGGAGATCGCCTACTGCGCCGAAGACGCGCTCGAAGTGGCCAAGGTGTTTTCACCCCAGGTCTGCCTGCTCGACATCGGCCTGCCCGACATGGACGGCAACGAACTGGCGCGCCGCCTCCGCCGCCTGCCCCAGACCACGGCCTCCACCCTGGTGGCGGCCACCGGCTACGGGCGCCAGCAGGACCGCGACGCGGCGCGCCAGGCGGGCTTCGACCACTACATGGTCAAGCCGGTCAACACGGTCGAGCTGAGCGAGCTGCTGGCCAGGATCGCGGCGCGCGCCGAGCAAGCCTGAGGCTGCGGATCGCGGCTTTCGCTTACCTGTCGGCATTCTTTACAAAATACAAAAAGTCACATTTGTTCCGCCCACATGCAGGTGCCTACTGCACAGCGAAAGATTGATGAAAATCAGGGAGATGCGTCCAAACAGGAAATAGGTGGCATGGGGCTTGCTATGTGCATATATGGCAACGCCCCCATCCAAAACACCAATCAAAGGACGCTCCATGAAAAACCGCATCGCCCTTCTGCTCGCCAGCGCAGCCCTGAGCTGCGGCGCCTACGCCGCTCCCGCGACGCCACTGCCACCTGGACCGGCTTACCTGAAGTACTCCGGTCAGGAGCAGATCGCCATCAACGGCGCCAGCACCTGGACCGACAACAAGGAGATCAACTGGGGCGTGTTCATCATGAGCACCATGGAAGGCGGCAGCGTCAGTGCGCCGCATGACCAGATCGACCCGACCGGCGACATCTTCTTCGCGAACGGCTTCGGCGGCGGCCAGGTGACCGGCATGTTCTACGGGATCGAGCGCGGCCTGCCTTCCGCCACCAATCCCTTCCCGGCCACCAAGGGCTACATGGACCTGTACTGGCGCGACCTCTCCGTCATGAGCAAGACCACGCTGGCCTCCGGTGTGACCGGCGTGCGCTGCGGCTACAGCTGCGCCAACGGCTATACCCAGGGCACCTTCCTGGCGCGCCTGTTCTTCGACACCGGCATGGACGTGGGCAATCCGCTCAACACCATCGTCGGCACCAGCATCCCGAGCAGCAACGGTTTCTCGGGCCAGGCCGACTCCTACGCCTCGGTCGACATGTCGGCCCCCGGCCTGTGGAGCTACCACCTGGACTCGGATTATTTCCACACCGCGCTCGGCGCGCGCGACCTGCGCTTCAAGAACAGCTACAACTACAACCGCCGCTGGAACGGCGGCCCCGACGTGCTGGGCGCGCGCGTGGACGATCCGGGCCAGGCCTACGTCCTGCCGGAGCCGGGCGCCCTGCCGCTGATGGGACTGGCCCTGCTGGGCATGGGCGCGGCCCTGCGCCGCCGCGCACGCCACTGAAGACCGGGACGGCCGATACAACATTTGCAAAAAGATCAACGTTCCAGTATTTTGTTGAGATAAATCAACAACCAGAACGGGGATCTTTGTGCACAATTTCGTCCGGCCTCACCAGCGTCTCTCATCCAAGCATCGAACCATTCTCAGCCCGCGCGCCCTGGCGGCGCTCGTTTCGGCGGCGCTCTGCGCGGGCTGCAGCACGTTTCCCAACGCCACGCCGCGGCCCCTGGTCAGCTACGACGACCAGGGCAGCCGCGTCTACAAAGTCGGCGAGACCATCATCAGCCGGGCCACGAACACGACCATGCTGCCGCTGGAACTGAGTTTCGACGGCGTGCGCACCCAGCTGGTGGCCATGCATGCCGCCTACAGCCAGCAACGGCAAGCCTTGCGCGTCGAGGGCGACTTCCTGCGCAACACGCAGTTCCTGGGCGTGCTCGCGGGAGCCTGGGGCATTGCGGCCGACAAAGCCACATTGCGCAACCAGGGAGCGGCGGCAGCCGGCTTGTCCAGCGTGTTTTCGGATCAGTACGCCGTGGCCATCCAGGCCCGCAATTATGCGCTCGCCGCAACCGCCATCGAATGCGTGTTCAATAACGTCAACCGGCTTGACGCCAGTTTCTGGACTGCCACTTTCGACAAGGGCTCGACCAAGCTGACGCGCGAAGGTTTCCTGCACGCCTATGCCAACAATCCGCGCGCCGCGATTGTCCACGATACGCTCGAGGACCTGTTCCCGGCGATTCACCGGGCCGTGCTGCGCATCGACGAAAAGCTCCAGTCCCTCCAAGCATCGGCGCTGCCGGCCATGGTGTCGCCTTCGGAGATCCAGGAAATGGTGAACAAAAAAGTCGAGTCGCAGCAAAGCAACCAGCTGACCATCCACACGCTCAACGATATCGATCCCAAAGCGGTCGCCAAGGCACGTGAGGCCACGCTGAAAGCACAGCTGGGGGCGCCTAAGGCGCAGGGCGGGCACGGCCTGGCGGCAAGCGAGGTGGATGAAGCCTTCGCGCAACTCCCGGAAAAGCGCAAGATGGACCAGAACGAACCCCTGGTCCGGAGCTTCGAGCATTACCTCGATGCGGGACGCATCGCCGTCGCGCTCGACCTGCCGGCGGAGCTGGACAGCTGCGTCGGGGCCATGGGCAAGTAAGGGGCAAACAAGCGGGCAAGCGGGCCGGGGCCGCGCAGCGGCATGCCTGCGCCGCAAGTGTGTACAATCAGCGGGCCGGCAGCGCCGGCCAACCCGGCCTGCCGCCGCCGCTCCCGGCGGGCGGCCAGGCGCCCAACCTCCGCCACCATGACCGCCACCCTCGATCCCTCCTTCCCTTCTTCCGCCGCGATCGGCGGCGACGACCCCGGTGTCTACCGCACCCTGCTGGAATCCACCCGCGCCATCCCCTGGCGCATCGACTGGTCCACCATGCAGTTCACTTATATCGGGCCGCAGATCGAAGCTTTGCTGGGCTGGACCCCGCAAAGCTGGATCTCGGTGAACGACTGGGCCGAGCGCATCCACGAAGAAGACCGCCAGAAGACCGTCGATTTCTGCGTCGCCCAGTCGCAGCAGGGGGTCGACCACGAAGCCGACTACCGTGCCCTGACGCGCGACGGCGACTGGGTCTGGATCCGCGACGTGGTGCACGTGGTGCGCCGCCCGGACGGCTCGGTCGAGGCCCTGGTCGGCTTCATGTTCGACATCACCGAGCGCAAGCAGGCCGAGGACAAGATCCTGCAGCTGCAGCGCGAGCTGGAAACCCTGTCCTACCGCGACAGCCTCACCGGCGTGGCCAACCGCCGCATGTTCGACACCCTCTACCCGGTCGAATGGGCCAAGGCGCGCGCGCTGGGCGAACCGCTGTCGCTGGTGGTGATCGACATCGATTACTTCAAGCAGTACAACGACCATTACGGCCACATGCAGGGCGACGACTGCCTGCAGCGCGTTGCCCAGGCCCTGGACCAGGGCGCGTCGCGCGCGCGCGACCTGTGCGCGCGCCTGGGCGGCGAGGAATTCGTCCTGCTGCTGCCGGCCACCGGCGAGGAAGCGGCGCTGGGCGTGGCCGAGCGCTGCCGCCGCCTGCTGGCGCGCGAAGAGATCCCGCACATGCGCTCCGGCGCCGGGCGCACGGTCACGGTCAGCATGGGCGTCGGCACCATCCTGCCCGGCGCCCACGACGATCCGGCCGTCTTCCTCGACCGGGTCGACCGCCGCCTGTACCAGGCCAAGTCCGCGGGCCGCGACCGCGTCTGCGCCGCCGAGGCCTGACCGGGGCCCACTGTCCCTGAACGCAAACAGCGCGCGCACGGTTACTTCGCGAACGGTCCGATCCCTGGCCGGGGCGTAGCATCGCCGGGAATCCTTTCCAGATCCGGACCTTGCCATGCTCATCGATTCCCCCGGCGACATCGCCACCGACCTTGCCGACCCACCCGCCGCCGCACGCGCCGCCGGCCTGCGCTACGTGCACGACGACAAGCCCGGCATCCGGCGCGAGCCCGCCGCAGGCGGCTTCCGCTACCTGGGCGCCAAGGGCGAGCCGGTCGAGGACGAGGCCACCCTGGCGCGCATCAAGTCGCTGGTCATTCCGCCGGCCTGGACCGACGTGTGGATCTGTCCTCAACCCAACGGCCACCTGCAGGCCACCGGCCGCGACGCCAGGGGACGCAAGCAATACCGCTATCACCCCAAGTGGCGCGCCACCCGCGACGAGGTCAAGTACGAGCGCATGCTCAAGTTCGGCCAGGCCCTGCCAGCCATCCGCGCCGAGGTCGACCGCGCCCTCGGCCTGCCCGGCTTGCCGCGCGAAAAGGTGCTGGCGACCATCGTCTACCTGCTGGAAGCGACCATGATGCGTGTCGGAAATGAGGAATATGCGCGCACCAACAAGTCCTTCGGCCTGACCACCCTGCGCAACCGCCACGTGAAGGTGGACGGCAGCGAGATCGCATTCCGCTTCCGCGGCAAGAGCGGGGTCTACCACAAGGTCAAGGTGCAGGACCGGCGCCTGGCGCGCATCATCGCGCGGGCGCGCGACCTGCCGGGCCAGGAACTGTTCCAGTACGTGGACGACGAGGGCGAGACGCACAGTATCGATTCGAGCGACGTCAACGACTACCTGCGCAGCATCACCGGCGAGGAATACACGGCCAAGGACTTCCGCACCTGGTCGGGCACGGTGCTGGCGGCGCTGGCCCTGCAGGAGTTCGAGAAATTCGACTCCGAAGCCCAGGCCAAGAAGAACATCGTGCGCGCCATCGAATCGGTGGCCGAGAAGCTCGGCAACACGCCTTCGATCTGCCGCAAGTGCTACGTGCACCCGGCGGTGCTGGACGCCTACCTCGAGGGCACGGTGCTGGAGGTGCTGCGCGAACGCACCGAGCAGGAGCTGACCGAAGACCTGCACGCGCTCCAGCCGGAGGAAGCGGCGGTGGTGGCCATGCTGCAGCAGCGCCTGCGCCACGAGCAGGAGGAGGAGCAGAAGCGCGCCGCGGCCTTGACGCCGCCCGCCAAACGCACCCGCAACGCCGGCCCGCGAAAGGAACAGCATGCCTGATA
Organism: uncultured Massilia sp.; assembly: GCA_966210615.1. GTDB lineage: Bacteria > Pseudomonadota > Gammaproteobacteria > Burkholderiales > Burkholderiaceae_D > Telluria. The sequence goes on from CBIHLT010000050.1 coordinate 11,192, forward strand.
CCGGCCAGCCATGGACGATCGAACAGGTCGCCCGCTTCGACCACCAGGTCACCGGCGTGTCCGTCTCGGAAGACGGCCGCATCTTCGTCAACTTCCCGCGCTGGACCGAGGACAGCGCCGTCTCGGTGGCGGAACTGAACAGGGACGGCACCTTGCGCCCCTATCCCGACGGCCGCTGGAACGCCTGGCGCAACGCGCGCAAGGACGAGCTGCCGCCGCGGGAGCACTGGGTGTGCGTGCAGAGCGTGGTGGCGGACGGGCGCGGCAGCTTGTGGGTACTGGATCCGGCGGCGCCGGCCCAGGCCCACCTGGTGGCGGGCGGCGCCAAGCTGGTGCGCATCGACCTGGCGAGCGACAAGGCGGTCCGGACCATCGCCTTCGGCGAGGACACGGCGCCGCAAGGCTCCTACCTGAACGACGTGCGCCTCTCGAACGACGGCAGCCATGCCTTCATCACCGATTCGGGCGTGGTGGGCGCCATCCTGGTGGTCGAGATCGCGAGCGGCAAGGCCGTGCGCCTGCTCGACGGCCATCCGTCCACCCAGATGAAGAAGGGCCTGAACGTCAGCGCAGACGGCAAGGAGCTGCGCCGCCCGGACGGACGCGGCGTGGAGTTCTCGGCCGACGGCATCGCCCTGTCCGACGACGGCGCCTGGCTGTACTGGCAGGCGATCAAGGGCGACACGCTGTACCGGATTGCCACCGATGTCCTGACCGGCGAAGGCATGAGGGGCGCCGACGTGGGCGGCAAAGTGGAGGACTTCGGGCGCAACGGCGTGTCGGACGGCCTCCTGATCCCGCGCGGGACCAACAAGATGCTGCTCTCCGCCGTCGAGGAGGACGCCGTCAGGCTGCGCGACCTGGACCAGGGACCGGGCGCCAAGGCGCGCATCCTGGTGAAGGACGCGCGCCTGCGCTGGCCCGACACCTTCACCCAGGGGCCGGACGGCGCGATCTACGTGACCACTTCGCACATCCAGGACGCGGCCTTCTTCAAGCCGGATGCGCCGCCGGCCCTGCCGACCGAGTTGTGGCGGCTGGCGCCGCCGCCGGGAGGACGACTCTGACGGCGCGCGGCCCGGCCCTCGCGGGCCGCCGGAGCCCGCTCCCTTTCATCCCTGAAGGAAGCACGAATGAAAGCCGGGCCGGACGCGTTCTCAATGCTCCGGATGATCAAACACCTGGCGCAGGTAGGCGATGAAAGTCGCATCGGTGCACTGCGATTTTCCCGGCTCGTCGGAGAGCTTCGCCACCGCCTGTCCATTGCAGCGGACCAGTTTCATGACGATGTTCAGGGCCGGATAAGGCGTGTCGTTGGTGAGCTTGGTGCCGATGCCGAAACCGGTCATGACGCGGTCGGCGAAGTGCCGGTACAGGCTGAGGGCCTTGGGCACCGTGAGCGCGTCCGAAAACACCAGGCGCTTGGTGCGCGCGTCGATGCGCAGCCGCGCGTAGTGCGCCAGCGCCTTCTCGCCCCAGGCCACCGGATCGCCTGAGTCGTGGCGCAGGCCGTCGAACAGCTTGGCGAAGTACAGGTCGAAGTCGCTGAGGAAGGCGTCCATCCCGACCACGTCGGTCAGCGCCGTGCCCAGGTCGCCGCGGTATTCCTGCACCCAGTCCTCGAGCGCCATCTTCTGGAAGTCGCGCAGGCGCACGCCGAAGGCCTGGTGGGCCTGCAGGTATTCGTGGGCCATGGTACCGATCGGCACCAGGTTGTACTTGCGCGCCAGGTAGACGTTCGAGGTGCCCTTGAAGTATTCGGGCAGCTCGCGCGCCAGCATCGCCACCACTTCGTCGTGCCACTCCCCCGAGAAGCGGCGGCGCACGCCGAAGTCGAAGAATTCGAAGGGGTTGGCGCGCGGCGCTTCCTGGCCGAAGGCGCGGAATTCGTCGATCTTCTGCTGCAGCCTGATGCGCGCTTCGGCGAGCGCCGCCTGCTGGTCGAAGCGGCGGAAGTACAGCTCGTTGACGATGTAGAGCACGAAGATCTCGAAGCCCATCACGTGCACGATCGGCCCGCTGGCGCGGATGCGCAGGTGCGGACCGTCGGTCTCGACGTGGATGAACTTGCGCTGGAAGCGGAACAGGGTCAGGAAGTCGGCGAAATCGCTCTTGATGAAGCGCAGCGAGCGCAGGTACTCGACCTCTTCCTCGGTGAACATCATCGAGCACAGGTGATCGAGCTCCCGCTCGACTTCCTCCTTCAGCTCGGCCAGCGGATAGGCCGGCTCGTTGCGGCAGCGGAATTCGTACTCGCCGTGGGCGCCGGGGTGGCTGTGCAGCAGCGCCTGCCACATCGTGAATTTATACAAATCGGTTTCGAGCAGGCTGCGGACAACGTGCATGGGCGGTACTCCGGTCAGGCGGTGGCGGCGGTTTTCCTGGCACGGCGGCTGGGGCGCTTGGGCGCCAGCATGGTGCCGGTGCAGCCCGGGGTGCCGCAGCGGCAGGCGAACAGTTTCTTGAGCCTGGCCGTATGCGGCTCGTCGTAGATCAGCGCGTAGTTGTAGTTCAGCTCTTCGCCCGCATCGATGTCGCGCATGGCGTGGATATAGACCCGCCCTTCGTCCTCGAAGGCTTCGCAGTTGGGCGAGCAGGCGTGGTTGATCCAGCGCGCGTCGTTGCCGCGCCGGCCGCCGTCGATCACGCGGCCGTCGGCCAGGCTGAAATAAAAGGTGTGGTTGACCGGGCCGCCGGCCCTGGCGGCGCGCTCGGTGGCGTCGTCCCAGGTGATGCGTTCGCCGCGGTATTCGATGATGCGTTCCCCGGCCGCGATCGGCCTGATGGCGAACACGCCATTGCCGTGGACGGGTGACTTGCGTACTTCATAGACCGGTTCGGCCTTGGTGGATCGCTTCTTGGTGGTCATCGATAGGCTGCCGGTAGAGACTGCGGCGCCCGCAGGCGCCGCAGTCGGTTGTCAAACGTTGATGCATTATGAAGCCAATCGCCCCGCCCCTGCCGCACGCGCAGGGCAAAGCGCCTCACGCGCCGAAGTCTTCTTCGCGGTATTCGATCCCGGTCTGCTCCTGCGCCGCGCCGCGTCCCGCTTCCTCCTTGCGCAGTTCGACGCGGCGGATCTTGCCGGAGATGGTCTTGGGCAGCTCGCGGAACTCGATACGCCGGATGCGCTTGTAGGGCGCGAGGCGCTCGCGCGTGAAGGCGAACAGCGCGGCCGCCACCTCGCGGCTCGGGGCCACGCCCTGGCGCAGGGTGACGAAGGCCTTGGGCACGGACAGGCGCAGCGGATCGGGGCTGGGCACGATCGCCGCCTCCAGGACGCTCTCGTGCTCGATCAGCACGCTCTCCAGCTCGAAGGGACTGATGCGGTAGTCGGAAGACTTGAACACGTCGTCGTTGCGGCCCACGTAGAAGTAGTAGCCGTCGGCGTCGACCGTGGCGGTGTCGCCCGTGTGGTAGTAGCCGGCGCGCATCACGTCCGCCGTCTTGGCCTCGTCGCCCTCGTAGCACAGCATCAGGCCGATGGGCGCGGCGTCCAGCTTCACCGAGATCTCGCCCTCTTCCGCCGGCTGGTCGTCGATGTCGAGCAGCGCCACCTGGTAGCCCGGCAGCGGGCGGCCCATCGAGCCCGGCTTGATCGGCTGGCCCGGGGAATTGCCGATCTGGCAGGTGGTCTCGGACTGGCCGAAGCCGTCGCGGATGCGGATGCCCCAGGCGCGCTCGACCTGCTCGATGACTTCCGGGTTGAGCGGCTCGCCCGCGCCGACCAGCTCGCGCAGCGGCGGCTTCCACGCCGCCAGGTCTTCCTTGATCATCATGCGCCACACGGTGGGCGGCGCACACAGCGAGGTCACGCCGCAGCGCACGATGGTGTCCAGCGCGCCCTTGGCCGAGAAACGCTCGTAGTTGTAGACGAACACGGTGGCGCCGGCGTTCCATGGCGCAAAGAAGCAGCTCCAGGCGTGCTTGGCCCAGCCCGGCGAGGAGATGTTCCAGTGGACGTCGCCCTGCTGCAGGCCGATCCAGTACATGGTCGACAGGTGGCCCACCGGATAGCTCTGGTGGCTGTGCAGCACCAGCTTGGGTTTGGCCGTGGTGCCGGAGGTGAAGTACAGCAGCAGCGGATCGGTGGCGCGGGTCTCGCCTTCGGGCGTGAACACGGACAGCACGGCGCGGCTGTCCTCGAAGTCGCGCCAGCCTTCCAGCGCGCCGCCGACGGCGATGCGGGTGTAGTTGCCTTCCAGGCCCTCGAACTTGTGGGCTTCCGAGGCCTGGGCGATCACGTGGCCGACGCGGCCGCGCTCCAGGCGGTCGGCCAGGTCGGCGCCCGAGACCAGCATCGTGGTCGGCACTAGCACGGCGCCGAGCTTGATCCCGGCCAGCATGATTTCCCACAGCTCGACCCGGTTGGGCAGCATCAGCAGCACGCGGTCGCCACGCCGCACGCCGCACTGGCGCAGGTACTCGGCCACCTGGTTCGAGCGCGCGGCCATGTCGGCGAAGGAGATCTTCCGTTCGCTGCCGTCTTCCTCGACCACCCAAAGCGCCGGGGTGAGGTTGTCCTTGGCGTGATGGTCGAAGTAGTCGAGCGCCCAGTTGAAGCTGTCGAGCTGGGGCCGCTGGTAGCCGCGGCAGGCGGTCTCGTAATCGCTGCGGTGCTGCTGGAGGAAATCGCGCGCCTGCACGAAGCGCTGGGTTGGCGTCATGGTGTCTCCTGGTCACTGGCGGTGGAACAGCTGGGCATGCCTGCAGGCGATGCCCTTTCTTGACCATTTTGCCATTGTTTCGGCGGCCGTGGGGGGATGGTTCTCGGCGCTGCGGCAGATACCGCGCTTTAGGGCTGCCGCATCAATACGCCGCCGTTCCGGCGGAAGCCGGAACCGAAGTTCGCGTGCCCCGCGGCTGCGCGACGAACCTGGGTCCCGGCCTGCGCCGGGGCCCAGGTCCACTGTTGCGGGCTGATGGACACGTAGCCGGCCCTAATCGCGCTTGAGCACGGTCACGCGCATCTCGTCCTGCGGTTCCATCATGTCGATCACGCGGCAGTCGCCGCACATGCGCAGGCGGTCGAGGTTGGCGGCGAAGGCCGGGTGCGCGGCCAGGCGCCCGAGCATGTTCTCGACCATCTGCAGGGTGCCGAAGGGCTTGCTGCAGCGGATGCAGTGGAAAGGCTGGGACTCGTTGAGCACCACCGCCTGCATGCGGGTCTCGCCGAAGCGCATGCGCGGCACCAGGCTAATGGCGTTCTCCGGGCAGGTGCTCGCGCACAGGCCGCATTGCACGCAGTTCTTCTCGATGAAGCGCAGCTGCGGCATGCCCTGCCCGTCCTGCAGGGCCGCGGCCGGGCAGGCGCCGACGCAGGACATGCACAGGCTGCAGGCCTGGCGGTCCACCGCCACCGCACCGAAGGGCGCGCCCGGCGGCAGCGGCACCACGTCCGGCTGCAGGGGCGCGTGGCGGTGCAGGTGTTCGAGCGCATAGTCGAGGGTGTTGCGCTTGTCGGCCGCCAGGTGGAACACGGCCGGCTCATGCGGCGCCTCGCCGCGCGGCGCGTGGCGCAAGGCCAGCGCCAGCTCGTCCAGGGCCTCGATGCGCAGCAGCTGGAAGTGCGGACCGGCATAGCCCAGCCCGTCCACCACCGCTTGCGCGACCGCCATTTGCTGGTCGAGCGCGGCCACGTATTGCGGCGCATGCTCGCCGGTCATCAGCACCGCCACGCCGGCCGCGCCATAGGCCAGCGCCGCCAGCCAGACGTCGATACCGGTGGCGGCCGCATGGTGCAGGCCAAGGGGCAGGATGCGGCCCGGGACCTCCGGGCCGAGCTGGGCCAGCAGCGCCGCGCCGCGCCCGCCGTCGTGCAGCAGCAGCACCGGTTCCTCGCCGCCCGCCTCGCGGAAGGCGCGCAAGGCCGCCTGGATGCGCTTGCCGGTCAGCTGGGCGGGCGGATAGGCGTAGGTGATCGCCCCAGTCGGGCATACCGTGGCGCAGGCGCCGCAGCCGGCGCACAGGTAGGGGTTGACCTTGATCTTGTCGCCGTCGCCGGCGATGGCCTGGGCCGAGCAGATGTCGACGCAGGCGTTGCAGCCCTGGCGGCCGTTGCGGCTGTGCGCGCACAGGCGTTCCTTGTAGTTGAAGTATTTTGGCTTTTCGAAGTCGCCCACCATGTCCAGCAACTCGCCCGCCGCCGCCGCGCGCGCGGATTCATCCCCGCCGGGCGCGTAATAGCCGTGCGGACGCTGGTGGCTCAGGATCAGGGGCGCCGGGCACAGGTCGAGCACCAGGTCGAAGCTGCCCTTGCCCAGCGGCTGTCCTGGCGCCTGCCAGCGCGCCTCGAAGGCGCCGAGCCAGCCGGCCACGGCGACGCTGCGGGCCATATGTACCGGGTAGGCGTGCGCCGCGCCCAGCGGCGGTTCGTCGAGGACGATGGCGGTCACCGGCAAGGCGCCTGCAAGCCGGTCGGCCCAGGGCAGGGCCTGGGTTGCGGGGCCCACGACCAGCACGCGGCCGGCCGAGCGGTAGTCGACCGTGATCGCGGGTTCGAAGGCGGGAAAGGCGTCGAGGGCCGCAAGCGCGGCCTGGCGTGCCAGCGCATCCCGCTGGTTGCGCACGGGGTCGGCGGAAGCCCCGTCGTTGAGTCGAATGTTCATGCGTTCCCTTGTGGGTTCTCTTGTGGATTCCCTGATTGCGCCGGCGGCGCCTGCTCCAGCTCCAGCGCCGGCTCCGGCTCCAGCTCCGGCTGCGGCGGCGCTTCTCCGCCCCCGCCGCCTGCCTTTTCGCCCTGCTCTTCGTCTTCGAGCACGCGCGCCAGGGCGCTGTCCGCGTGCCGCAGCTCGGCCAGCATGTCCGCCGCCACCGGCGAGGCTATGTTGTAATCGTCGATATAGATATCCAGGCCGTCCATCACCTTGAAGTGCGGATCGGAGAACAGCTTCTTGAGCGCCAGGCGCCGCACCGCCTTGTCGACGCCCTGGGCCACGAAACCGGAATAGTCGGACTCGAAACTGAGGGTAGCGACGTCGTCCAGCGTCGGCAAGGGCCGCGCCGTGTCGGCCTGCGCGGCCGCGGGCTCCTGCACGGCGGGTGGAGGCGGGGCGGCCGGCGTGGAGGCCGGCGCCGCCGTCTCGCCGCCGGTCGTTTTCAGCCGCGACCAGCGGCGCAGGAAGCCTTCTTCGGCCATGGTCTTGCCGCTCATCCGTGTTGCCGCCCCTTGCGCGGGCGCGGTGTGTAGTTCTTGCGCAGGTAGTCGGCGACCCAGGCGTAGATCTCGGCCGGCATGGTCACGCCGTCGGCCGCCTCGCCGGAGTCGAACATGCGCGTGCCCTCGACGTAGCTGACCGAGGCGCGCACGGGAATCGCCTTGCCATCCTCCATGCGCCACAGCACGAACACCTTCGATTCGGGCGCCATGCAATTCTCGTAGTAGCCTTCGTTCTCGTCCGTGTACAACTCCAGCTCCAGCCCCGAGACCAGGTAGTAGTCGCGGTCCGGGCTCTCGCTCAGCACCTGCAGGCGCGGCAGGTCGCCGCGGTCCGGCACCACCCCGACCGCCGCCCAGGCGTCGTCGGCCCAGCGGTGCTGCGGCGCGCGGCGCTGCATGATGATCGCGATCGGCATGCTTCCCATTTTCATGACCAGCGGGCCTCCTTCATTTCTTGTTGGCCGTCTCGGGCGTGCTCTTGCGGTCGAGGGCCGGCGCGGTGCCGGCCGGGACGGGCTTCGAGGGCGCTTTCTTGACGTCGGTGCTGGGCGCGGCCGTTCCCAGCTTTTCGCTCTTGACCGGGACGTTGGCAGCCTGCAGCGCCTGCGGGCTGCGCGGCGCGGCGCCCGTCGCCGGCGCCGCCCCCCGGGTGCCGGGCGTGGCCGCGGACGGCGCGCCGGCGGGCACGCCCGCCGCCGGCGGGGTCACGGCGCCGGGCTTGGCGCCGGGCGCCGCCGCGGGAGCGGCCGCGATCGCCACCGGGGCGTTGACCTTCCAGCCCTGCCCCGCCGCGCGCGAGCGCCAGCGTGCGCTGACCGCGTCGATCGACTTCGCCAGCGCCTCCTTGTCCTTGGCCGCCTTGGCGTCCGCTTCGGCCTTCTTGGCTGCGGCGGCCTGGGCCTGGGCCGGGGTCGGCGGCGGCAAGGCCGCCCATGCGCCCTGGACCAGCGTCAGTCCTGCCGCCAGCGCGATCCTGTTCAGCGTGATGGTGTTCATCATTTGCCCTCCATCTTGCCCGGCGCGGCCGGGCCCTGGGGTGCGGCGTTGCTGGCCGGGGCCGTCGGCTGGTTGGCGGGCGGCGGCGCCGGCGGCGGGTTGTCGCCCGACGGAAGCTGGGTGCCCTGGCTGCTGCCGCCCGGATTGGTGACGCCCTTGTCCGGGCCCTGGCCGGTTTCCCGGACGGTGCCGGCGGTGGCCGCGCCGCCCGTGGTGCCGCCCGAGCCGCCCGCGATGCCCGGCGTGCCGCCCGCATAGGTGGCGTCGGTGGTCGGCCGCTTGTTCTTTTCCAGGATCTCGCCGCTGGTGCCGCCGCCGGCCGTCACCTGCCCCGGGAATTTGGTCTGCTCGATGCCGGCCACGTGGGCGGCGCGGTTGCGGTCGCAGCCGGCAAGCAGCACGAGCGCCGCCAGGCTGAAGGTAGTCAGGATGCTGGTCGTTTTCATGGCTGTCCTCAATGCGCCGGGCCCGGGCGCGGCGGTGGCACCGGTCCGGTCGCCCGGCTCGCCCCGGACACCGTGCCGTTCTTCACCTGCTCGTACCACAGCGCGTGGTGGGCGCGCGCCCACTCTTCGTCCACGGTGCCGTAGCGCATGGCCTCGTAGGCGCCCGGCGTGCCCCAGGTGCCGATGTAGATGTGGCCCATGGCCGCCGCGATGTACAGGGCCGAGCCGCCGATGTGCAGGTAGTTTGCGACCTGCATGACGTAGCGGGTCTGGCCGAAGGTCACGAAGTCGAGGATCAGGCCGGTGATCGACATGACCAGGCCGAGCAGGGTCACGCCCAGCCAGAACCAGGTCTTCTCGCCGGCGTTGAAGAAGCCGGCCGGCACGTGCTTGTGCGAGACCAGCCCCCCGCCCTGCTTCACCCACTGCCAGTCGTTGCGGTTGTAAACATTGCGGCGCACGAAGGTAAAGAACATCAGGATCGAGCACAGGATGAACAGCGGGCCGACGAAGTTGTGCAGGTATTTCGAGATGATGGCGACCCAGGAGAACAGGGTGTGCCCCATCCACGGCAGCATGATCTTCTTGCCGAACATGATGATGATGCCGGTGATGGCCAGTGCGATGAAGCTGAAGGCGGTGGCCCAGTGCACCTGGCGCTCCCAGCGGGTGAAGCGCTGGATGCTGCGCCCCGAACGCGGCTCCTCGCGCATCGGGCCGACCGTCTGGTAGAAGATGAAGATCAGCAGCGGCACCACCAGCAGGATGATGCCGGCAATGGTGGCGAGCGGCCCGTTGCGCAGGTGGCGCCAGGTATTGCCGCCGCGCTGGACGATGACGTTCGCTTCGTTGTCGCCGTACTGGCCCAGGAAGTGGCGGTCCAGGTGCACGCGGCCGGAGGCGGCCTGGTTCAGGCCCGGCTCGGGGACGCGCGAGTCGCCCTCGATCTGGAGCATGGTCTGCTCTTCCGCGTAGGCGGGTTCGGCGCGCTCGTTGGGCACGCCGGCCCAGCTCGACGGCAGCACCAGCGCGGCCAGCAGGACCAGCATGGCGCGCAACAGCATCAGGTTCGCTCGCATGAATGGCTCCTCGTCAGGGGTTGGCCCGGTTGTACTCGTTCTGCTTCATGTTGCGGTTTTCCATCGCCGCCCACCATGCCAGCCGGTCGTTGTGGAAGCGCGTCTGGTAGGGGCGCGGATCTTCCTTGCCGGCGTATTCGCCATCGATCCAGGCAGGGTGCTGGTCGGCTTCGAGGCAGCCGGCCAGCAGCAGCGGCAGCGCGGCGGCGGCAATCAGCTTGAGTGCTTTCATGTCGGGAACCTCCCGCCGCCGTTCTGGAAATCGTTGCGCAACTGGTTCTCGCGCGGCAGGTCACCCTTGGCCTTGATCTCGCCGCCGCGCTTGGGCCGGCCGTAGGCGATCTTCCAGCCCCACAGCTCGGGACCGTAGCCGCGGGTCTCGACGCGCTGGCGGTAGATGTCGGCGACGATGTTGGCCTCGCCGGCCAGCAAGGCCTTGGTGCCGCACTGCTCGGCGCAGGCCGGCAGCTTGCCTTCGGCGATGCGGTTGCGGCCGTACTTCTTGAATTCCGCTTCCGAAGTGTCCGGTTCCGGGCCGCCGGCGCAGAAGGTGCATTTGTCCATCTTGCCGCGGTGGTTGAACAGGCCGGTCTCGGGGAACTGCGGCGCCCCGAACGGGCAGGCGTAGAAGCAGTAGCCGCAGCCGATGCACTGGTCCTTGCTGTGCAGGACGATGCCGTCCTCGGTGTGGTAGATGCAATTGGTCGGGCACACCGCCAGGCAGGGGGCGTCGGTGCAATGCATGCAGGCGACCGACACCGAACGCTCGCCCGGCACGCCGTCGTTGATCGTCACCACGCGCCGGCGGTTCACGCCCCAGGGCGTCTCATTCTCGTTCTTGCAGGCGGTCACGCAACCGTTGCAGTCGATGCAGCGCTCGGTGTCGCAGATGAACTTCATCCTCGCAGCCATCTCAGTCTCCTCTGCTGTTCAGTGGCGTCAGGCCCGCACCACGCGGCACAGCGACACTTTGGTTTCCTGCATCATCGTCACGGCGTCGTAGCCATAGGTCCAGGCCGTGTTGCAGGCCTCGCCGCGCACGGTCGGTGCCCCGCCCTCGGGGTAGTGGCGCTCCAGGTCCTCGCCCATCCACCAGCCGCCGAAGTGGAAGGGCATCCACACCAGCCCCACGGGGACGCGCTCGGTGACCATGGCCATCATCTTGAGGCGGGCGCCGTTCGGGCTCTCGACCCAGACGTACTCGCCCACCCGGGCGCCGATCTGCTGGGCGTCGCGCGGGTTGATTTCGACGAACATGTTCTGCTGCAGCTCGGCCAGCCAGGGATTGGAACGGGTCTCTTCGCCCCCGCCTTCGTACTCGACCAGGCGCCCGGAGGTCATGATCAGCGGGAAGTCCTTGGAGAAGTCGACCGCCTGCACCGACTTGTACAGGGTCGGCAGGCGCCAGAAGGCGGCCTTGTCGTCGTAGGTCGGGTACTTGGCGACCAGGTCGCGGCGCGGCGAGGCCAGCGGTTCACGGTGCACCGGCACCGGGTCCGGGAAGTTCCAGACGTTGGCCCGCGCCCGCGCATTGCCCCAGGGCGCGCAGCCGTGGGCGATGACGACGCGGATGATGCCGCCCGAGTTGTCGGTCTTCCAGTTCTTGCCCTCGGCCATCGCCTGCTCGGCCGGGGTGAGCTCGCTCCACCAGCCCAGCTTCTTGAGGAACACGTGGTCGAACTCGGGGTAGCCGACGTCCAGCTGGCTGTCCTTGTTGGTGGAGCCGTCGGCCGCCAGCAGGCTCTCGCCGTTGTGCTCCACGCCCCAGTTGGCGCGGAAGGGCATGCCGCCCTCGGCCACCGGCTTGCTGATGTCGTACAGGATGGGCGTGCCCGGGTGCTTCATCTCCGGCGTGCCCCAGCACGGCCACGGCAAGCCGTAGTAGTCGCCCTTGCAGGGACCGGAGTCGGCCCGCATCGTGGTCGGGTTGAAGGTGTGCTTGTTCTCCATGTGGAGCTTGAGGCGCTCCGGCGAGCAGCCGGTGTAGCCGATCGTCCAACAGGAGCGGTTGATCTCGCGCAGGATGTCCTCGATGACCGGCTCGTTGTGCTCCACCTTGATGTTCTTGCACAGCTCGTTGTGAAAGCCGAGCTTGCGCGCGAACAAGTACATGATCTCGTGGTCGGTCTTGCACTCGAACAAGGGCATGATGACCCGCTCGCGCCATTGGAGGGAGCGGTTGGAGGCGGTGCAGGAACCCTGGGTCTCGAACTGGGAGGCGGCCGGCAGCAGGTAGACGCCGTCGGTGCGTCCGTGCATGGACGCCGTCATGCTGGGGTAAGGATCGATCACCACCAGCATGTCGAGCTTCTGCATGGCCGCCTTCATGTCCGGCAGGCGGGTCTGGCTGTTGGGCGCGTGGCCCCAGTAGAACACGGCGCGCAGGTTGCTCGGCTGGTCGACGAACTTGTTCTGCTCGTTCACCGCGTCGAACCAGCGCGACACCGTGATGCCGGGCTTTTCCATCAGCTCCTTGGACGCGAAACGGGACAGTATCCAGTTGTAGTCCACGCCCCAGACATTGGCGAAGTGCTTCCAGGAGCCTTCCGCCAGGCCGTAGTAGCCCGGCAGCGACTCGCCGTTGGGGCCGACGTCGGTGGCGCCCTGCACGTTGTCGTGGCCGCGGTAGATGTTGGCGCCGCCGCCCGGCACGCCGATGTTGCCCAGCGCCAACTGCAGGATGCAGAGCGCGCGCACGTTGGCGGTACCGACGTGGTGCTGGGTAATGCCCATGCACCATACCACCGAGGACGGCCGGTTGGTGGCCAGCATCTCGGCCGCCATGCGCACCGCCGATTCCGGCACGCCGGTGACGTCCGACACCTTGTCCGGGGTCCACTTGGCGACTTCCTTGCGCACGTCCTCCATGCCGTAGGTGCGCTGGTTGATGTAGTTCTTGTCTTCCCAGCCGTTCTGGAAGATATGCCACAGCATGCCCCACACCAGCGGAATGTCGGTGCCCGGGCGCACGCGCACGTAATGGTGGGCGAAGCGCGCGGTGCGGGTGAAGCGCGGGTCGATCACGATCATCTTCGCGCCCAGCTCCTTGGCGTGCAGGAAGTGCAGCATCGAGATCGGGTGGGCCTCGGCCGGGTTGGAACCGATGAAGAGCACCGCCTTGCTGTGGTGCAAGTCATTGAAGGAGTTGGTCATCGCGCCGTAGCCGAAGGTCTGGGCCACGCCCGCGACCGTGGTCGAGTGGCAGATGCGCGCCTGGTGGTCGCAGTTGTTCGAGCCCCACAACGAGACCCATTTGCGCAGCAAATAGGCCTGTTCGTTGTTGTGCTTGGAGCTGCCGATCACCATCAGGGCGTCGGGGCCGGCGTGCTGGCGCAGCTGCAGCAGCTTGTCGCCGATCTCGTTGATGGCCTGGTCCCAGGAGATGCGCTGGTACTTGCCGCCCACCAGCTTCATCGGGTAGCGCAGGCGGTGCTCGCCGAAGGCGTGCTCGCGCACCGAGGCGCCCTTGGCGCAGTGGGCGCCCATATTGATAGGCGAGTCGAAGGCCGCTTCCTGGCGCACCCAGACGCCGTTGGCGACCACCGCGTCCACCGAGCAGCCGACCGAGCAGTGGCTGCAGATGGTGCGCTTGATCTCGGTGGGCACCGGCGCGTTCGGCACCGGGTCGGCGGCTTGCGCCGGTTCGATCACGTTCAGCGGCAGGTGCCGGGCCAGCGCGCCGGCGCCGGCGGCGACGCCGGCCCCGCCCAGGAAACGCCGGCGCGTGAGGGCGCGGTCGGGCGTCGTTTTTACGAGG
>CBIHLT010000051.1:0-24197 GCA_966210615.1 uncultured Massilia sp.
CGCTTTTCCTTTTCCGGCTCGGGCATGGTGATGGTCTTGGTCTGCTTGGCCTTGACCTTCTTTTCGACCATGGCCATGACGTCCTCGCGGTAGGTATCGTGGTACTGCTCCGGGTCCCAGTCCTCGCTCATGCCCTGCACGAGGGCCATCGCCATCTTGAGCTCCTTGTCGTTGACGGCGGTACGGCCGGTCTTGCCCGGGATCTTGAGCGCTTCGGTCTCGCGGATCTCGTCGGCGTAGCGCAGGGTATTGAGCACGATGGTGTCGCCTACGCACACCAGCGCCGCCAGGTGCTGCTTGACGCGGATGACGACGTTGGCGATGCCGATCTTGCCGGCTTTCCTGAGCGTTTCGCGCAGCAGCGCATAGACCTTGTCGCCGCCCTTGCCGGGCGCGAGGTAGTAGGGCTGCTCGTAGTAGATCAGCGGGACTTCCTCGGCGTCCACGAAGGCCAGGATGTCGATGGTCTGGGTGGCTTCGGGATTCGCGCGGCGCAGGTCTTCGTCGGACAGGACCACGTATTCGCCGGGCGCGTATTCATAGCCCTTGACGATGTCGTCCCACGAGACCTCCTTGTGGTTGCCCTTGTTGTAGCGCTTGAAGCCGACCGGAGAAAAGTCGCGCCGGTCGAGCATCGTCAGGTCGAGCCCCTTGTTGTCGACCGCCGCGTACATTTCGACGGGGATGTGGACCAGCCCGAAACTGATCGCCCCTTTCCACATGCTGCGCGCCATGATCGCTCCTTATTCGCCTACCACGCCGGTGATCGGCAGCACCACGCCCGTGATATAGCCTGAGCACACCGGCGAGGCCAGGAACACGTAGGCCGGCGACAGTTCTTCCGGCTGCGCGGGGCGCTTGAAGGTGGTGCTGGCGCCGAATTCCTTGATCTGCTCGGGCGACTGGTCGGCCGGGTTCAGCGGCGTCCAGACCGGGCCCGGCGCCACGGCGTTGACGCGGATGCCTTGCTCGATCAGGCTGGCCGCCAGCGACATGGTGAAGGCGTGGATCGCGCCCTTGGTGGCCGAATAGTCGAGCAGCTTCTTCGAGCCCTTCAGGCCGGTGACGGAACCGGTATTGATGATCGCGGCGCCGCGCTTGAGATAGGGCAGGGCCGACTTGGCCATGTGGAAGTAGCCGTAGATATTGGTGCGGAAGGTCTCGTCCAGGCGCTCCTCGGTGATGTCCAGCAGCGAGTTGGCATGTTCCTGGAAGGCCGCATTGTTGACCAGGACGTCCAGGCGGCCGAACTCGGCCACCACCTTGTCGACCGCCTCCTTGCAGAAGGCTTCGTCCTTGACATCGCCGGCAATGGTCACGCAGCGGCGGCCTTCCTGCTCGACGTGGCGCTGGGTCTCGGCCGCATCCTCGTGCTCGTTCAGGTACAGGACCGCGACGTCCGCGCCTTCGCGCGCGAACAGCACGGCGACGGCGCGGCCGATGCCGGAATCGCCGCCGGTGACGATGGCGCTCATGCCCTGCAGCTTGCCGCTGCCCTTGTACTGCTCGGCCAGGAATTTCGGCTTCAGGTCCATCTGCGCTTCCAGGCCGGGCTTGGCCAGGTGCTGCGGCGGCATCGGCGGCGCCGGCTGCCGGATTCCGGTCTGCACCGGATCCGGGCTCTCGGCCTTTTGCATGCTGGCGTCGATCTGGTCTTGCCGGCTCTGGATCGCTTTCTGCTTGTTCGCTACATCGTCCTGGTTTGGCATTACGCTCTCCCTGAATGCATGTGAATCGACCGAAGCAGTATTCAATGCACGGGGCAGGGCGACGGTGCGCTTCCACACACAGTGGCGCATTTCCGCTATCCCATGGGTAAGCTTTCTGGCAAACTTGCCTGGTTTGATAACAGGATGCACGAGGGGGAGCACAGATGTCTCAGCAGGACGGCATGCCAAGGACCTACACAGGTATCTACGTCAGCCCGGTGGGCCAGCGCCGCGGCGCCTTCCAGGAAGCCTGCGCCGGCCTGTTCGCGCAGCTGCGCGTGGCCGACAGCGCGCTGCAGGCTTCCACGCTGCTGGAACGCCAGCCGGCCGACGTCCTGGTGCTGGACCTGGAACGCTTCGAGCCGGGACTGGACCTGCAGGCCCTGGGCGGACTGGTGGCCGCGCGCGCCGGCGCCCCGGTGCTCGTGCTCTGCCCCTTCACCAATGCGCGCTGGCTGTCCGCCCTGATGGCCTTCGGCCCGCTCGATTACGCGATCGGCCCGCTGGACGCCGAGGCCTTGCGCGCCGTGCTGGCGGAGCGCCTGGGCCGTGGCTTCGCGCGCGCGGCGGAGCCGGCGCCGGGTGAAGCCGGGCTGCGCGGCCTGCTGGCGGTGCACACTGCCGCGCAGCGCGCGCTCGAGGAGGCGGACGACAGCGCGCGCTTCGCGGAACGCCTGTGCGAAGCGCTGGCGGGCTGGCCGGACGTGGTGCACGCGGCGATGTTCTACCTGCGCGACGGCGACCTGCACCTGGAAGCGGAACAGGGATCGACCGGATTGCGGCTGGCGCCCTTGCTGCTGCGCGGCGACAAGCTGCTGCATTCGCCGCTGCGCCATGCCTTCCCGGGCCTGCTGGCGGCCGCCAGCGGCGAATTCGCCCTGCTCGACGACCTCGACAAGGCGGGCGAGCCGGCACTGGCTGCCAGCCTGCGCGCCTGCGGCGTTCAGATGGCCCTGGGCCTGCCGATTCCGGCCCAGGGACCGGGAGCGCCGCGCGGCTCGCTCTGCCTGCTGTTCGGCCATGCGCACGCGTTCTCGCAGGCCCAGCTGGGCGCGTTCGAGGACCTGGCGCAGCTGGCTGCCTTCGGCCTGCGCATGACCGAGACGGTCCGCGAAAACGAAGCCTTGCTGGCGCGCGTGACCCACCTGGCGAGCACCGATGCGCTGACCAACGTGGCCAACCGGCGCCACGGCGAGACCCTGCTGGAACAGGAGATCAGGCGCGCGCGCCGCTACCGGCTGCCCTTGGCGCTGATCGGCTTCGACATCGACCGCTTCAGCAACATCAACGACACCTATGGCCATCCGGTGGGCGACCTGGTCCTGCGCACGGTGGCCGATACGGTCAAGGCCCTGCTGCGCTCGAGCGACGTGCTGGTGCGGGCGGGCGGCGAGGAATTCCTGGTCATCGCGCCGCACACCAGCGCCATCGACGGCCTCAAGATGGCGGAAAAGCTGCGCGCCGCCATCGAACAGGCCGGGATTCCCGGCTGCGACCATGTGACCGTCAGCCTGGGCGTGGCCCAGCTGGGCGAGACGGAAAGCGGCGATTCGCTCGCGGTGCGCGTGAACGCGGCGCTGGCGCGCGCCAAGCGGGCCGGGCGCAACTGCGTGGAACTGGCCATGCAATGAAGGGGGGCACGGTGGCTGGCCATGCGATGATGGCCGTGCTAGGCTAGCGGTTTTCACACAAGCAAGTTTTCGCTTCCTCCCATGCTCCAGTGGTTGCAGCAGTACCGGCGCGCGATGCTGCCGGGCGACATCAGCGCCGGCATCGTCGTGGCGATGATGATGATCCCGCAGGGCATGGCCTATGCGCTGGTGGCCGGCCTGCCGCCGGTGGCGGGCATCTATGCCAGCATCATCCCGCCCGTGCTCTATGCCCTGTTCGGCACCAGCAGCACCCAGTCGGTCGGCCCAATGGCCATCGTGTCCTTGATGACGGCCTCGAGCCTGGCGCCGCTGGCCGCGCCGGGGAGCGCCTTGTACGGGGTGCTGGCGGCGCAGCTGGCCTTGCTGTCGGGCGTGGTGCTGCTGGCCTGCGGCCTGCTGCGCATCGGCTTCCTCGCCAACTTCTTTTCCCGCCCCGTCATGAGCGGCTTCACGATCGGCTCCGCGCTGGTGATCGCCTGGGGCCAGGTGCGGCCCTTGCTGGGCGGCGCTCCGCTCGCGCCCCACGCGGTAAGCGCCGCGCTGGGCGTGGGCTCGCTGCTGCTGCTGTTCGCGGCGCGCGCCGGGCTGGCCCCCTTGCTGCGCCGCTGCGGAGTGCCGCCCACCGCCGCGGATATCGGCGTCAAGCTCGCCCCCATGGCCGTGGTGGTGGGCGCGACCCTGGCGGTGGCCACCTGGGGCCTGGACCGGCTCGGCGTGGCGACCACCGGCGCGGTGCCGGCCGGGCTGCCGGGCCTGAACCTGGCCACCTCGGGCGCCCACTGGGACCAGCTGCTCAAGCCGGCCCTCCTGATCGGCTTCATGGTCTTCCTGATCAGCATGTCGGGGGCCCAGGCGCTCGCGCTCAAGCGCCCCGAGAAGCTGGGCAGCAACCGCGAGCTGATCGGCCTGGGAGCGGCCAACGTGGGCAGCGCCCTGTCGGGCGGCTTTCCGGTCACCGGCAGCATCTCGCGCTCGGCGGTGAACTTCGCGGCCGGCGCCAACAGCCAGCTGGCGAGCCTGATCACGGCCGGCCTGCTGGCCCTGGCCCTGGTGGCGCCCACCGGCTGGCTGGCGCTGCTGCCGCTGCCGACCCTGGCCGCGACCATCATCGTCGCGGTGCTGGGCATGCTGGACCTGTCGACCCTGCGCACCGCCTGGCGCTACGACCGCGCCGACGCCGCGGCCTTGCTGGCCACGGCCGGCGGCGTGCTGGCGTTCGGGGTGGAGGCGGGCGTGGTGATCGGGGTGGCGCTGTCGATCGGGGCCCTGATCTGGCGCGCCAGCCGCCCGCACATCGCGGTGCTGGGCCGGATTCCCGGCAGCGAGCATTTCCGCAACGTGGACCGCTTTTCGACCGACACCGCGCCCGGCCTGCTGATGCTGCGCATCGATGCCGGCCTGTTCTTCGGGAACGTCGAGGCGGTCAACGAGCGCATCGAAGAAGAGCTGGCGGCGCGCCCGGGCACGCGCCATCTGGTGCTGGTGCTGTCGGCCGTGAACGCGATCGACACCACGGCGCTGTTCGGACTGGCCGAGCTGAATGCCTCGCTGCACCGGCGCGGCGTGCTGCTGCACCTGGCCGAAGTGAAGGGGCCGGTGATGGACCGCCTGAAGCAAAGCGCGCTGCTGGAGTCGCTGAACGGGGAAGTCTTCCTCAGTGCGGCGACGGCCTGGAAGCGGCTGGCTTGAACGCGTCTTGATTCGCCACAAACACCCTGCATAAATGCTGTTGATTTGCGTAAATTTTTTTGTTGACCGGCAATAAGGCGTCCACTAGGATTGTTTCGGCGAGGCATCAAATTACCCCATGCCGCCCTGCCAGCGGGGCCGAACAAGACGAAGGTAAAACATGAGCCGACATGCTGCGTCCGTACGCCCGTTTCCGTCCCGGCCGGCCAGGCTTGCCGCCTTGTTCGCCACCTTCGGCGCCGCCTTCGACGCCACCCCGGCGCTCGGCGCCGACATCTCCTTCAACGGCAGGATCACCTACGGCGAGGTGCTGCGTACGCAGGCGCGCGATCCCGATCTGCTGACCGGCTTGAACGCGGCCGCCATCGGCCTGGTGGGCTACGGCAGCGGCGGCAACGCGGACGACGCCAACACCAACTATGCGCGCTGGGACGCGGCCTCGCGCGCGCTCAAGGGACTGTTCGAGCTGTCGGCCAGGGAAGGGGCGCTGTCGGCCATGGTCCGGGTCAAGGCCTGGCGCGACTTCGGCTTGCGCGAGGACGGGCGGCCCTGGGGCAACGTCGCCAGCGGCTATGCCGCCGGCGCGCCGCTGAGCGACGCCGGCGCGCCCCGGCTATCGCGCTTTTCCGGGGTGGCGCTGCTGGACGCCTATGTGCAGGGAAGCACGCGCTGGGGCGGTATTCCCATGATGGCGCGCGTCGGCCGGCAGTCGCTCGACTGGGGCGGCCGCTCGATCACGCCCGGCGGCCTGGAGGCGCTGAATCCGCGCGACCTGCCGGGCCTGCGGCGCGCGGGCGCGGTGCTGGCCGAAGCCATGGTGCCGCGTCCGATGCTGTTCGGCCGCATCGAACCCGCGCCTGGCCTTGCGCCGGGCTTCGCCGTGGAAGCCTATTACCAGACCCGTTTCCGGCCCGCGGCGCTCGACATGTGCGGATCGCTGTGGTCGATGAGCGACTACGTGGTGGACGGCTGCGACCGGGTGATGAGCGGCCAGCCCGCCGTCAGCGACCGCGCCCGGATCCCGCTCGGGGCCTATCAGAAGCGGCTGCCGGCACCCAAGCCGGAGAGCAGGGAATTCGGGGCCGGGCTCAGCTGGCGCTCGGCGCCGCTCGGGCTCGACCTGGGGCTCTATCACGCCCGCTACACCTCGCGCACCGCGCTGCCGGGACTGCGGCGCAGCACCCGTCCCACGGGGCCGGCCCTGGTCCCGGGCGACCCGGACGGACGCAACATGGCGTATTTCACCGAATATCCGGAAGGCCTGCGCATCACGGCGCTCACGCTCCACTACAAGGGCGGCGCCACCAGCGTCACCGGCGAGCTGTCCTACCGGCCCGGCACGCCCTTCATGCTGGCGCCGGGCGACGTGCTGCCGCCCTTCCTGAGCGCCACTGCGCCTTCGCTGCTGCGGGCGCGCGCCAACGCGGTCGCGCCCGGCGCAATCTTCCATGGCTACGACCTGTACGGGATGTGGCAGCTCCAGGCCGGCGCCCGCCGTGAATGGACGGTGGCCGGCCTGCCGCTGGCCGCCGCGTTCGAAGCGGTGGGCAAGCATGCGGCCGGATTGCCGGACCAGTCCGTGCTGCGCTATGGCCGCGCCGATATCTTCGGCGTGGGGCCGGTCAACGGCAGGTGCACGCTCAACACCGGCAGCGCGGCGCGCCAGTGCAGCCTGCGTGGCTACGCGAGCGCCAACGCCTGGGGCTACCGGGCGCGCCTGGACCTGCGCCTGCCGGCCATCTCGCCGCGGCTGTCGGGCAGTGCGCATGCGCTGTTCGTGCACGACGTGAAGGGATGGTCGGGTGACTTCCTGCTCAACGAAGGGCGCAAGTCACTGGCGCTGGGCCTGCGCTTCGAGTACCGCAAGCGCTTTCTGGCGGAACTGGCCTATGCGCCGGTGTGGGGCGGGGATTACAATCCGGCGGCGGACCGGGACACGGCCTCGTTTGCGGTGGGTGTGAAGTTCTGAGGCGCCCGGCGCCCACGTCCGGAAGCGGAGACCGCCATGTTCGGAAGTGCGGGGCCAGGCGAAAGGCGAAAAAAGCGCCGGTCATGCCGGCGCCTGGGTGCATCGCGTGGAAGGATCAGGCGCGCTTGCGCTCCGACTCCTGGTGGCTGTCGCGCCGCGCCAGCCGGACCGGCGCCGCGTGCTGCGGGTAAAGCGCCTGGCATTCGGCGTAGGCGGTGCGGATGGCCTCCATGTCGCGCTCGCTGTCGCCGCTCAGTTCCAGCGTGTCCACGACGCGCAGTTCCTTCTTCCGGTAGTCGAGCGCGACCAGCAGGAGCGGCACCTTGGCGGCCTGCGCCAGATGGTAGAAGCCGCTCTTCCAGCTCGGGCGGTAGCCGCGCGTGCCTTCCGGAGTGATCGCGACCCAGCACCACTTGGAAGCGAGCATCTGCTGTGCCAGGTGGCGGGTGGCGCCCATCGGCGCGCTGCGGTCGACCGCGATGCCGCCCCAGTAACGCATGACGGAGCCCATCACGCCGCGGAACAGCGAATCCTTGGCCAGCCAGCGGAACTGCAGGCCCACCGCCCACTTGCCGAGCAGGCCGATCAGGAAGTCCCAGTTCGAGGTGTGCGGATACACCACCGCGATGCCGTGCGGGCCCGGCAGGGGCTTGAAGTACACGCGCCAGCCAAGCATGGTCAGCAGGCGCAGTGCAGTGCGCTGACCCCAGGTGGGCAGGGCTGCGGGATGCAGCAGGTAATCGCTCATGAAGGCTCCGTCGGGGCATAACAGACTGTTAACATGGAGCAGCAGTCATTACGCCATAGAAAATAAGCGAGGAATTCTAGCGGCCTCGAGCAGGGGGGACAAGCAAAAAAGCTGGTGCGGGGCAGGAGGTGTGGTTATCATGCCGCTGTTTGATTGATAACACGAGCGGCAAGCCGACCAAGATGGATATCACGATTTACCACAATTCCCGCTGCGGGACCTCGCGCAACACCCTGGCGGCGATCCGCGACGCCGGCCACGAACCCCAGGTCGTCGACTATCTGGCCACCCCACCCACACGCGAAGCGCTGCGCCGCATGATCGGCGAGGCCGGCCTGACGGTGCGCGATGCCGTGCGCAGCAAGGAAGCCTTGTTCACGGAACTCGGCCTGGATGCGCCGGACACCGGCGACGAGGCGCTGCTCGACGCGATGGTCGCCCATCCGATCCTGATCAACCGGCCTTTCGTGGTCACGCCCAAGGGCGTGCGCCTGTGCCGCCCGTTCGAGCGCGTGCACGACATTCTCTGAACCGGCATCCGCGGCCGGCTCCGAAGACGCTGTGCAGGCGGCTTCGCGTGGCGGTTGCATTGGGCGCTAGCCAGGCGCTGTCCGCACTCGTATCAGGGATCGGTAAAGGGGAGGGCGCCGATGTCCGCCTTGCGCAGCGTGCCCAGGCCGGACGCCGGGCCGGGTGGGCTGGCCGGCCTGACCGTGGCGGCAGGGGGCTCGGACGCGATGGTGTCGAGCGCAAGCCCGTGGCCGATCGCCGGGGAATTCGGACGCAGCCGGAAATCCGGCGTTCCGCCCTGGGCATAGTCGACGAAATGCGGCGGCGCATTGACCGTCGCCGCGTGCTGGCGCCCGGGCGCCAGCTCCCAGTCGTCCTGGTGGTTGCCATGGACGAGGTTGTTGCGGAAGCTGTTGCCGGGGCCGGTGGCGCCGCGTTCCTGGATGCCGTGGCCATTGTCCACGACGATGTTGCTGGTCACGTGGGTGTGGTCGTTCGGCCCCTTTCCCTGGAAGAAGTCTCCCCCTCCCACGACAATGCCGCTTCCCGAGCCGGCCACCGTATTGGCGTGCACGGTCACATGGCTGGCGTCGTGCCACAGGTGGACGCCGCTGCCGGAGATGCGGTAGACGATGTTGTTGCGCACGCTCGCACTGGTGTTGACGGCGATGCCGTGCACGGTGGCGCAGCCCGGCGGACCGATGTCGTGGACCTGGTTGCCGGCCGCCTCGCTGTCCTTGCCCTTGTAGTAACTGTCGAGGGTGATGCCGGCACCGCCCCGGGGCTCGCAGGGGACATCGGCGGCGATGTGGTGGATGCGGTTGTCGCGAATGCTGTCGGCCGAGCCGCCGTTATAGATGCCGGTGAGCCATTTCATGCCGCTCTGGTACTGGGTGCCGTCGATCTCGAAGCCGACGATGTCGACATGGTTGCCGCGGTTGTCCCAGGCCGCGCTCTGGCGCGCGTCGAGCTGGGGGACGATGCGGGCGCCCCAGCGCTCGGTGGACTGGTAGACGATGCGCGCTTCGGCGGTGCCGCTGGCCACCGTGCGCAGTCCGCCGAAATAGGTGCCCGGCGCCACGTGCACCGTGGTGCCCGGCGAAGCGGCCTGGGATGCGCGCGCCAGGGTGCGGAAGGGTTCGGTGCTGGTGCCGGGATTGCTGTCGGAGCCGTTGGGGGCGACGTACAGGTGGGTGCGGACCAGCTCTGGCACCACCAGTTCTTCGGCCCCGCCGTCGCGCAGCCGGCAGCCGCCGAGCAGGAGCGCGCACAGGCCCGCGGCCAGCAGCCAATAGGGGAAGCAGCGCGGGCGCGCATCGGGTCGCGGGCAATGGGGCATCGTTTCCTCGCACGGGTAGCGGTGACAAGAGACAGTCTGAACCCGCGTTCGCGAGCGGGACTGCGTTTCGCTCAACGTGCTCTTTGAGAACGCGCAATGTGGCGGTGGGCAAAGTGATGGCCGCGAGGCGGCGCCATAGACCGGGGCCGTCCCGGCCACGGTCTACGGCGCTGCCTCGCGGCCGACCACCACCGGCATGTAGGTGTCGAGGAATTCGGCCGGCATGCGCCGCGGGCGTCCGCTGGCGATCTCGATGCAGACCAGGTCCCAGCGGCCGCGCAGCACCGTTACGCCGTCGTGCTCGCGCACCAGCTGGAAGCGGCGCTCCATCGACAGCTTGCCGTCGCCGCCCACCAGCCAGGTGGCCAGCAGCAGCGGCTCGTCGAGCAGGGTGGGCAGCAGGTAATCGTACTCGCCGCGGCGGATCGCCATGGCGCGGTCCAGGCGCCGGTAGTCGTCGAGCGACAGGCCGAGCTGTTCCGAGTGGGCCCAGCCGGCCTGCTCGCACCAGCGCACGTAGACCGCATTGTTGGTGTGGTTCAGGCCGTCGATGTCGCCGGCGCGCGGCGCCACCGGCAGGATGAAGGGGCGTGGATAATCCCAGTCCAAAGCGTTTCCTTGTCAAACTGAGCGCGGCCTGCGGCCGCGCATTGCCGGTCGGTGCGGCATGCAAGCCCCTATTGTACGGGCCGCGCGGCGAACGCGTCAGGGAGCGTTCCAATCGAGCTCGACCAGCAGCGCCTGGTGGTCCGAGCCTTGTTCGCTGGCGTCGATGCGCATGCGCCGCACCTTCCCCGCCAGGTCGGCGCTGGCGAATACGTAATCGAAGGTAAAGGGCGGCGCGGCATCCGGGCGCAGGTCGTGCAGGCCGACCGTCGGCGCATGGCGGCGGCCGGGCTGGGCCAGGCCCCAGCAGTCGCGCCAGGGCGGCGTATCGTCGTCGAAGGGCGCCAGCAGGCGCTGGTGCTCGAGCGAGCCGGGCAGCATGTTGAAGTCGCCCGCCAGCAGGGCCGGCGCGGCGCGCGCCGCCGCCGCGAACGGCCCCGCGCCCGAGGCCCGGCCCAGGCGCGCATGCAGCCAGGCTTCGCGCTGGAGCTCGCGCAGGCGTTCCACCTGGGCCAGGCGCTGGACGCACGAAAAGTATTCCAGCTGCGCCGTCATCACACGCAGCAGGCCTCCGGGCACGGCCACGGTGACTTCGAGCGCGGTGCGCGGCAGGCTGGCCACGCCGGGATCCGGTGGCCAGGGGAGGGAATGGCGAAAGGCTTCGCGTACCGGATGACGCGAAAAGATCATGCAGCCGGTGCGGCGGCGCGGCGCGTCCGGCGCGCCGGGTCCGGCGGTATCGCAGGCATAGGCTTCGACGGCGGCGTGGCCCGGCAGGCGCGCGCGGAGTGCGGCGAACTGGTCCTCTCCGTCCGCATCGTAGCCGCAGGACACTTCTTGCATGCAAATTATGTCGTGCCGTGCGAAGCGCTCGAGGCATGCGATGATGCGGTCCAGATCCGTGACGCCGTCCGGGCTGCGTCCGGACTGGATATTCCAGGTGATGAGCTTGAACATGGGCGTCCTTTCAGGTGGCCCATCAGGCTAGCGCGCGCCGGCCTTCGGGAGGCTGATGCAGCGCAGGCGCCGGCAACGGCAAGGAGATGCGATGTTTACGATGATTCTGCTGCTCTATCTTCAGCAGCACCGCGACGTAACGCTGGAGAGCACCAGCCCGCGCGGCGAGTTCGCGAGCAGGAAGGCGTGCGAGAAAGCCGCCGTGCGCCTGCGCGGGCCGCTGCCCACGCCGGACGGCTACGCGGCCGCCTGGCACGACGTGCTGTGCGTGCCGATCGACCGCAACGTCAAGGTCAACGACGGCAAGCCGGTCGACCTGGGCCGCCTGCTGCAGGACCGGCCGCCGGTGGTGTGCGAGGGCAGCGGCGCGTGGCGGCGCGTAGGCGAGCTGTGCGCGGCCAGGGAGCAGGGCGGACCGCCAAGGGAGGCGCGCAGCGCGGGACCGGCCGCGCCTAGCCGCAAGCAAGGCTAGTCGCGCTTGAAATCGGCGTACTTGGGGCAGCGGACCAGGCCCGCCGAGCCTTCGCCGCCGCCGCTGTCGAACTGCACGGCCCCGCCGCGGTCGCGCACGTAGTCGAGGGTGCTGGGCGTCGGCCGCACGCTGCCGCCGGTGCGGCAATAGACCTTGCCGCCGCGCCGGAAGCGGTAGATGGTGACGCCATCCGGCGTCGTGTAGGACTCGCTGGCCAGGGTGCGCGAACTATCCTTGTGGGCCGACTCCAGGCGCTCGGAGAAGCGCTGCCAGCGCGTGTCGGTGGGCGCCAGCGGCGCCGGCTTTCCTTCGCGTAGCGCATGGTCGGCCGGACCGGCCTCGCGCCTGGCCTGCTCAGCCGCGCCGCTGTCGGGTGCCGCGGGTTCCCGGCGCTCGGCCAGCGGATCGTCGTAGGGTTCGGAAAAGCTGGCGGCGGGCGGCGGCTGGATGGGACGCGGTGCGGCCTGCATGTCCGGGCGCTGCGGCGCCTCGGGAAGGGCGCGCGGTTCCGTGGGACGGATCGGCGCCGGCCGGGGCGGCGGCGAACTAGCCGGCTGCGGCGGGCGCAGCACCGGGATCAGGTTGAACACGCGCTCGACGGGATCCCCGGGCTCCAGGCGGACCGTCCCGGCGGTGAGCCAGAACCAGGCCAGCAGCAGGTGCGCGCCCAGCGTGACCGCAAGCGGCCAGCCGGGCGCGCGCCGAGGCATCACGGCATCGTGCGCGTGCATGCGGCCTCAGGACTTGGATGCGGTCATCGCCTTTTTGATGGCGACGCAGCGCTGGTCTTCCTGCAGGGTGTCGAGCAGCGAGCGGCGGGTAAAGGCCGACAAGTCCTTCATCTGGTCCGCCGCGCGCTGCAGGCGCTGCACGCTTTGCGGCGTGCAGCCGGCCGGGATCAGGCTGGTCGCGTAGGAGCGCATGAAGACCGGGCCGGCCGCCTTGTCCAGGGCCGGCAGGCTCGCCAGGCGCCTGGCTGCGCTTTGCTCGCCCAGCTTGCCCTGTTCGGCCGGGTAGATGCTGTGCATGGCGGTGCGCACGCGCGAGAACGGCAGCCTGGTCTTCAGGTCCTCGATCGTGGCCAGCCATTCGGCCTTGGTCTTCGCATCGGGACGGCTGGCGATCGCCGCCACGGCGGCGCCCTGGCCGGTGTCGGATTTGTCGCGCGCCTGTTCGGCTTCCACCAGCGCGGCCGCGCCGCGGTAGTTGTAGCGGTTCAGGCGGCCGATGATGGCCCAGCGCTGGTCCTGGTTGACCTGCAGGCCTTCGGTGGCAGCCTTGCCGTCCAGCAGGCCGGCCAGGCGCGCCAGCGCCTCGTCGCTGCTGGCCAGGTTCAGGTAGGCGCCGAACCAGCGGCGCTGGAAGTTGTCGTTGCCCTTATGGGCGACCACGCCCTGCCACGCCATGTCTTCCAGCGCCCTGGCGGTCTGCTTCGCATAGGCGTCGTTCAGGTTCATGGCGTCGAGGTAGCCCTTGGAGGCAACGATCTTGCCGACCACGTCGCCGAGCAGGGTGTAGTCCTTCTCTTGCGGCGCGTTGTTCAGGGCGACCTTGATGAATTCGTTCAGCGGCAGCTTGGCGTCGCGCACGCCGTCCCACAGGCTTTGCCACAGCATGGCGCGCAGCAGGGGATCCTCGACCTGCGACAGGCTGGAACGCGCGGTCTCGAAGGAGCGCTTGTCCAGCTGGACCTTGGCGAAGCCCCAGTCCTGGTAGTTCGGGTAGACCAGGTCCGGGCAGGCGGCGCCGTTCAGCGCCGGCACCGCGGTCTTCGCGCCCTTGTAGGTCACGGGTTCGTTCCTGACCAGCGAGAGCTTGCCGCCGTCCAGCTTGAAGGCGGCGACTTGCACGCGCTGCTCGCGCAGGGTCGGGAGCGCCTTGCTCGGCGCGCTCTGGCCGAGCGTGAAGCCGGCGATTTTTCCACCACCTTTGCCGCCGCTACAGGTGTAGGAAGCTTCGATGGTGTTCACGCCCGGCTGGTACAGCCACTCCCTGGTCCAGCCGCCCAGGTCGCGGCCCGCGGCCTCGCCCAGGCTGCCGATGAAGTCCTGCAGGGTCGCGTTGCGCCACTGGTACTTGACCAGGTAGTTGTGCACGCCCTTGCGGAAGGTCTCTTCGCCCAGCAGGTGGCGCAGCTGCTTCAGGGTCGAGGCGCCCTTCGAATACGTGATGGCGTCGATGTTGTCGAAGGCGTTGGCCGAGGACGGCACCGGCACCTCGATCGGATGGGTGGTGACCTTCTGGTCCTGCACATAGGCGGCCTGCTTGCCGGTCTGGTAGAAGGCCTGCCAGGCGTCCTTGAACTCGGTGGCTTCCGCCGTGGCCAGGGTGCCCATGAAGGACGCGAAGCTCTCGTTCAGCCACAGGCCGTTCCACCACTTCATGGTGACCAGGTCGCCGAACCACTGGTGCGCCATCTCGTGCATGATGACGGCCGCCAGGCGTTGTTTTTGCTCGGCCGTCATGGCGGCCTTGTACATGAAGCCCGCTTCGGCGAAGGTGACGGCGCCGGCGTTTTCCATGGCGCCGTACAGGAAGTCCGGCACCAGCAGCTGGTCGTATTTTTCGAACTGGTAGGGGATGCCGAAGTACTCGTCGAAGAAGACCAGGCCGGCCTTTGTGTAGCGGAACCAGTCTTCCGGCGTCACCTGCGAGGCCACCGACTGGCGTGCGAACAGACGCATCGGGTAGCGTGCGCTGTTGTCTTCCCATACCTTGTAGGGGCCGGCGTGCAGCGAGAAGTTGTAGGGGCTGAGCTTCTTGCTGGTCTTGAAGGTCCAGCGCTTGCCGGCGCCGGCATCGGCGACGGCGGTTTCGCGCGTGGTGGTCACCACGGTCCAGTCGGCCGGGGCGGTGACGGTGACGCTGTAGGTAGCCTTCAGGTCCGGCTGGTCGAACACCGCGAACATCTGGTGGGCGGCTGCCGGTTCGAAGTGCGAGTAGGTGTAGACGCGGCCGTCGACCGGGTCGACCATGCGGTGCAGGCCTTCGCCGTTGGTGCTGTGCAGGCGCTCGTAGGCGACGGTGACGGTATTGCGGCCCTTGGCCAGGTCCTGCGGCGCGATGGTGATGAACCAGCCGTTGTAGCGCGCCTCTACCGGCTTGCCGTTGACCGTGACCGACTTGACGGTGGCCTTGTCCAGGTCGAGGGTCAGCGCCGCATCGGTATCCTTCAGGTCGAAGGTGGCCGTGGTGGTGCCGGCGAAGCTTTCCTTGCCGGTCAGGGTGAAGTCCAGCACGTAGTCCACGTTCGACACGCGCGCCGAGCGGGCGGCGGCGTCTTCCTGCGACAGGTAGGCGTTCTCGGCGCGGGCAGGGGCGGCGGCGGCGGAGGCTGCGGCGGCGCCGAAGACGAAGGCGGATGCGATGGCCATTGCCATCACTCGGCGTGCGGGAAAGTTCACGGTGACTCCTCTCTCTTGGAAGCGCATGCGGGTGTGCGCGAAATAATAATCGCGCAAGAATAGCACGCGCTTAGGGCTATTTACACCACATACATATCGCTTTGTAGGATGTACGTACGGGATTATTGCCGAGCGGCGGCGCCGGGCCAGTGGCCCAGGAGACGGCCGAACGCCTGCGCGCCAGGCCGGTCATGGCGGCGGATAAGCCGAAGCACCATGGAAAACGGGCCGGCGCCCGTCAGGAGGCCGGCCCGTCGCGGGAAAGACGGCTTACAGCGCCGGGTAATCCGTATAGCCTTCGGCCGTCGGATGGTAGAACAGCTCGGGCTTCGGCGTGTTCAGCGGCGCGCCGGACTGGAGGCGCTTGGGCAGGTCCGGATTGGCGATGAACCACACGCCAAAGGCCACGGCGTCGGCCTCTCCCGAGGAGATCAGCTGCTCGGCGCTTTCCTTGGTCAGCTTTTCGTTGGCGATGTAGACGCCGCCGAATGCCTTCTTGAGCAACGGACGCAGGCTGTCCTCGCCGACCGCTTCGCGGGCGCAGATGAAGGCGATCTTGCGCTTGCCCAGCTCGCGCGCCACATAGCCGAAGGTAGCGGCCGGGTCGGAATCGCCCATGTCGTGCGAATCGCGGCGCGGCGCCAGGTGCATGCCGACACGGTCGGCGCCCCACACCTCGATGCAGGCGTCGGTCACTTCCAGCATCAGGCGCGCGCGGTTCTCGACCGAGCCGCCGTACTGGTCGCTGCGCTGGTTGGTCGAGTCCTGCAGGAACTGGTCGAGCAGGTAGCCGTTGGCGCCGTGGATCTCGACGCCGTCGAAGCCCGCCTTCTTCGCGTTTTCCGCGCCCTTGCGGTAGGCCGCGACGATGGCCGGGATCTCGGCGGTATCCAGCGCGCGCGGGGTGGCGTAGTCGCGCTTCGGGCGCACCAGGCTCACGTGGCCCTTCGGCTGGATCGCCGACGGGGCGACCGGCAGGGCGCCGTCCAGGAACACCGGGTCGGAGATGCGGCCCACGTGCCACAGCTGCAGGAAGATGCGGCCGCCCGCCTTGTGCACGGCATCGGTGACCAGCTTCCAGCCTTCCACCTGTTCGTCGGACCAGATGCCCGGGGTATCGGCATAGCCCACGCCCATCGGCGTGACGGCGGTGGCTTCGGAAAGGATCAGGCCGGCCGATGCGCGCTGCACGTAGTATTCCGCCATCAGCGCGTTCGGCACGCGGCCGCCGCCCACGGCGCGCGAGCGGGTCAGCGGCGCCATCACGATACGGTTCGGCAGCTCCAGGGCGCCCACTTTGATCGGGTCAAACATTGTCGTCATTCGGTACTCCTACAATCCGTCATTCAGTTGGTCGAGAAAGGCCTGGATGACCTCCTCGTTGCGTTGATAGAAGACCCATTGGGCGACGCGCCGCGTGGTGACCAGGCCCGCGCGCTGCAGGGTCGCCAGGTGCGCCGACACGGTCGATTGCGACAGGCCGGTGCGCTGGTCGATCAGCTTGCAGCACACGCCGAAGTCGAGCGGGTGTTCCTGCTCGGCAAAGTGCTGCTGCGGGTCTTTCAGCATCTGCAGGATCTGGCGCCGCACCGGATTGGCCAGCGCCTTGTGGATCGCGTCGATGTCCATGAGCTCTTCCTTATATCGGATTTTTACGATCCGAATATCGCCATATTACGATATTCGAAAAATTCGTGCAGGGACCGCCTCGATTTCGGCGCGGCAAGTACCTCGGGCCCTTGCTATACTCGCCGGTCTTGCGCGCCTTCGCTGGGAAAACCATGAGTTGGATCTAGCTGTTTATCGCCGGACTGCTCGAGGTGGCCTGGGCGGTCGGCCTGAAGTACACCGCGGGCTTCACCCGCCTGTGGCCCTCCGCGTTCACCCTGGCCACGATGGCGGGCAGCGTCGGCATGCTCGGCCTGGCGCTGCGCCACCTGCCGCTGGGCACGGCCTACGCCGTCTGGACCGGCATCGGCACCATCGGCACTGCCATTTGCGGCATGGTCCTGTTGAACGAGCCGGCCGGCGCGCTGCGCCTGCTGGCGATCGGCATGATCGCCGGCGGCATCGTCCTGCTCAAGCTGCTGACGCCGGCCTGAGCCCTTGTATTACTTGCCGAAGCCCGGGTTCGGGCGGGTCAGGTAGTACCACTCCTTGTTGGCCAGCGCCTTTGCATCCGGGAACAGGATGCGGCCGCCGAATTCCGCCACCACCGGCGTGCCGTCGGCGCGCAGGCCGATCTGCTCGCCCTCGGTCAGCGGATCGAAGCTGGCCCACTGGCGGGTGAAATGGTCGCCCTCGTCCAGCTTGTCGTGCACCACCACCATCGACAGCGCCTCGATCTCCTCGTACGGCGCCGGCTGCGGCGCGGGCGCCTCGATCAGCTTGTGGAAGGCGAGGGTGTTCATGATGGCCTGGTAGGCCACTTCCGGCGCCTGCGGATCGGCGTGCTGGCCGCATTCCAGGGTCAGCGCGTAGCCGCCGGTGCTGCGCATGTATTCGGTGGTGCCGACGCCGTAGCGCAGCACGGTCTTGAGCTCGTCGGCGTCGCGCGCGCGGCGCTGCACGCCGGCGCCGTAGGTCGCCAGCCAGCCGTCGACGAAGCGGCGCACGCCCAGGCGCAGCGCCCAGGCGCGTTCCATCTCCGCGTGGCGGAAGGGCTGCAGCGGGCCGTCGTTGTTCTCCGGGCCCACCATCACGAAGGGCTGGCCCGGCGCGTTGAACGAGTGCAGGTCGAGCAGCACGTCGTGCTGGGCGAGCAGGGGACACAGCCAGTTGCCGACGTGGTCTTCGAAGTCCTGCGGGTTCTCTTTCGGGAACAGGTCGCGGTTCAGGTTGCGGTCGCCGTTGCGCTCGCCCTTGGCATAGGCCAGCGGGTTGACCACCGGGACGAAGGTCACGCTGCCCGCCGCGATGTGCAGCTTGCCGCTGTCGATCTCCTCCATCACGCGCCGGATCGCCTGGGTGCCGCAAACTTCGTTGCCGTGGGTGGCGCCCATGATGATCAGGCGCGGCCCCGGGGCCAGGGCGGTGTAGTTGACGGATTTGAACTGGTACTTTCGCGAGGAAGTCATTGCTGGAGGGTCCGGAGGAAAAAGGTGCCAATATTCTATAGGACAATGCAGGAAGAATGCTGGCGCCGGCAAGGACGCCGTGGCATGATCCGCAAATTCCAACCTGATTGATCCGGCATGAGCAGCACCCGCATCCACGGCCTCGATACCCTGCGCGCGATCGCGGTCACCCTCGTCGTCCTGCACCATTACGTACTGTTCGTGACGGACCGGCCGACCTTCGGCTGGGTGGGCGAGATCGGCTGGGTCGGCGTGGACCTGTTCTTCGCGCTGTCGGGCTACCTGATCGGCAACCAGATCTTCAAGGCGGTGCGCAGCGAGGAGGGCTTGTCGCTGCCCCGCTTCTATGCGCGCCGGCTGCTGCGCACCCTGCCGAACTACTGGTTCGTGCTGGCGCTGTACTTCCTGTGGCCGGCCTTCCGCGGCGACGGGCCGCTGCTGCCGCTGTGGAAGTACCTGAGCTTCGTCCAGAACTACCACCTGGAGCCGGGCAGCGCGTTCTCGCATTCCTGGTCGCTGGCGATCGAGGAGCAGTTCTACATGCTGCTGCCGGCGCTGGCCCTGCTGGGCGCCGCGTTCGGGCGTTCGCTGCGCCTGGCGTGGTTCCTCATCGCGCTCGCCTTCGCGGCCGGCATGTTCACCCGCGCCTGGCTGTGGCAGGACGTGGTCGCCGGCGAGCGCTACTGGATGCACCATTATTACAAGTACATCTATTACGCGAGCTTCTGCCGCTTCGACGAGCTGCTTGCCGGCGTCGCGATCGCGCTGCTGAAGAACTGCCACCCGCGGGCCTGGGCGCGCCTGGTCCGGCACGGCAACCTGCTCGGCCTGGCGGGCCTGGCGGTGACGGGCATCGCGTTCTGGTGGTTCCTGGGCGAGCATTACGGCCGCGGGGCGACGGTGTTCGGCTACCCGCTGCTGGCGCTCGGCTTCTCGCTGCTGATCGTGGCGGCGGTGTCGCCCGGCTCGCTGCTGTGCTCCGTCAAGCTGCCGGGAGCGGGCGCGCTGGCGCTGTGGTCCTACGCCATCTACCTGCTGCACAAGCAGGTGTGCGTGATGGGCGCGGCCTGGCTGGCGCGGCAGGGCGTGCATGCCGAGTCGCCGGCGGCCATCGGGGCGCTGCTCGCGCTGTCGGTGCTGAGCGGCTGGCTGCTGTACCGCCTGGTCGAGACCCCATTCATGGCGCTGCGCGAGCGCTACGTGCCGGGCAACGCGGCGCCCCGCCGTGTCGGCGACACCGTGACGCAGGCGTAGCCCTCAGAAAGGCGGCTTCGCCTCCACCAGCGGAGGCGAGTCGAGATCGATCCTTTCGAGGACCAGGTCCGCAAGATCCAGCTCGGCCAGCAGCGCATCGGTGTCGAAGGTGGCGTAGGCGCGCGCGTTGCTGGCCTTGGCCGACACCAGCATGATCGGCAGCGCCGGAAAGTGGGGCGTCAGGCGGGCGAGCAGCACGTCGCCCACGCCCGGACGCACATAGCTGGGATGCGGGAAGGCGAGCACCAGCCGGATGCCGCGCACGGTGGCGAACGCGGTCAGCATGTGCATGGGCGCTTAGTGATGCGCCTCGATCACGCCGAAGGCCGCCGGTGCATCGGCCAGGTAGGCCAGCACCGCGTGCGCCTGGACCAGCGGGTCGAATTCCGCATTCGCGGCGATGGCCGCGCGCAGTCCCGGCACGATTTCCGGCGTATGCGGGCTGCGGTAGGCGTCGAGCAGCAGGCGCGCCAGGTCCGTGGGCGCGTCCGAGCGGCGCATGCGCGCTTCGATGATCGCCAGCAGCGCGCGCTGCATGCGCGGGGTCGGGTTGCGGATGTGGGCGAACACGTAGGGCGTGTTGGCGATCGCCGCGCAGATCGCGGTTTCCATCCGGTCGGCGCTCAGGTCCGAGGCGATGTCGAAATAGGCCTTGTTCCAGCGCGTGTGTGCGTAGGCATGGCCGGGCGGGAAGGCGTCGACGGTTTCCAGGCCCAGGGCCCGGCTTGCACGCGAGAGCAGCGCGGAGAGGGTGTCTAGCAGCGGCATGGCGGAAAGGTGGGCAGATGCTTCATCCCGGCAGTGTAGCGCAAGCGCCGCCTGCGCGCATGGCAAAAGGGCCGCCCGAGGGCGGCCCTTGCCGGCTAAGACAGCGTCAGACGAAGCGGCCGTTGCGGAAGTCCTCGACCGCCTGGTACAGCTCTTCCTGCGTGTTCATCACGAACGGGCCGTACTGCGCGATCGGTTCGTTCAGCGGGCGGCCGGCCAGCACCAGCAGGCGGGTCGGCTCGGTCGCCTTGATGCGCACGCCGTCGGCACCCGGCGCGTTGTCGAGGATCGCCATGCGGCCGGACGCCACAGCCTTGCCCTCGATGACGGCTTCGCCGCGGAATACATAGACGAAGGCGTTATGGCCGGCCGGGATCGGCTGCTCGACGGTGACGCCGGCCGGGATGGCGAGGTCGAGATACAGCGGCTGGGTGGCTTCGCGCTGCACCGCGCCGTCCACGCCGTGGGTGCTGCCGGCGATCACCTGCACCGTCACGCCGCCTTCGAGCGTGAAGCGCGGCACTTCCTCGGCCGGGATGTCGCGGTACCAGGGATCGGTCATCTTGTCCCTGGCCGGCAGGTTCAGCCACAGCTGGAAGCCCTCCATCAGGCCCTCGTTCTGCTCCGGCATCTCCGAGTGGGCCACGCCGCGGCCGGCCGTCATCCACTGCACGCCGCCGTCCGTGATCAGGCCTTCGTTGCCGCCGCTGTCGCGGTGGCGCATCCGGCCCTTGAGCATATAGGTCACGGTTTCGAAGCCGCGGTGCGGATGCTCGGGGAAGCCGGCGATGTAGTCGCCCGGCTTGTCGCTGCCGAAGGCGTCGAGCATCAGGAAGGGGTCGAGGCGGCGCTGCAGCGGACCGGTGAGGACGCGGTTGATCTTCACGCCCGCGCCGTCCATCACGAACTGGCCGTTGATGATCCGTTCGACGCCGCGCGTCTTGCCGATCGTGCTTGCCTGTACTTCTTCGTGCGCTTGCTGGGTCATGCTGTTCTCCTGTCCTGGTGTGATGACGCTGTTTGCCCCGCCGCCCCGCTGGCGGCGAAGATTATGCCAGAGCGGCTTCGATGGCTTCGTTGGCCGCCGCCTGGCCCTTGCTCACTGCTTCCGGGCCCATGGCCATGCCCGACGAATAGATGAAGGTGTGGTCGGTCAGGCCCAGGAAGTTCAGCAGGGCGCGCATCTGCGGCACTTGCGGGTCGGCTTCCACCGGGTAGACGCCGCCGCGCGAGGTGGCCACGTACACCTTCTTGTTCTTCAGCAGGCCTTCCGGACCGGTCTCGGTGTAGCGGAAGGTCACGCCGGCGCGGGCGATGGCGTCGAACCAGCCCTTCAGCTGCACCGGCATGCTGAAGTTGTACATCGGGGCGCCGATCACGATCACGTCGGCGGCCTGGGCTTCGGCGATCAGGGCGTCATCCAGGGCCACGCGCGCCGCCTGCTCGGCGGTGCGCTTGTCGGCCGGGGTGAACAGGGCGCCGACGGCCGCGCCGTCCAGCTGCGGATGCGGGTTGGCGCCGACGTCGCGGCGGGTGACGGTCGCGCCCGGGTTGGCCGCCAGCAGCTTGTCGACGATCTGCCTGGTGACGCGGCTCGATTCCGAATCGTTGCCACGGACGCTGGAGGTGATGTGCAGGATGTTCATGTTGTGTCCCTTCGTTTCCAAGAAAAGTTTTCGATGGGCACACTGTATCAATCCCAAAAACAATTCGGAAGACAGTAGAATGGATAACACTATTCTACTGGTGGAACAATCATGGACGTGGAACCGAATGACCTGCTGCTCTTTGCCCGGATCGTCGAGGCCGGCAGCTTCAGCCGCGCGGCAGAGCGCGTGGACTTGCCCAAGTCGACCGTCTCGCGCCGCCTGGCGCTGCTGGAAGACCGGCTGGGCGAACGCCTGCTGCAGCGGACCACGCGCCGCCTGGTGGTGACCGAGTTCGGCGCCATCCTGCTGGAACATGCGCGCCGCGTGGCGGACGAGGTGGAGGCCGCGGGGGCCCTGGCCCAGAACCGCCAGCTCGAGCCGAGCGGCAAGCTGCGCATCTCGGCGCCGCCGGACTTCGCCAACGCCGGCCTGAACGAGGTGGTGGCGCGCTTCCTGGCGCGCTATCCGATGGTGACCCTGGAGATGGACCTGTCGCCGCGCCGGGTCGACCTGGTGGCGGAGAACTTCGACATCGCGATCCGCATGGGGGACCTGCCGGACGACGCCACCCTGAGCGCGCGCCCGATCACGCTGGAGCGCCTGGGCCTGTACGCGTCGCCCGGCTACCTGGCGCAGCACGGCATTCCGGAGCATCCGGACGACCTCCTGACCCACGACGTGCTGTGCATCCTAAGCCGCTACGGCGGATCGGTGCCCTGGGTGCTCACGCGCGGCAAGGTGCGCTGGGAGCGCGCGCTGCAGGCGCGGGCCACCGCCAATTCACCCGACCTGCTGGCGCGTATCGCCGCGCGCGGCGCGGGCATCGCGATCAGTTCGGACCTGTTCGCGGAGCCCTACCTGCACGCGGGCGAACTGGTGCGGGTACTGCCGGAGTGGGAGATGCCGACGGCGAACGGCTGGGCGGTGTTCCCGAGCCGTAAACTGATGCCCGCCAAGACGCGGGCCTTCCTGGAGTTGATCGGCGCGATGTGCCGCGAAGCGGGCCACGACCCCTTCATGCAGGCTTCAACGCCCGGCGCCCCGGCCTGAACTCAGGCGCGCGGACGGTCGCCCATCGATTCGCCCAGGCGCACCGCGCGTTCGGGCGACCAGTCGGCATTGAAGGCGATCGACCCGCGGCGGAACAGCATCACCACGGTGGAGCCGAGCAGGAAGCGGCCCATCTCCTCGCCTTTCTTGAGCACGACGTGCTGGTCCTCGTATTTCCATTCGAAGATGCGCGGCATGCGCGGCGGGTTGACCACGCCGTGCCAGACCGTGGCCATGCTGCCCACGATGGTGGCGCCGACCAGGGTCATCACGAAGGGTCCGTGCTCCTCGGACTCGAACACGCACACCACGCGCTCGTTGCGCGCGAACAGGCCCGGCACGCCGCGCGCCGTGGTCGGGTTCACCGAGAACAGCTTGCCCGGCACGTAGATCATGCGCGTCAGGCGGCCGTCGCAGGGCATGTGGATGCGGTGGTAGTCCCTGGGGCTCAGGTAGAGGTTGGCAAAGTGGCCGTGCTGGAAATGCGCGGCCAGCTGCTCGTCGCCGCCCACCAGTTCCGCCGTGGTGAACTTGTGGCCCTTGGCCTGGAAGATGTGGTGATCGTCGATGTCGCCGAACTGGCTGATCGCGCCGTCCACCGGGCACACGAAGTCGGCCACCGCCAGCGGGCGTGCATCCTCGCGCAGCGGACGGGTGAAGAAGTCGTTGAAGCTGGTGTAGCTGGCGATGTCCGGATTGGCCGCCTCGTCCATGTTCACACCGTACTTGCCCACGAACCAGCGGATCAGGCTGGTGGTCATGGCGCCACCCTTGGCGCCGGCGACGCGGCCTGCGAAGTTGGTCAGCGCCGTTTTCGGCAGCACATATTGGGGCAAGACTTTTATACGGGACACGGTGACGGGCCTCTCTGGAAAAACGATCGCGCATTATAGCGGGATGCTTTACGGAAAGTGCAATTCCTGCATCGCCATGGGCGGAGTGTACCCCAGCTTCAGGCAGAGGGAAAACGCACGCGCTCCAGGCGCATGCGGCGCAGGACGGCGGGTCGGACTTCGCGTCATGCGAATTGAATGGATGGATTCCAATGGATGGAAGTCACGAGTACTCACACATGGAACCCGAAACTGCTGTTTACATGTTTACAATGTGCTCAGGTGTGGCATATATTGTTTCCATATCAATAAGGAGACGAGCAACCCATGCCACACATTCACCCCGCATATCCGCTCTCGGCATTCGCCCTGGCGGCCTCCCTGGCAGGTTCGAGCCACGCGCAGGACGCCGCCTCGCCGGGCGCCGACGTGGCGCGTGTCGAGATCCGGGGCGCCGGCTACGATCCACGCCGTGACGACACCGCGGCCCGCATCGTCGTCGGCCGCGAAG
>CBIHLT010000052.1:0-24092 GCA_966210615.1 uncultured Massilia sp.
CTCTCCTGCGAGCGGCGATTGGCATTTTCAACACTCAACGGTGACAGCGCGTTTTTTTATGGGCCGGCTACAGCGACCAGACGTATTGAACGGCGGTCCAGGCCTCGACCGCTTGCCTGTCCTTGATGGCGGGCCGGAACCTGCACAGCGACAGCGCGGAGCGGGCGGCCTCGTCGAGGTCGGCGGAACCGCTGGACTTCGCGAGCCTGGACTGCTTGACATAGCCGTCTGCGCCGATCAGGAAAGAGATCGTCGTGGTGCCGGCGCGCTTCTCCGCGCGTGCGCGTTCGGGATAAACAGGCCTTGCGCAGCCTTTGCGCTCGGCATCGGAGGCGGAGGGCTGCGGCGCCGGGGCCAGGTGCTGCGGCGCGCAGGCAGGGAGCGTTACAGCGAGGGTAGCTGCGAGCAACAGTCTGGCGGCGAGCGCGCCGCGGGTGCCGAATGTCATTGGGGGACCTGGATATTGGGGGCGCCTATTATGGCTGGCACATTGCTTGTTTGGCAAGCAGCCCGGCCTCGCGCGATCAGGCACGGAAGCTGTTGCAACATGCGAACGGGCGGGGCGCGCCGCCCGGTTTCGAAGCCCGGCGGGCGTCCCCGCCGGTCCATGCTTATTTCAGCGACCAGACATACTGGACCTTGGTCCAGGCTTCGACCGGCTTGCCGCCAATGCGCGCCGCATGGAAGCGGCAGCTCACCAGCGCACTGCGGGCCGCCTCGTCGAGGGCGGGATCGCCTGCGGAGCCGATCACCTTGGCATCCCTGACTGTGCCGTCGGCGCCGACCAGGAAACTCAGGCTGACCGTTCCCTCGCGCTTGTTCTTGAGCGACTCCGCCGGATACTGCGGTCTGGCGCAGGACTGGAAGTCCGCAATGGCTTCGGTATCCGGTTGTACCGGCGCCGCCGGCGCCGCATGGGCAAACAGCCCGATGCTCATCGCCGCCAGCCCCAGCGCGGGAATGGCCGCCTTCCAGTTCGAGACCCGCGTTTGGGGACGTAGCAAGCGTGTGATGCGTGACATGAGATCTCCTCCGTTGGCCGCCAGGGCCAGGTGGTGGGTTGAGAACTGGAGTTTCTCCAGCTCGGAAAGCGCAAGGGCCAGGCGCCGCGGTTCGCCGAGCGTCCTTGCTGCGATATCGTCTGCGATCTGTTCACGCTCGGCGCGGATGCGCTGCGACAGCCACCACACGGCCGGGTGATAGAACAGCAGGGTCTCCACGACGTTCTGGAGCAGGTTGACCAGGTAGTCGTGGCGTTTGACATGCGCCAGCTCGTGCGCCAGCAAGGCTTCCAGCAGATTCGGCGCCATGCCCGAGACCAGCGCGGCGGGCACCAGCACCACCGGACGCCACCAGCCGGCGGTGATCGGGCTGGCCAGATGGGCGACGACGCGCAGGCGCACGCTGCGCGTGATGCCGAGCTGCCCGGCGAGTCGCTGCAGGCGTGCCTGCCAGGCGCCATCGACGGGTTCGCGCGCGGCCGCGCGGCGGATCCAGAGCAGGCCGGCCGCCATGCGCAAGGCGAGCAGGGCGGCGCAGACGGCCCAGCCGATCACGATCCACGCCAGCTTGTCCTGGACCAAGGCTTCCCAGCCGGAGCCATGCGCGGCGCCCGCCATCGCGCCGGCGGCCCTGGACGCGGCCGCCGTGTTCCCGGCGCCCGCGTCCAGCAAGCGTTGCACCAGCGTTGCCGCCGGCCACAGCACGCAGGCCAGCAGCCCCAGGCAGGCGGCCAGATAGCGTTGCTCCGGACGTGCATGACGCAGCGCGGCCAGCGCGGCAGCCGTGATGCAGGCTAGCAGCGCGCCTTGCCACACGAAGTCGACCAGGGTCCAGCCGATGGCGCTCACCACGGCGGCGGCGTTCATTCCCTGGCCTCCGGCTTGTCTTCCCGGAGCAGTCTTTCGATCTCGTCGCGCTCCTTTTTCGAGATGCCGCTCTTGAGCGCGGCCAGCACGAGGGCCTTGGCCGAGCCGGCGAAGGCGCGCTGCATCAGGTCTTTCAGCAGCTTGGTCTGCAGCGCGTCGCGCGCATGGGCGGGGGCGTAGACGTGGGAACGTTCGCTCTCGTCGCGGATCAGCAGGCCTTTGCCGTGCATCACTTGCATCAGGCGCAGGACGGTGGCATAGGTCACGTCGGGCCGCGTCTTGAGCATGTCCTCATGCACCTGCTTGGCGGTGGCGGAACCCATCGGCCACAGCACCTGCAGCAAGTCGAGTTCGGCGGGAGTGGGCTTGGGAAGGTCGGACTGGCGCGGCATGCGAAGCTCTCTGTCGGTTCGGATGTATGTAGAGTAGTTGGTCTAGACCGGCCTGTCTATCAATTCCGTGGGGCGTGCCGCGAATATGCATGCAGGGTTAATGCGTCCATGTTGTAAAAATTGAAGTTGACCAATGGTATATTTTGTCGCGCTATCGACCTTCGTCCGACTGCCATGGCGCCCGGACAGCCATCGGTCCATGTGCCGAATCCAAGGAGGAATCAATGTTCCCAGCTGTAGGCATGGTCCGGCGCCTGGCGGTGGCCGCCGTGGCGGCCCTCCTGTCGGGTTGCCTCGCCGCCGGCGTGCATGTCGCCGATTTTTCCCGGCCCACGGTAAGGGTCGAACTGGAGGCGGCAGGCATGAAGAATGCGCAGGAGTCCTTCGGCGCCGCATTCTGCCGCCACTATGCGCGGCTGGCAGGGCCGGACGCGCCGGCTTGCGACCGCTGGCTGCTTGGCGTACAGGCCGAGCCCGTGCACGGCGCCTCATCCGCCGCCGCGCTGCCGCCGGTGGCGCCGGCCGTCGTCATCATCCCCGGTATCTTCGGCGAATGCGTACGTCAATCGGTGACGCCGTTTTCGCACGATTACGCTTATCTGCGCCAGCTTGGCTACCAGGTCGAGGTCGTGCCGGTCTCGGGGCGCGGATCGTCCGAGCTCAATGCAAGGGCGATCCATGACTTCTTTGCGGCCAGGCCGCCGGGCAAGGTGATCGTGATCGGCTATTCCAAGGGCATCACCGATTTCATGGTGGCGGCCACGCAGGCCAGGGCCGATGCCTGGATCGGCCGGATCGCGGCCCTGGTCTCGGTCGCCGGCGTGGTCAACGGCACTCCCTTGGCCAGCCGCGGCGAAAAGCTCTACGAGCGGATTTTCCGGGAGATTCCCGTGCCCACCTGCGGCCCTGCCGACGGTGGCGGCGTTGCGAGCCTGGGCTATCGTTCGGCCACCGACACCGCGCGCGCCTTCGCCCGGGCCCGGCACACCTACCGGACGTACAGCGTGGCGGCGGTGGTCGATGGCGGCCCGGTCAATCCGGTCCTGGCCATGGGCTACGAGCTGCTCGGCGGCGTGGACCAGCGCAACGACGGCCAGGTGCTGCTCGACGACGCCATCCTTCCGCGCAGCACCTTCCTCGGCGCTTTCCGCGCCGATCACTGGTCGATCGCGCTGCCTTTCGAGGATAGCCGCGATCCCTGGATGGCGCCCTTGAGCATCCATAACCATTTCCCCCGCCGCGCCTTGCTGGCGGCGATTCTCGAAACGCTGGATCGCGATCTGACAGGAGGACAGGAATGAAAATAGCGAGCATGGTGTTTGCGGCGGCGCTGGCGGCCGGCCTCGCCGGTTGCAAGTCGATGGGACCCCGGACCGCGATCGAAGACGACGGGCAGGACGAAGCGCACGTCAGGGCGACGGTGCTGTTCCTTGCCGATCCCCAGATTCACAATGTCCACGGGGGCGATGTCAAGCAAACGATGGGCGCCGCAGATTGGTTCAGCGATGTCGCACAGCGCCACCCGGAAATGAATTTGCTTGCGCCTTATGCGCTGGAGGGAATCATCCAGGACGGCCTGCGTGCGCCCGCCACGGCACCGGCCGACTTCATGGTCATCCTCGGCGACGCGACCAATGCTGCCTGTACCGGCGAGTTCGCGCGCTTCACGAAGGCGGTCGACCATGTGCGCGGAGGGAAGTTCTTGTTGATGGCTCATGGAAACCATGACAGCTTCCTGATGGGAACGATCAATTATTGGCAAAGCAGGCTGGACGAAGCGGATGTGAGCGGGTTTGCCGGGGAAGCGCTGCCTGTCGACAAGACATGGTGGAAGCCGGCGACGGGGCCGGGCGCAAGTGGCTGGAAGCCGCTTTGCTTCGAGTCGGCGCAAGCCCAGAGCGTCCCTATCCATAAAGTGCAATGGATGGCCAAGTACCTCGATACCTTGAAACCAGGCGCGATCGGATTGACCCTGATGGCGCAGGAAAACGTCACTGGCGAGTTCCGGCCCTTTTCCGGCAAGGGCGCCCCGGGAAGCCTGCTGGAGCGGCTGGACTTCAAGGTCGAAGGCGCTTGGATTCGGCCGGAACTCTCCGAGCACGGGCTGCTGAGGACCTACGCCTCTTACCTGGTGCAGGCCATCGACGTTGGAAGCGCGCACAGGCTGTTCATCATCGATACCTCGGCATGCGACGTGTTCGACGCGCCCCTGGTCAGGAAGCCGATCAGGTATTGGGGCCAGAATGCCGGCATGAGAGGATGCCTTGGCGCGCGGCAGCTCGAGACCATCAAGAGCATGCTCGCCCAGAACCAGGATGGACGCAAACCGATATTTGCGGGGCACTTCCCGCTGGAAGATATTTCCAGCGGCGACTTGCGCGAGCTCGTCGGCATCATGGAAAAGGCGAGCGGGAAGGAATGGACCTACCTGTCCGCGCACACGCACAAGAAGCAGTCGGTCCTGGTGACGCCCAGCGGCGGAAAAGAAATCAACATGGGCTCGACCACCGACTGGCCGATGTCGGCTTACCAGGTGCGCTTCGGCCAGGCGGTGACGGCGCACCGGATCGCCGGGGCCGAACCCGGCATGGACTACGCGGCGCCCGTGAGTTTCAACAGCGGGTCCGAACTGTGCCGCCACCTCGACGCGGCGAACATGCTGGCGCAGTGGAAGGCGGATCGGCCGCCGGCTGTCTACCGTTCGCCCGGTACCCGGCAGAGCTATCGGGAATGCAGCCGGAACATCGGCGCGCAGGAAAACAGCTCTGAAGCGAAGCTCCAGCTTGCCACGGCCAAGATCGCCGAAAACATGAAAGAGGAAGGCTACCGCAAGCAGATGATGGGCCTCATGGCGGCCGCGAGCCTGCACGAATCGCGCACCTTCTCGTTTCACAGGTGGATCGAGGATATCGTGGACCTGTTCATCCAATAGCCCCAAAAAAAAGACCGCGCCGGGCGGCGCGGTCTTCGCGGAACGGGTGTGAAGCATCAAGCCGCTTCGCGCACTTCCTTCAGGCTCTTGTCGTCCTCGATGGCGACGCGGCCGTTCAGGACCTCGTGCATGCGGTCGGTATCGAGTTCCTTCTCCCACTTCGACACCACGACCGTCGCCACGCCGTTGCCGACGAAGTTGGTCAAAGCGCGGC
The DNA here is from genome assembly GCA_966210615.1 of uncultured Massilia sp. Taxonomy (GTDB): domain Bacteria; phylum Pseudomonadota; class Gammaproteobacteria; order Burkholderiales; family Burkholderiaceae_D; genus Telluria. The sequence continues at coordinate 5,407 of CBIHLT010000052.1, forward strand.
ATTCGCTCATGAAGCGGTCGATGCCGAGGATCAGGGCCATGCCCGCCACCGGAATGGTCGGCACCACGGCCAGGGTCGCGGCCAGGGTGATGAAGCCGGCGCCGGTGATGCCGGACGCGCCCTTCGAGGTCAGCATGGCGACGAACAGGATGGTCAGTTCCTGGGTCAGGGTCAGGTCGGTGTTGGTGGCCTGGGCCACGAACAGGGCGGCCATCGTCATGTAGATGTTGGTGCCGTCCAGGTTGAACGAGTAGCCGGTCGGCACGACCAGGCCGACCACGGGCTTGGAGCAGCCCAGCTTTTCCAGCTTGCGCATCAGGGCCGGCAGGGCGCTTTCCGACGAGCTGGTGCCGAGCACGATCAGCAGTTCTTCCTTGATGTAGGAGATGAACTTGAAGATCGAGAAGCCGGTCATCTTGGCGATGGCGCCCAGCACCACGGCCACGAACAGGAAGCAGGTCAGGTAGAACGAGCCCATCAGCTTGGCCAGCGGCAGCAGCGAATCCAGGCCGTACTTGCCGATGGTGAAGGCCATCGCGCCGAAGGCGCCGAGCGGGGCGACCTTCATGACGATGTTCACGACGCCGAAGATCACGTGCGAGAAGTCTTCGATCAGCTTGGTGACCGGGCGGCCGCGCTCGCCCATCATCGACAGCGAGAAGCCGAACAGGATGGCGATCAGGAGCACCTGCAGGATGTCGCCCTTGGCGAAGGCATCGACGAAGGTGTTCGGGATGATGTTCATGATGAAGTCGACCGTGCTCTGGCTGTGCGCCTTCTCGGTGTACTGCGCGATCGATTTCGTATCCAGGTGGGCCGGATCGACGTTGAAGCCGGCGCCCGGCTTGACCACGTTGGCCACGACCAGGCCGATGGCCAGGGCGAAGGTCGAGACGACCTCGAAGTAGAGCAGTGCCTTGCCGCCGACGCGGCCGATCTTCTTCATATCCTGCATGCCGGCAATACCGGCGACGACGGTACAGAAGATCACCGGAGCGATGATCATCTTGATCAGTTTGATGAAGCCGTCTCCCAATGGCTTCATCTTGGTGCCCAGTTCAGGGTGGAACACCCCGAGCAGCACGCCGACGAAGATGGCGAACAGCACCTGGACATACAGGATTTTGTAAAAAGGCTTTTTCATGACAACTCTTCAACGAGGTTGGTGGTCGTGCCATCTTCGTTGAATCCCGCATGCATAGCTATTGTGGAAATCCGCATGCGGGAATGTACCTAGGAGCGATGCTTACTGGCGTCGATACACGGTGCCGCCCTTCATCACGAAGCCGACTTTCGCGGCGGCGCCGATGTCCGCCGTCGGGTCGCCGTCCACGGCCACGACGTCGGCCAGCATGCCGGGCTTGATGTGCCCGAGATCCTTCGACTTGCCGAGGATGCCCGCCGCCACGCCGGTGGCCGAGCGCATCGCCTCCATCGGCGTCATGCCGAGGCGCACCATCCAGGCCAGCTCGCGTGCGTTGGTCCCGTGCGCGAACACGCCCACGTCGCTGCCGTGGCCGATGGTCACGCCGACCCGGCGCGCCAGCCGGAAGGCGTCGTGGGCCTGCTTCATCGAAGGCGTCGGCGCGCCGCCGCGCACATGCTTCTGGAAGTATTCGCCGATGGCTTCCGGCGCGCTCAATGTCGGAATGTAGGCGACCCCGCGCTGCGCCATCAGCTTGAAGGTCGCTTCCGATGCGCCGTAGCCGTGCTCGATGGTGTCGACGCCGGCCAGCACCGCCATCCGGATCGCCTCGTCGCTGCTGGCGTGCGCGGCCACCTTGCGGCCGGTGACGTGGGCGGCGGCGACCATGGCCTTCATCTCTTCCATCGTGAAGGTGGGCCGCGCGCTGCCGTCGGCGCCCGTGCGGTAGTCGGCATAGAACTTGATCCAGTCGGCGCCGCGCGCGGACTGCTCGCGCACGGCCTTCGTCACTTCGTCGACGCCGGTGGCCGGCTGGGCGCCGTAGGGCAGCTCCATGTCGGGGCGGTAGTTCTTCTCGGCCGGGCCGTAGCTGTAGCTGGCGACGATGGCCCTGGTGGCGATCAGGAGGCGCGGGCCTGGCGCCACGCCTTCCTCGATGGCGCGCTTGATGCCGGCGTCGGCGTAGTCCGCGCCCTCGGTGCCGAGGTCGCGCAGCGTGGTGAAGCCTGCCTGCAGGGTGTCGGCGGCGTGCTTCGCGGCCAGCATGATGCGGTAGGCGACCGGCTCCTTGATTACCTGGTCGTCCCAGGTGGTCTCGTTGTACGGGTGCAGCAGCACATGCGAGTGCAGGTCGATCATGCCCGGAATCAGGGTCTTGCCGGGAAGGTCGATGCGTTCGGCGTCCTGCGGCGCCTGGACCTGGTCGGCCGGGCCCGCGGCCTCGATGCGGCCGTTCGCGACCAGCACGGCCCAGCCGCGCTGGGGTGCGCCGTCGCCGGTCCAGACGCGTTCGGGGGTGAGCAGGATGGGGCGCCGGTCGCCCGCATGGGCCAGGCCGGCGCAGAAGACGGAGGTGGCAAGCAGCAGTGTTGGCGCCCAGGTCCGCATGTCGTGGTCTCGTTGTTGTTATCGAGACCGCATCATACCGAACTCCCCGCGCGTTGCGCTTACTGCGCCGCCCAGCCGCCGTCCATGTTCCAGGCCACGCCGCGCACCTGGCTGCCGGCCGGGCTGCAGAAGAACACGGCCAGCGCGCCCAGTTCTTCCGGCGTGACGAACTCGCCCGAGGGCTGCTTTTCCGCCAGCAGGGCGCGGCGCGCATCGTCGTTGCCCAGTTTGTCGCGCGCGGCGCGGTCGTCGACCTGCTTCTGGACCAGCGGGGTCAGCACCCACCCCGGGCAGATCGCGTTGCAGGTCACGCCGGTCTGGGCGGTTTCCAGCGCGGTGACCTTGGTGAAGCCCACCAGGCCGTGCTTGGCCGCGACATAGGCCGACTTCTGCGCCGAGCCCACCAGGCCGTGCACCGAGGCCAGGTTGATGATGCGGCCCCAGTTCTTCTGCTTCATGCCGGGCAGGGCCAGGCGGGTGGTGTGGAAGGCGGAAGTCAGGTTGATCGCGAGGATGGCGTCCCACTTCTCGACCGGGAATTCCTCGACCGGGGCCACGTGCTGGATGCCGGCGTTGTTGACCAGGATGTCGACGCCGCCGAATTTGTCCGCGGCAAACTTCATCATGGCCTCGATCTGCTCCGGTTTCGACATGTCGGCATTGTGGTAGGCAGTCTGGACGCCGAACTCGGCGCCGATGTCGGTGTAGAGCTTTTCGATCTGCTGGGCGTCGCCGAAGCCGTTGAACACGATATTCGCGCCTTGCTCGGCGAGCGCGCGCGCAATGCCCAGGCCGATGCCCGAGGTCGAACCGGTAACCAGGGCCGTCTTGCCAACTAACATCTTCGAATCCATTGTGTCCTCTAGGGGAAATGAAAAGGGTGATCGGGATGCTTCCTCAGAATTGGTAGAATTCTAATCGTAATGCCCGGTAAAATGTTGCGTTGCAGTGTAGAGAAGCGAACAATCTTGTCATATGGAGCGCCCCCATGTCTGAACCCAGCTTAAAGAGCGTGCAGTGCAGTTCGCCTGCGGGCCTGCACCGGGTCGCCTACAAGGAGTGGGGCGATCCGCTGAATCCGAAGGTGCTGGTGTGCGTGCACGGCGTCACCCGGGTGGGCGACGACTTCGACCACCTGGCGCGCGCGCTGTGCGACCGCTACCGCGTGATCTGCCCCGACATGGCCGGGCGCGGGCGCTCCGACCGGCTGCGCGATCCGGCCCACTACGTCATTCCGCAGTACGTGGCCGACATGGTCACGCTGATCGCGCGCGTCACCGCGCCGGGCGACGCGCGCGAGGTGCACTGGTTCGGCACTTCGATGGGCGGCCTGATCGGCATGGTGCTGGCCTCGCTCGAGGGCACGCCTATCAGCCGCATGCTCATCAACGACATCGGGCCGGTGCTCGACCAGGGCGCCATGCAGCGCATCGGCGAGTACATCGGGCAGGACATCCGCTTCCCCAGCTTCGAGGCCGGAGCGGAATACGTGAAGGCGGTGTCGATGTCCTTCGGCCCGCATACCGAGGAAGAATGGTTCAAGCTGTCCAGCGACGTGCTGCGCCAGGAGCCCGGCGGCCAATGGGTGCGCCACTACGACCTGGGCCTGGCCCAGCCGTTCAAGGCCATTACGCCCGAGCGCGCGGCCAGCGACGAAGCCCAGCTGTGGGCCGCCTGGGACGCGATCCGCTGCCCGACCCTGCTGGTGCGCGGCGAGCATTCCGACCTGCTGTCGCGCGAGACCGCGGCCGAGATGACCGCGCGCGGACCCAAGCCGCGCCTGGTCGAGATCCCGGGCGTGGGCCACGCTCCCACCTTCATCCAGGCATCCCAGATCGCCATCGCGCGAACATTTTTGACCGGCTGAGCTCTTCAGCTATTTTTACGAAAGCAATCATGGAAATCAAACGTATCCACGTCGGCAAGCGCCTCTCCGAAATCGCCATCCACAACGGCACCGTCTACCTGGCCGGCCAGATCGCGGAAGACACCGCCCAGGGCATCGAGGGCCAGATGCGCGAGGTGCTGGCCCACGTCGACCGCCTGCTGGGCGAGGCCGGCAGCGACAAGTCCTGCATCCTGATGTGCCAGATCTTCATCGCCGACATGGCCAACTTCGCCGGCATGAACGCCGTGTGGGACGAATGGGTCCCCCAGGGCCACACCCCGCCGCGCGCCACCGTGGAAGCCAAGCTCGCCAACCCCGCATGCCTGGTGGAGGTCTGCATCACTGCCGCACTGCGTTAATTCGGCATGGTATCGACCGCCGCACTCGGCGACGCCCGGGCCCAGCTCGTCCAGGGGCTGAGTCCCGAGGACTGCGCGCGCGTGAACGCCGCGCTCGACTACGCCGGCGAGGCCTATGGCGAGCGCCTCGCCACGTCCGGGCAGAACGCGTTCGAGTTTTCGCTGGGCGTGGCGGGCACGCTGGCCTACCTGCGCACCGACACCGAGACCCGGATCGCCGGCCTGCTGTTCGAGCTTGCCACCTTCGACCCGGCCGTCGCCGGCAAGCTGGAGGAGCGCTTCGGCCAGGAAGTGGCCGACCTGGTGCGCGGGCTGTTCCAGCTGATCCGCCTGCGCGACCTGACCGCGGTCCAGGCGCCGGTGGGCAGCGGCAAGAACGCCGCCCAGCAGGCGGCCCAGCAAGTGGAAACCCTGCGCAAGATGCTGCTGGCGATGGCCTCGGACATGCGCGTGGTGCTGATGCGCCTGGCCTCCTGCGCGGCCACCCTGCGCTATTTCGCCGACCAGAAGCGTTTCGACGAGGTCACCCATGCCTACGGGCGCGAGGTGCTGGACTTCTACGCGCCGCTGGCCAACCGCCTCGGCGTCTGGCAGCTCAAGTGGGAGCTGGAAGACCTGTCTTTCCGCTTCATCGAGCCCGAGACCTACAAGCGCATCGCCAAGATGCTCGAAGAAAAGCGCATGCAGCGCGAAGGCTTCGTGGCATCCTCGATCGCCAGGCTGCAGGAGGAACTCGCCGCCGCCGGCGTCAGGGCCGAGGTGTCGGGACGGCCGAAGCACATCTACAGCATCTGGAACAAGATGCGCGGCAAGGAGCTCGACTTCACCGACCTGTACGACGTGCGCGCCTTCCGCGTGATCGTGCCGGACGTGAAGACCTGCTATACCGTGCTGGGCGTGGTCCACAACATCTGGACACCGATCCCCAAGGAATTCGACGACTACATCTCGCGCCCCAAGCCCAACGGCTACCAGTCGCTGCACACGGTGGTGACCGCCGAGGACGGGCGCCCGCTGGAAGTGCAGATCCGTACCCAGGAGATGCACAACTTCGCCGAGTACGGCATCGCCGCCCACTGGCGCTACAAGGAAGAGGGCGGCTCCAACTTCAAGAGCCAGAAGTACGACGAAAAGATCGCCTGGCTGCGCCAGCTGCTGGCCTGGAAGAGCGACGTCGCCGACGTGGTGGCCGGCCAGGAGGACCTGCAGCGCGAGTGGGTGGAAAAGCTCAAGGCGGCGACCCTGGACGACCGCATCTTCGTGCTCACGCCGCAGGCGCGGGTGCTGGAGCTGCCGGTGGGCGCCACCCCCATCGACTTCGCCTACCACCTGCACAGCGAGGTCGGGCACCGCTGCCGCGGCGCCAAGATCGACGGCGTCATGGTGCCGCTCAACACCCCGCTGAAGAACGGCCAGACCTGCGAGATCATCACCGCCAAGGGCGGCAGCGGCAGCCAGGGCCCGTCGCGCGACTGGCTCAGCCCCGGCTACACGGTCTCGAGCCGCACCCGGACCAAGATCCGCGCCTGGTTCCACGCCCAGGAACTGGCCGAGACCCTGGCCCAGGGAAGGGCCCTGGTCGAGAAGTCGCTCCAGCGCGAGGGCAAGACCGCGGTCAACCTGGAAGCGCTGGCACACAAGCTGGGCTTCGCCAAGGTGGACGACCTGTTCATCCAGGTGGGCAAGGAGAAGTTCAGCCTGCGCCACGTGGAAGCGGCCCTGCACGAGGGCGGCGAGCCGGCCCCACAGGAAGACGCGGCCGTCATCAGCAAGAGCCGCGCCTCGAGCGTGGAGCAGGGCGCCAAGTCGGGCGTGCTGGTGGTGGGCACGGAAGGCCTGATGACCATGCTGGCCAAGTGCTGCAAGCCGGCGCCGCCCGACCCGATCGTCGGCTTCGTCACGCGCGGCAAGGGCGTGTCGATCCACCGCCTGACCTGCAAGAACTTCGCCGAGATGCGGGCCAAGGCGCCGGAGCGGGTGATCGAGACCGAGTGGGGGCTGGCCGGGAACGATACGGTGTATCCGGTCGACCTGTTCATCCTGGCCCAGGACCGGCAGGGGCTGCTGCGCGACATCTCCGAGGTGTTCTCGCGCGAGAAGATCAACGTGACCGGGGTGAATACCCAGAGCGCCAAGGGGCAGGCGCGCATGGTGTTCACGGTGGAGATCGGGGCGACGGCGCAGCTTCAGAAGGCGCTGGGGGCTATCGGGGAGGTGTCGGGGGTGGTGGAGGCGAGGAGGCAGTAGCGTCCTGCACGCAAACTTGGGGTCCCCGCGAAGGCGGGGACCCCAAGTTTCCCGCCGCAGCCAATAGCGCCTCAACCCGCGCAAACCATTGTTAAACCGGTATCATTCGTTCCATGCGCCGAACCCTCAACCTCGCAGCCCGCCCCAGCCTCTGGGGCCTCGCCTTCGCGCGCTACCTGCGCAGCTGGTGGTACATGGTCCACCTGGGCGCGGTCGCCGTCGTGATGGCCCTGTCGCCCTCGACCTACCACCGCGCCAACCGGCTCGCGGCCTCGCGCTACATCTATGCCAGCACCTGGCAGGTGCTGCCCTGGTTCACGCTCGCCTCGGCCCTGGTGGGCCTGGTCATCATCCGCATCGTGCTGGTCACGGCCAAGAGCTACGGCCTGTCGCATTTCGCGCTGGAGATGGTGGTGCGGGTACTGGTGCTGGAACTGATCCCCCTGTCCGCCGCCATGTTCGTGGCCCTGCGCGCCGGCATGGCCTTCGACGCCTCGGCCCTGGGCCTGGCGCGCGCCGGCCTGTCGCCCCAGGCGGCCAGCGACGAAGCCCTGCGCCGGGTGCGGCGCGACATGGTGCCGCAGCTGATCGCCAACGCGGTCGCGGTCCTCAGCCTGGCCATGGTCACCTCGACCATCATGCTGGTGCTGGCCTACCTCAACGTCTACGGCCTGTCGCCCTGGGGCGTGTCCGACTACACCCGCACCGTCGGGCGCGTGTTCGAGCCGGTGGTCACCGCCGGCTTCGTGCTCAAGACGGTGCTGTTCGGCCTGGCCGTGGCCCTGATCCCGACCGCCGCCATCCTGGAACTGCAGCGCTATCCGCGCCGCGTCGTCTCCACCGTCCAGCCGGGCGCGCTGCGCCTGCTGTTCGTGCTATTGGTGATCGAGGCGGCCTCGTTGGCACTGAAATATATATGAACGAAGGAAGTCCATGACAGAACCGCAACCCGACGAACCCGCCCATGTCGAAGCCAAGGCCATCATCCTGCTGGTGCTGGTCGGCGCCCTGATCGCCGGCTTCGTGCTGTACGTGATGTACGCGCGCGGCGTGTTCGAGCCGACCCAGCGCCTGACCCTGGTCACCGACGATTCCTCGGGCGTGATCCCCGGCATGGACATGACCTTCGCCGGCTTCCCGATCGGGCGCGTGCGCCAGGTCGACCTGGCCCCGGACGGCAAGGTGCAGATCCTGGTCGACGTCCAGAGCAAGGACGCCAAGTGGCTGCGCACATCGAGCGTGTTTACCCTCGAGTCGAGCATCGTCGGCGAGACCCGCCTGCGCGCCTACACCGGCCTGCTGAACGATCCGGCATTGCCGCCGGACGCCACCCGCACCGTGCTGCGCGGCGACGCCACCGCAGAGATCCCGCGCATCGTCGCCACCGCGCGCCAGCTGCTGGAAAACCTCGAGACCATGACGGCGTCCGAGTCCGACATCAACGCCAGCCTGGCCAACATCCAGGCGGTCACCGGCCGCATGTCCGGCAAATACGGCGTGCTGGGCGGGGTGCTGGGCGGCGACGAGGAGGCGCGCAAGCTGGGCGAGGCGCTCGACCGCGTGAACGCCATCCTGGCCAAGGCCGACACCCGGGTGTTCGGCAAGAACGGCGTCGTGGACGACAGCCAGGCCGCGATCCAGCAGCTCACCGTGGTGCTGAAGGACGCCAGCGACACCCTGAAGAAGGTCGACGCGGTGCTGGTCGAGGCCCAGGCCGTGGGCGCCAATGCGCGCGTCGCCACCCAGGACCTGGGCGCGCTGCGCGGCGAGGTCGACGCCAGCCTGCGCAAGGTGAACCGCCTGGTCGACGAGATCAACCGCAAGTGGCCTTTCGCCCGCAGCAACCAGGAGATCAAGCTGCCATGAGATTCGCTCCCTTCCTGATCCTGGCCATGCTGGCCATGCTGGCCGGCTGCGGCAGCAAGCCTCTGCCGCCCGACTGGCAGGCCAACGCCAAGGGCTCGCTCGACGCGTTCACCGACGACTACCTGAAGGGCAACAGCGCCGCGGCCGAGGCCGAGTTCCGCCGCGCGCGGCTGGAAACCACGGCCACCGGCCGCCTGGAGCACGTGGCCCAGGTCGAGCTGGTGCGCTGCGCCGCCCAGGCGGCCAGCCTGGCCTTCGACGATTGCCCCGGCTACGCGGCGCTGGCGGCGGACGCCTCGACGGAGCAGCGCGCCTACGCCGCTTACCTCGCCGGGCGCTGGGACGGCCTGAACGCGGCCCAGCTGCCCGAGCAGCACCGCCCGGTGGTGGCGGGCGGCCAGCTGGCGGCCGTGACCGATCCGCTGGCGCGGATGGTGGCGGCGGGCGCGCTGTTCAAGGCCGGGCGCATCACGCCGGAAGGCATCGCGCTGGCGGTCGATACGGCCTCGCACCAGGGCTGGCGCCGGCCGCTGCTGGCCTGGCTCGGGGTGCAGGCGCGGCGCGCCGAGGCGGCGGGCGACACGGCCGCCCTGGAGCACATCCGCAAGCGCATCGCGCTGGCCTCCGGGCAGCGCTAGGAGGACGGGCGAATGGGCATTCCGAAATCGGCGCTGCAGATCGCCGCGATCGTGATCGCGCTGGCCGTGTTCGGCGTGGTCGGCGCGAAGTTCGCCGGCAAGCGCGCCGAGGCGGCGACCTTCGAGCGCATGGAATCCGTGTGGCCGGATTTTTCCGCCATGCCGGAGACGGACCGGACATTTCTCATCGAGCTGTCGCTGAACTGCCAGCTGATAAGGCGTCCCGCCCTGCGGCCCGAGGTGGTCGATTGCCTGCGCAAAGGGGCGGCACAGGCGGGCGGGGAAGCGCCGCAGCGCCTCGAGCGCCTGCTCCCGCCCGGTCCGCCGGGCTGAGCAGGCGCATGCGGGCAGGCGTTCAGCGCAGTGCCCAGGGCAGGGTATTGTGGATGGTCGTGGCCGCGATGGCCGCCTGGCCGGTCGCGACCGCGATCTGGTTCAAGCCGCGCGTGACGTCGCCGATGGCATACAGGCCCGGCACGGACGTGCGCAGGTGGTCGTCGACCAGCAGCTTGCTGCACTCGACGGTCAGGGCGCCGAGCGAGGCGGCCAGGTCGGAACGGGCGGTCTCGCCGAGCATGGGATAGAACACGTCGCAGGGGTAGTCCTCGCCGTCGGCCGTGTGCAGCACGGGTTTGAGGTCCGCGCTCATGCTCACGCCCACCAGCGGGGAGCCGACCAGGCGCACGCTGGCGGCGTCGAGCTGGCGCCGTTCTTCGTCGTTGATGGCGGATTCCGCGCTGCGCTCGAACAGCAGCACGTCCTGGCTGAAGGTCCGCATGAACAGCGCGTGCCCGACCGGGTTGATCTCCGAGGTGACCACGCCGATGCGCTTGTCGATCACGTCATAGCCGTCGCATACGGGGCACAGGCGCACCGCGCCGCTGGCGACCGCCTCGTCCCAGCGCTCGACCGGCATGCCGGCGTCGGCCACGCCGGTGGCCAGCAGCACCGTGTGGGCGCGCAAGAGACTGGTGTCGCCGTCCGGGCTGAGGTAATCGCCGACGAACAGGCCGTCCTCGATGCGCAGGGCGGTAATCTCTCCGGGAATCACATGGCCGCCGTAATTGCCCAGCTGGGCGCGCAGGTTCTCCAGCAAGTCCTTGCCGTTGATGCCCTCGGGAAAGCCAGGGTAGTTGTGCGAAACGGGAATCCAGCTCAGCCGGCTATGCCCCTTGTCGACCAGGGCGACATTGCGGGTGAAGCGGCGCAGGTAGATGGCGGCCGTGAGTCCGCCGGGGCCGCCGCCGATGATGAGGGTGTCGAATACGGTTTGGTCGAAGTCCATGCGCCGATTATCCGGGCCATGGCGGATCCGCCAATCGGCGTGCTCCCCAACGGCTGGTAAGAGCAGCCTTACAAGGACTTTCCTCCGGCGGCTTCCGGCTGCAGGGTGACATGGTCGATCCCGTGGCGCGCGCGCAGCATGGCGCGCACCGCATCCAGCACGGCGGGCCACTCCTCCAGGGAGCGGATCTCGAGGTGGCCGATCAGGGCCGGCTCGCCCGGCGACATGTCCCACACATGCAGGTCGTGCACCGACAGTACGCCTTCGATGCCGGCGATGTCGTTGCCGACCTCCAGGTAGTCGATCTGGTGCGGCACGCCTTCCATCAGGAAGTGGTAGGACTCGCGCAGGATGCCCACCGTGGACTTGAGGATGAGCAGGGACACGAAGATCGACAGGATCGGGTCGATCCGGTACCAGTCCGTGTAGTAGATGATCACGCCGGCCGCGATGGCGGCGATCGATCCCAGCAGGTCGCCCATGACGTTGACCAGGGCGGCGCGGGTGTTGATGCTCTGGGTGTCGCGCGACAGCACCCAGGCGACCAGCAGGTTGATGGCGGCGCCGATGGTGGCGACCACCAGCACCACGCCGCCCTGCACGGGCTCCGGCTGCATCAGGCGCTGTACGGCTTCCCAGCCGATCCAGCCCACCAGGGCCAGCATCGCCAGGCTGTTGACGAAGGCGGCCAGCGCCTCGGCGCGCACGAAGCCGAAGGAATGGCGCGCCGAAGGAGGGCGCTTGGCGATCAGCTGGGCCAGCAGGGCCAGGCCGAGGGCGGCTGCGTCGGTGACCATGTGGCCGGCGTCCGAGATCAGGGCCAGCGAGTTCGAGATGAAGCCGGTGACGACCTCGATCACCGCGAACAGCAGGGTCAGGCCGAGCGCGACCCCGAGCGCTTTCTGGCTGCGGCCTTCGATGGTGTGCGAGTGGCTGGCATCGCCATCGAGGTGGGCGTGCAGGTGGGAAGGATCGACGGGCCGGGAAGTCATGTAGTGCGTGGTGGTTTGGACAATCCGCTAGTGTAAAGCAAAGCCGTCCGCCCGGCGTGGATGCGGCCGGCAGGCAAGTATTTCCGTGCGAGGGTTGCTTATCGGGAGGCCGATCCCTATAATGGCGGCATCGGGCGGTTAGTTCAGCTGGTTAGAATACTTGGTCGACATCCAAGGGGTCGCAGATTCGAATTCTGCACCGCCCACCAGAATATTCTGTGTAAGAGCGAGAAAGGCACCACGGTTATGACACCGCGAACTACAACCTGGTTGTGGGGGAATCGCTAGACGCGAAGGGGTGTGCTTTTGCTCAACACAACGGAAAAACGCGGCTAGTCCGCGTTTTTTTTCGTCTGTACAATTTTCACAAGTTCCAATACATCAAACCTCACCGGCGCGTGCGCCACGAATGGAGAACAGCATGCTGAACGTTCGACTTCCCGATGGTTCCAACCGTCAATTTGACGGTCCCGTCACGGTCGCCCAGGTGGCCCAGAACATCGCCCCGAGCCTGGCCAAGGCCGCGCTTGCGGGCAAGGTCAACGGCAAGGTGGTCGACACCTCCTTCCTGATCGAGAGCGACGCCGACCTGGCCATCGTCACCGACAAGGATCCGGAAGGCCTGGACGTGATCCGCCACTCGACCGCCCACCTGCTGGCCTATGCGGTCAAGGAACTGTTCCCGGAAGCCCAGGTCACCATCGGCCCGGTCATCGATAACGGCTTCTACTACGACTTCTCGTACAAGCGCCCGTTCACCCCGGAAGACCTGCAGGCGATCGAAAAGAAGATGCTTGAGTTGGCCAAGAAGGACGAGCCGGTCACCCGCAAGGTGCTGCCGCGCGACGAAGCCGTGGCCTATTTCAAGTCGATCGGCGAGGACTACAAGGCCGAGATCATCGCCTCGATCCCGGCCAACGAAGACGTGTCGCTGTACAGCGAAGGCAAGTTCACCGACCTGTGCCGCGGCCCGCACGTGCCCTCGACCGGCAAGCTGAAGGTCTTCAAGCTGATGAAGCTGGCCGGCGCCTACTGGCGCGGCGACTCCAGGAACGAGATGCTGCAGCGCGTCTACGGCACCGCCTGGGCCAAGAAAGAAGAGCAGGAGCAGTACCTGCACATGCTGGAGGAAGCCGAGAAGCGCGACCATCGCAAACTCGGCAAGCAACTGGACCTGTTCCACTTCCAGGAAGAAGCTCCGGGCCTGATCTTCTGGCATCCGAAGGGCTGGACCGTCTGGCAGCAGGTGGAGCAGTACATGCGCACCAAGTACCAGGTCAATGGCTACAGCGAAGTCAAGGCCCCGCAGATCCTCGACCGCAGCCTGTGGGAAAAGACCGGCCACTGGGAAAACTACCGCGACAACATGTTCACCACCGAGTCGGAGAACCGTTCGTACGCGCTCAAGCCGATGAACTGCCCGGGCCACGTGCAGATCTATAACGCCGGCCTGCGCTCCTACCGCGACCTGCCGCTGCGCTACGGCGAATTCGGCCAGTGCCACCGCAACGAGTCCTCGGGTGCGCTGCACGGCCTGATGCGCGTGCGCGGCTTCACCCAGGACGACGGCCACATCTTCTGCACCGAAGCGCAGATCGAGGCCGAAGTGACCGCCTTCCACGCCCAGGCGATGGAGGTCTATGACGATTTCGGCTTCGCGAACATCGACGTCAAGATCGCCCTGCGACCAAGCAGCCGCATCGGCTCGGACGAGGTGTGGGACCAGGCCGAAGAGGCGCTGCGCTCGGCGCTGCGCGCCTGCGGCGTGAGCTGGACCGAATTGCCGGGCGAGGGCGCCTTCTACGGCCCGAAGATCGAATACCACCTGAAGGACAGCCTCGGCCGTCCGTGGCAGGTCGGCACCATGCAGGTCGACTTCTCGATGCCGGGCCGCCTGGGTTCGGAATACGTCGCCGAAGACAATACCCGCAAGGTTCCGGTCATGCTGCACCGTGCGATCGTCGGCTCGATGGAGCGCTTCATCGGCATCCTGATCGAGAACTACGCGGGCGCGCTGCCGCTGTGGCTGGCGCCGGTGCAGGTGGCCATCCTGAACATCTCGGATGCCCAGGCCGATTACGTCAAACAAGTCGAGGCGCAACTGCGCAAAGCGGGCCTGCGCGTCCACGCTGATTTGCGGAACGAGAAGATCACCTATAAAATACGGGAGCATTCCGTCCAAAAGCTGCCTTACATCCTCGTTGTCGGGGACAAGGAGCGGGATGCCAACACTGTGGCCGTGCGTGCCCGCGGCAATGTCGACCTGGGCGTGATGCCCGTCGATGCGCTCGTGGAGCGTCTGGTAGGCGAAGTTGCCGCCAAGACGAAATAATCCCGGCCGAACTTCATATTCTCAAAGGAAACAACATAGCTACTGACAAGCAGAATCGCATCAATGGCGAGATCACCCATCCCGAAATGCGTCTGAACGGGATTGAAAATGAGCCGCTGGGTATTGTGACCCTGGCCGAGGCGTTTCGTCTGGCTGAAGAAGCGAACGTGGACCTGGTCGAGATCGCGCCGAACGCGGTCCCGCCGGTTTGCCGCCTGATGGATTACGGCAAGTTCAAATATTCGGAGCAGAAGAAGGCCCACGAAGCCAAGCTCAAGCAGAAGATCATCCAGGTCAAGGAAATCAAGTTCCGTCCGGGCACCGATGAAGGCGACTACAGCATCAAGCTGCGCAACCTCATCAAGTTCCTGGAGGAGGGCGACAAGACCAAGATCACCCTGCGTTTCCGTGGCCGCGAGATGGCACACCAGGACATCGGCATGCGCATGCTCGAGCGTCTGCGCGGCGACCTGGAGCCGTATGGCCAGGTCGAGCAGTTCCCGAAGCTCGAAGGTCGCCAGATGATCATGGTGGTCGCGCCGAAGAAGAAGAAGTAATTCTTCGCGTCAGGTGGTAACAAGGCCGGGTCCGGCGTGCAGGCGCTGTCTGCATGGTGGCCCGGCTTCCGTTCGTCTGTAGGATTGGCATGAATGGGCTGGGGCAGCCGGCGCCGTCCCTGTTGTCGGTGCACAGGTAACGCCGGTTTCATTGCCTGCCCATGATTCGTCATTCCCGCCACTGGCGGCAAAGACTCCCGGCAAAGGCCGGGATCCGATTCCCGTGTCCGGTGAGTGGCTTCCGTTCCTGGCAGCGTGGGCAAGCCTGGGGCTCCGGCCTTCGCCGGGGTGACGGGCCAACAACTTCGACATGCTTTGCCGGGCATCGTGCGATGGTGTCGTCGGCCAATCGCCACAGCCCCCATCTCCCCCGTACAAAATTCTGTGCTACAATCTGCGGTTCCTGTTTTCCCAAACAGGTTGTAGCAGACTCGCTTCTGCTGCAGGACAAGTGAAAGTAGGCATCTAAGAGCAGCGTCGCTGCCACCTGCAATCCTGTCGTACATATGAGGCTGTCCATAAAAGGACAGATGACTATGCCAAAAATGAAAACCAAGAGCTCCGCGAAGAAACGTTTTCGCGTGCGTCCGGGCGGTACCGTCAAGTCGGGCATGGCGTTCAAGCGTCACATCCTGACCAAGAAGACCACCAAGAACAAGCGCCAGCTGCGCGGCACCCGTAACATCAATGCGTCGGACGTCCAAAGCGTCTACCGCATGATGCCATCTGCTTAATCTCACACAAAAGGAGCTACCATGCCTCGAGTAAAACGTGGGGTTACTGCACGTGCCCGTCACAAGAAGGTTCTTGAACTTGCTAAAGGCTACCGTGGCCGTCGCAGCAAAGTATTCCGTATTGCCAAGCAAGCAGTCATGCGCGCTGGCCAGTACGCATACCGCGACCGCCGCAACAAGAAGCGCGTCTTCCGCGCCCTGTGGATCACCCGTATCAACGCGGCTTCGCGTTCGCACGGCATGACCTACAGCGCGTTCATGAACGGCCTGAAGAAGTCCGCGATTGAACTGGACCGTAAAGTCCTGGCTGACATGGCTGTGCACGACAAGCCGGCATTCGCCGCGATTGTCAACGCAGTCAAGGCCAAGCTGGCTGCCTAAGCATCAGCAACTGAGCAGTCTGCTAGCAAGACCAGCGCCGCGGTAACGTAGCGCAAAGGAAGCGGGGCAAGGGTCACACCTGTGCCCCGTTTTTGATTGTGGCTCCTGCCACTTAAAACAAACAGGAAAAGAATAAGCATGAACTCGCTGGAAGAACTCGTCGCCGCGGCCCAGGCTGACTTTGCCGCCGCCGCGGACGCCGCCGCGCTCGAAAATGCAAAAGCCAAGTACCTGGGCAAGACCGGCCAGGTCACCGACCTGATGAAGGGCCTGGGCAGGCTGGATCCCGAGCAGCGCAAGGCGCAGGGCGCCCTGATCAATGCCGCCAAAGAAAAAATCGAACAGGCACTGACCGGCCGCCGCGACGCGCTCGCCAACGCCCAGCTCGAAGCCCGCCTCAACCTGGAAGCCATCGACGTGACCCTGCCGGGCCGCGGCCGCGCCAAGGGCGGCATCCACCCGGTGATGCGCACCTGGGAACGGGTCGAGCAGATCTTCCGCTCCATCGGCTTCGACGTGGCCGACGGCCCCGAGATCGAAACCGACTGGACCAACTTCACCGCCCTGAACAGCCCGGAAAACCACCCGGCGCGCTCGATGCAGGACACGTTCTACATCGAGGGCCAGGACAGCACCGGCAAGCCGCTGCTGCTGCGCACGCACACCAGCCCGATGCAGGTGCGCTATGCGCGCACCCACACCCCGCCGATCAAGGTGATCGCACCGGGCCGCACCTACCGTGTCGACAGCGACGCCACCCACTCGCCGATGTTCCACCAGGTCGAAGGCCTGTGGATCGGCGAAGACATCAGCTTCGCCGACCTCAAGGGCGTGTACCTGAACTTCGTCAAGGCCTTCTTCGAGACCGACGACCTGCAGGTCCGCTTCCGTCCGTCCTACTTCCCGTTCACCGAACCTTCGGCCGAGATCGACATCGCCTTCGGCAGCGGGCCGCTGAAGGGCCGCTGGCTGGAAGTCTCGGGCGCCGGCCAGGTGCACCCGACCGTGGTGCGCAACTTCGGCCTGGACCCGGAAAAGTTCATCGGCTTCGCGTTCGGCTCCGGCCTCGAGCGCCTGACGATGCTGCGCTATGGAATCAACGACCTGCGCCTGTTCTACGAAGGCGATCTCCGTTTCCTGAAGCAGTTCAACTAACACCCTCGAAGAAACCCGCGAAGAAGAAGACTATGCAATTCTCCGAAAACTGGCTCCGTTCCATGGTCGATCCGAAGATGAATTCGGACGAACTGTCGCACCTGCTCACCATGTCCGGCCTGGAAGTGGAAGAGGTGGAAGCGGTCGCGCCCCCGTTCTCGAACGTGGTGGTGGCCGAAGTCAAGGAAGTCGCCAAGCACCCGGACGCCGACCGCCTCAATGTCTGCCAGGTGGACGTGGGCACCGGCACCCTGCTGAACATCGTCTGCGGCGCGCCGAACGTGCGCGCCGGGATGAAGGCGATCTGCGCCAAGGCCGGCGCCGTGCTGCCGCCGGGCGCCGACGGCAAGCCCTTCGAAATCAAGGTCGGTAAACTCCGCGGCGTCGAGTCGCAGGGCATGCTGTGCTCGGCCAAGGAACTCAAGATCTCGGAAGAGAGCAGCGGCCTGATGGAACTCCCGGCCGACGCGCCGGTGGGCGCCAACATCCGCGACTACCTGGGCCTGAACGACCTCAAGTTCACCATCAAGCTGACCCCGAACAAGGCGGACTGCCTGTCGGTGCTGGGCGTGGCGCGCGAAGTCGCGGCCCTGACCGGCTCGCCGCTGCACGTACCGACCACCCGCCTGGTCCCCGTGACCAGCGACGACAAGCTGCCGGTGAAGGTGTCGGCCCCGGACCTGTGCGGCCGTTTCGCCGGCCGCATCATCCGCGGCCTGAACGCGCGCGCCGCCACGCCCGAGTGGATGAAGCGCCGCCTGGAGCGCAGCGGCCAGCGTTCGGTGTCGGCCCTGGTCGACATCTCGAACTACGTCATGCTGGAAGTCGGCCGTCCGTCGCACGTGTTCGACCTCGCCAGGATCCACGGCGGCCTGGACGTCCGCTGGGGCAGGAAGGGCGAGCAGCTCAAGCTCCTGAACGGCAACACCGTCGAGATCGACGAGTGGGTCGGCGTGATCGCCGACGACAAGGAAATCGAATCCCTGGCCGGCATCATGGGCGGCGACGCCACCGCCGTGTCGCTCGACACCACCGACATCTACCTGGAAGCCGCATTCTGGTGGCCGAACGCCATCCAGGGCCGCGCGCGCCGCTACAACTTCTCGACCGATGCGGCGCACCGCTTCGAGCGCGGCGTGGATTACGCGACCATCCCCGAACACATCGAACGCATCAGCGCCCTGATCGTGGAAATCTGCGGCACCCCCGATACGAAAGTCGGTCCGCTGGACGACCAGGTCGTCAACCTGCCGCAGCCGAAAGCCGTGACGATGCGCACCGCACGCGCCGCCAAGGTCATCGGCGTGCCGCTCACCGACGACGTGGTGGCCGATATCTTCACCCGCCTGCAGCTGCCCTTCACCCATGAGGCCCGTGGCGACGGACCGGGCGTCTTCAGCGTGACCGCGCCGAGCTACCGCTTCGACATCGAGATCGAGGAAGACCTGATCGAGGAAGTCGCGCGCGTCTACGGTTTCGAAAACATCCCGGCCCTGCCGCCGGTGGCGCCGAGCGCGATGCTGATCGAGCCGGAAAACACCCGCTCGCTGTTCGCGATCCGCCATGAGCTGGCCGACCTGGGCTACCAGGAAGTGGTCAACATGAGCTTCGTGGAATCCCAGTGGGAGCAGGACTTCGCCGCCAATGCGGAGCCGATCCGCCTTCAGAACCCGATCGCCAGCCAGATGAGCGTGATGCGCTCGAACCTGATCGGCAGCC
>CBIHLT010000053.1:0-23946 GCA_966210615.1 uncultured Massilia sp.
CCATGAACGAGGTGGTCGATAGCGTCAAGCGCGTTACCGCCATCATGAGCGAGATCCTGGCCGCCAGCCGCGAGCAGAGCGCCGGCATCGACCAGATCAACCTCGCCATCACCGGCATGGACCAGGGCACCCAGCAGAACGCGGCCCTGGTGGAAGAAGCGGCGGCGGCCTCGCAGGCGATGTCGGAGCAGGCGCGCCACCTTGCGGAAGTGGCGAGCGTGTTCCAGCTGGAAGGCGGTCATGCGGCGGCGCCGGCCGTTCAGCGCAAGCTTCCTGTCCGGGCCTTGACGGCACGGGCGGCTTGAAGAACCTGGTTCCGCGCAAGGAAGACAACTGATCCGGCCCTCAGTCCGGATCGTCGCCGACATCGTCGAGCGCCCGGATCCAGGCTTTCAGTCCGGCCGGATCCTGCACGATGGCCAGGTCGCGCTGCAGTTCGGCGTCCTGTTCCTTCAGCTCCTCGATATCCGCCCTCAGCTCGATCAGCAGCATCCCGGGGGGCGGATGCCGGACGGGAGTGCCGCTCAGGGAAAGGAGACGCGCTGCCTCGCCTTCCATGGCGGCGCTTTCGCGTTCCAGGAACCTGAGTTCTTCTTCCAGTAGCTTCACGCACTCGGCCAGCTGCTTTTCGTTGATGCGCTCCGCCAGGCCGAGCTGCTCGGCCTCGAACTGCACCGCCAGGAGGCCGGCCAGGTCCCCGGCTTCGTGGGCGGCGCGGGAGCGCGACAGCAGATCCTGCGCCGGGGCGGCTTCCAGCGCCGGACCGAGGCGAGCGAAGAGCGTAGATACGATTTCCTTGATCCGCTCGCTGTCCGCGGCCCAGGCGGCGTCGGCCCGCTCCATGGCAGCCAGGCGCCGCTCCGCGCGCGCCCTCTCCATTTGCTCGTCCTCTTCCAGCAGCTCCAGGATCGTTTCCCGTCCCTCCGGCGTATTCAGGTCGATGTCTTCGCCGATCTCCTCGCCCAGCATCTCGCTCAGCGCCGCCCGCAATCCCCCGTCGGCGCCATCGTCCTCATCGGCATCGTCGTCGTCGTCAAACGGCTGTTCGCCGGCGTGACGGTCGCACAATGCTTCAAGCTCGGGATCGTGCGCTTCATCCAGCAGCGCGAGCGCCCGGTCGAAGATGAAGCGGGACAGCGTGTCGCGCTCGTCCTCGTCGAACGCCTCCGATCCATGTTCGCGGTCCAGCACCAGCAGCAGCTGCTTCATGCGCTCGTCAACGCTTGCGCTCAGGGGGACGAGTCCGGCCTTCGCCAGGCGCTCGGCTTCCTCGTGCGCGCTGTCCCAGGTCGCCGTTACGCTGCGCGCCGCCTGCAATTTCTCCGCGAGCGGGGCGAATTGCCTGCGCACCTGCGACGCGGGCTTGGCGTCAAGTGGCGCAGAGCGCTGCGGGGAATGCCTGGATCGTGACATGGCTGGCTCCTGGAAAAAGCACGTTGCCAGCTTAGAGCGGATGGATACAAACCTGGTTGCGCCCGTTCTCCTTGGCTTCGTAGAGCATCGCGTCGGCGCGCAGGAACAGCTCGTTCTCGCTCTTGTACTCGGGGAAGGCGGCCATGCCGCCGCTGAACGAGAAATGGCGCACGTCGCCGGGCGCGACCTCGAAGGCCGTGGCGCAGAACGAGCGCCGCATGGCGTCCAGGCGGCGCTGCCCCTCCTCCAGGGTGGTGTTCCAGAACACCACCACGAACTCCTCGCCGCCGAAGCGGCTCAGCAGGTCGCCCTCTTCCACGTGCTGGGCCAGCGCCAGCGACAGGCGCTTGATCACGATGTCGCCGAAATGGTGGCCCCAGGTGTCGTTGATGGTCTTGAACTTGTCGATGTCGACCACGCCCAGGCTCAGCGGCACTTCCTCGCGCGCCGCCTGGCGCACCAGTTCCTGGGCCTTCTTCTGCAGGCCGACCTTGTTCAGCAGCCCGGTGGCGCGGTCCTTGCCGATCAGGTCCTTGTTGACGCGGATCTTGTCCGCGCGGTTGATCAGCTGCCCAGCCAGCAGCACCGGCTCGGTCGCCTGCATGATGGCGTCGAAGCCGCCGGCCAGGGCGCGCCGGGTCAGGTTCGCATCCAGGCGCTGCTGCAGCAGCACGATCTCGCGCACCGGGTCGGCTTCGACATTCTTCTTGAGGATGCGGACGATGGCTTCGTTGCGCTCGAACTCGGCCTCGGTGATCAGGACCAGCTCCGGCTGGACGTCCTTCACCCGCAGGTGCAGGGTCTGGGCGTCCGCATGGCGCAGCAGCTCCAGGCGCCGGCGCAGCAGCGCGCCCTCGTCCAGGCCGGGGATATCGCCCAGCACCATCAGGCGGATCAGGTCGCCGCGCTTTTTCTGGATGAAGAGGTTGAACAGCTTATCGACCAGCACATCGTTCGGAATCGGCTTTTCCGCATAGGCCAGGCAGTTGCTGTCGACCAGGCGCTGCTGGAGAAGGAAGCGGCTGCCCTGGCGCGCGCTTTGCAGGTAGACGTAGGACTGGTTGGCGGGCAGGCGCTGCAGCAGTTCGCCCAGCAGCAGGGTCTTGCGCTTTTCCTCCATGTCCGACTGCATGTTGTGCAGCGCATCGAGGTCGATCACGAACAGGCTGTTGCCGGTGTCGGCTTCCACGGCATTGACGAAATCTTTGACTTCGCAAAAAAACCGGAAGTCGAAATCGTATTTGTGGGCGTGCAGTTGCAGTTCGTCCTGGTTATCCTTGATCGTAAAGTTCTGCGACAACAGCAGTACGTGATTCCGGTAAAGCGGCGCCTCGCTCGTCATGTCTCATCAGCTTTCATCGTGATGCCCGGCGGCGTTTGCCGCCGCGCGGTCAGACACAAGGATGCCGATCAAACCAGCTGAACGCAAGCGAAACCCATGCGGCATGGCGGCAGGCGCCTGAATATTGCCGCATGGAATTACATAAGGCCCTTCAGGCCGCAACCTTGAAGGCGGTATAGATGTCGCGGCTCCAGGACACGTTGCGCTGGCCGCTGACCAGGCGCGCGAAATCCTTCAGCATCAGCCAGCGCGCATTGCCGCTCGGGTAGCAGTTCAGGTAGCGGCGGTTGTCCTTCTCGCCCGAACGCCAGGGCGTCGAGATCAGGGTGTGGCGTTCGGTGGCGGTGATGCGCTTCAGGGTCGGCACGTAGTGGTTGGTGTAGACCGGGTCGAAGTAAGGCGTGCCGGCGCGGGTGCCGCCGTAGACGATGGGCACATTGGCGGCCATCGCGATGATCTGCTTGACCGGCAGCGCGCGCAGGGCTTCCAGCTCGGGCGAGCAGCGCCCGTTATTCGACAGCACCAGCAGCGGCGCGTGCTTGGACGCGGCCAGGTAGACGTGGATATTGCTGCCGAAGCTGGAGAAAGGCTGGTCGACGAAGTCGCCGAACATGTATTCCAGCGAGGCGATCAGCGGATCGACCGTGCCGAATGCCGGCCGCCCGGTCATCAGCTTGCCGATCGAGCGCAGGCCCGAGAAGCGGCCCACGTGGTGCTGGTTGCGGAACACCGTTTCGGCTTCCTCGTGGCACAGGGATTCGATGCTCACCTTGTTGCGCCCGGTGGCGAAGGCCATGAAGCCGAACAGCGCATACACCGAGCCCGAGAAGGCGTGGATCTCGCCGAAGCGCGCCAGGCGCTCCATGCCGATGGCATTGAGCACGATGTACTGGCGGGTGAAGCTCGGCCCGGTGCTGTCCAGCAGCAGGCAGGAGTCTTCCGGGGCGTGGCGGGCCAGGTCGTCGCCGATCTCGGCCACGACACGCTTCTTGAGCGACAGGATATTGGCTGGAACTTGCATGGATTGTCCTTAGTAGATGAAAACGACTTCCGCGAACGCCACGGTGTTTTTCTTGATGCTGCCGAAGAAACTCTCTTCCTTCCCCTTGAACACGTCCGCTCCCGCCGAGAACTTGATGTGGTCGGAATAGCGCAGGCTCACCCGTGGGCGGATGGCGTAGTCGTGCTCACGCAGGTTCACCATGCCGACCAGCTCGTAGTCGACACGGTCGTTCCACAGACGCTGTCCGTAGCGCAGCGTGAAGCCGTCCTGAACCTTGTGGAACTGGTTGTTGGCGATGCGCAGGCGGCGCCGCAGCGCCTCTTCCGCCGGCGTGACATTGCCCAGCCCCGGCGCCTCGCCGAAACGGCGGAAGAAATACTGGACGCTTGCCGTGGCCGCGCCGGGCAGGTTGGTCTCGACGCCGACGATGCCGTACCAGTGCGACAGGCGGCCGTCCGTCAGCCCGTAGCGGGTGTCGCGGTAGCGCAGGCGCGCCAGCTCGCCGCGCAGCCCCCAGGCGCCCACCGTGGTGGCGCCGTCCACGCCGAAGGCGCGCAATGGCGCATAGCCGCGGCTCGCGCCCAGGATGCGGCCGTCGGCGCCACGGATCAGCTGCAGCGAACGCAGTTTTTCCAGGCCGTCGAACCAGGAAACCGACCAGTCCAGGGACTCGCCGGTGTGATCGAACTTGAGCGCATATTCGGTCTCGTCGCCGTGCGGACGTGCCGGCAGGGCCAGTTCGTTGTTGTCGCTCGGTCCCTTGCTGGGCCGGAAGCGCTTGGCCAGCACGCTCAGGCGCCCTGCCTCGCCCAGCTCGCGGGTCACGCTCAGCGCCGGGGCGCCGATGCGCTGGGTCTCGTCGACCGTCAGCGGCGAGCTGTAGTCGCGCGCCGTCACGTTGTCGGTCGGGTTGACGCGGTCGGCCCGGCCCCAGGCCACGATCTGCGGTCCCAGGCGCACCGAGGTTTCCTCCCCGTCCCACTGCAGGTAGGCTTCGCGCAGCGCCGTCCGGGTAGCGTCCCCGCGCTGCTGGGGGAACTGGTAGACGGTGCCGTCGACCTTCAGGCGGATGCTGTCGGACAGGTCGGCGCTGGCGCTGGCTGCGAAGGCACGCGCCAGCACGCCGCTGCGCTCGTCCAGCACGCGGTTGCCGCTCCAGGCGCCCACCGTCAGGGCGGCGTTGAATTGCACATCCTGCGCGGCCGCCAGGGCCGGCAAGCTGAAAAGGGCCGCGAGGGCGGCCCGGAGCTGATTACAGTTCTTTTTCAAGATAGCGTGGCGTGAAATACTCGGTCTTGACACCCTGGTTGGCCTTGAAGTCCTTCCAGTCGATCACGGTCTTGTGGCCCGTCTGCACGTTCTGCACTTCCATGTGCATCGGCTGCCAGCGCTGGCGCGCAGCGTCGACGTTGACGATGTTCGCCAGCGTCGAGACCTTGAGCAGCTGCCTGGCCTCGTCGTAGAACTCGGTCTTGACTGCCAGCCAGGACTGGTTGTCGACCCAGCTCAGGCGGCGCGAGTAGCCCGACTGCGCGGCCACCTTGGCATCCTTCGGCAGCGACTCGACCACGGTGCACTGCTTGCCGTCGACGGTCTCGGTTTTCACGATCTTGTGGCTCCAGTCGCCCACCTTGTGGCCGATCACGTCGCCGTAGGACAGGTCGGTGCCCACGAAGCTCTCGTTCTTGTTGGACGAGGTCAGGCGGCGGGTCTTCTTCATCGCCGGCAGGTAGATCCACATGTCGTCGTCGCCGCCGCTCTTCTCGACCAGCAGGGTCACCGTGTTCTTGATGTCCGAGGGCGACAGGAAGCGGGTCACGCGCTTGGTGTCCAGGGCGTTGTCCTGCATCTTGGTGGCGCCGAAGGTTTCGCGCACGCGGCGGTCGCCGTTCTTGTTAATCAGCTGGAAGGTCGCATTCGAGGTCGAGTCGTCGAAACGGTTGGCCACGAAGTTCTTTTCCATGATCTCGTTCGCTTGCATGGCGGACGCCTGGGCATCCTGCGGCAGCATGCTGGCGCCCAGGCCGACGCTGGCAGCCAGCATCAGCGCGGTGCCGGCCTTGCCCGCCGGGACAGCCATCGGGGCGTGTTTGGCGGTCTGCTTGCGCAGGAAGCCCGGCTTGAGCACATGGACCATCGACGGCAGCAGCAGCAGGGTCGTGACCACCGAGGCCACCATCGACAGCACGATCAGGATGCCCGACCAGATGTGGATGTTGAAGCCCTTGGACAGCATCAGCACCGAGTAGCCGCCGGCAATCGCCGTGCCCACGTACAGGATGGCGCGGCCGGCCGATTCCAGCGCGCTGTCGATGGCCGCTTCCAGGGTGGCGTGGTGGCCCAGCTCTTCGCGGATACGGTACAGCAGGTAGATCGCGTAGTCGGCGCCGATGCCGATCGCCATCGGGGCGGTGATCGCGTTCGGGGTGTTCAGCGGGATGCCGGCCAGGCCCATCACGCCGAAGTTGACCACGGCGGTCACGGCCAGCGGGGTCACCACCAGCAGCGCGCCGATGAGCGAGCGGAACACCAGGGCCGAAACCGCGAAGATCACCAGGCCGATCTGCAGCACGTTCTGCAGCTTGCCGTCCACCAGCGATTCCGACAGCGCGGTCGACTGCGGCACGCTGCCGCCGAAGTGGATCTGGATGCGCGGGTCGCCGTGGTCCTTCAGGAAGGCCTTGGTATTGGCGATCACCTTCTGGATCTCGCCGCTGTTGTCGTACTTGACGAAGGCGGTGATGTTGGCGTTCTGGTAGTTGTAGTCCACGTAGCGGTCAAAGTCCGCCGGTTCGCCCGACATCGAGTACAGCAGCAGGAACTGCGAGACCAGGTCGCGGCTGTTCGGGATCGCCAGCTGGTCGGGCGCGTCGGCGTTCATGGCCTGGTTCATGCGCTTGACCAGGTCGACCACCGAGATGGTCTTGCCGATGCCCGGCTGGGTTTCCAGGAAGCGCTGGGTGTCTTCGATCAGGCGCAGGACCTTCGGATCCTTGATCACGTCATGCTCGCTGCCCTCGAAGATCACGTACAGCGTGTTGGTGCCGGCCATGCGCTCGTTGATCAACTGGTCGTCCTGCTGGAACGGCAGGCTGGCCGAGAAGAAGCTCTTGTTCGAGTTTTCCACCTTGAGGCGGGTGATGCCGAAGCTCGACACGGCGACGATCAGGGCGAAGGCGATCCAGGTCTTGGCGACCGCACGGGGGCCGGCGCCGCGCTTGACCAGGTTCACGATCGGGGTCAGGACGTCGAAGCGCTGCTTCTTGGCGCGCAGCTTCGGCGCCTTCAGCCACGAACGCACGGCCGGGATGAAGGTCATCTCGATGACCAGGCCCGACAGGATGCCCAGGCCGGTGAAGATGCCGAAGTTGCGGATCGTGGTGATCTCGAAGGACATCAGGGACAGGAAGCCGACCACGGCGACGAAGCCGGCGGCCAGCATCACCGGGCCGACCTTGCTCATCGAGCGGATCACGGCTTCGCGGTTGGCCAGGGCCGGGGCCAGGCCGCGCTTGATGGCGATCTCGAATTCCTCGTAATACCGTTTCAGCAGCTGCACCGCGTGTCCGGCCACCACGGCCAGGATCAGGATCGGCGTCACCGCGTTGAAGGCGTCCATCGGCACCTTGGAGATGCCCATCAGGCCCAGCGCCCACAGCACCGACAGCAGGGCCGTGACCAGCGGCAGGAAGAAGCCCTGCCAGGTGCGGAAGGCTTCCAGGTGCAGCAGGCCGACGATCAGGAAGGCGATCGGGAACAGCAGCGCCATGCGCGCGGTGTATTTTTCGACGTAGTAGACGAACATCGGGGTGCCGCTGACCGACACCTGGACGTGTTCATCGGTATTCGCCGCGGTCAGCTTGTAGGCCGCTTCCAGGGTCGGAGTGAAGCCCTTCGGGCCCTTTTCCACCGCGATGGAAATGGCCGCCATGTCGCGCTTTTCCGAGACCACCACGCCGGTGTACAGCGGGTTGCGCTCGATGGCGCTCTTGAGCCTGGCGATGGATTCGGCATTGATCGGCGCGCCGTGCAGCATCGGCTTGACCTCGAGGCCTTCCTCGGCGCCGGTGATGCCCTTGGCGCGCTTGGCCGCGACGCTCATCAGGGTCTCGGGCTTGACGTTGGGCAGGCGCGCCAGGCCTTCCGAGATGGCGCGCACGCGCTCCAGCACGGCCGGCTGGTAGATGTCGCCATGCTTGGGCGAGACGCCCACCACCAGCACGTAGTTGGAACCGAACACCTTCTCGGCGAAGTTGGTGCCGATCACGTAGGGATGCTTTTGCGGCAGCATCTGGTTGGGATCGACGATGACTTTCAGGTGGCGCATCTGGGACACCATGAAGACCGTGGCGAGCACGGTCAGCAGGATGACCAGGAAGCGCCAGCGGACGACCTTCTCTATATATTTTGCGAACATTGGCTGTTTCCTTTCGTGGTTGCGCTCATGAACACGGGGTGGGCGCTGGCCCGGCTGGCTTCTTCCGCCAGCAGTTTTTCCTCCGGGGTGGCGGAAAAGCTGTCCCAGCGGGCCAGCTGCGGCGCCGCGAAACGATGCCACCAGAAGGGCACCAGGGCGACGACGATCGTGCTGATGTAGCCGTAAGTGAGCTGCAGGGGCGTGTCGACCGCCTCCAGCTCCCAGTACTTCTTGTGCGCGTTGGCGTGGTGGTCGGCGTGGCGCGACAGGTTGAGCAAGGCGTTGGAGGACATGCGGGTATCGCAGTCCCAGCTGTGACGCGGTTCGACCCGGGTGCCGGGGACGCGCACCACGCCGTAATGCTCGATGTAATTGACGGTCTCGAACAGGAACTTGGCCAGTACGATGATGAAGGTGTAGGCCGCCACGCCGGTGAGGCCGGCGGCCAGGTACCACAGTCCGTACAGGACGGCCGTCATGGCCAGGCCGGTGAGCACGCGGTTGTGGACCGAGACCAGGTCCTTGCCGCGGTTGCGCAGGCGCTGGCCTTCGATGCCCCAGGATTCGCCGTACTGGCCGATCGAGGAGCGCAGGAAGAAGCGGTAGACCGACTCGCCGCGGCGCGCCGTGGCGGCGTCGAACACGGTGCCGACGTTGCGGTGGTGGGCGTAGACGTGCGAGATCGAGAACTGGGCGTCGCCGACCATCGCCAGCAGCCAGCGGCCGGTGAACATCGCCACCTTGTCGGTGGTGCGGTGCACCAGTTCGTGGGCGTACAGGTGGTTCGAGGACAGCACGTAGCCGACCGCGAAGGTGCTGGCCAGCAGGCCGCGCAGGCCGGCCGCCTCCTTGATCGCCAGCAGATCCACGGGGAAGTGCTGGCCGAAGGTGTTGCCAACCCAGGCCGACAGTCCCAGCAGGTCGCCCGGCGCGGCGATCCACATCACGCTGAACATGTACAGCGACACGAAGGGCACGTACAGGTAGACCATCGCGTCGAGGATCCAGTGCTGCGAGTACTCCGGCACGCTGCGGTCGGGCGGGGTCATGATGTCGCCCACGGCGTTGAGCAGGGTGATCACCACCGGGATGAAGAAGGCCCACTGCGGCGCCAGGAACACCGTCAGCGCCGCCGCCGGGACGATCCAGCAGGTGAGGTAGGAATGCTTGAAGTATTTATACATGGTCCTTGGCGCGCCGTTCAGGCGGCGCGCTGCTGTTCGTATTTGTCGAAGGCCATCTGGCCG
The DNA here is from genome assembly GCA_966210615.1 of uncultured Massilia sp. Lineage (GTDB taxonomy): Bacteria > Pseudomonadota > Gammaproteobacteria > Burkholderiales > Burkholderiaceae_D > Telluria. The sequence goes on from CBIHLT010000053.1 coordinate 9,423, forward strand.
GCGCGCATCCCGACCCCCTTGAGGGCGTCGATCGCGGTATCCACCAGCGGCGTCGGGCCGCACAGCAGCACGCGCCAGGCCTCGTCCGGCTGCGAAAAGCGCGGATCGCACTTGGCCGCCTGGCGCAGGATCTGCGGCAGATGCTCGGCCACGTAGCCGCGCCGCCCCTGCCAGCCGCTGTCGCCCGGCTCGCGGTCGAGCACGACGTCGATCTGGAGCGGCACCTTGGCGCTGTCGGCCACCCGGCGCAGCTCGTCCAGGCCGTACATCTCGCCGCGGTCGCGCGCGCCGACCACCAGCAGCACCGGGGCCGCCTGCATCGAACGATCGATGCTGCGCGCATGGCCGGCGATGATGCCGCCGATCGCGCCCAGGCCGCTGCCGCCGGCGATGCACAGCAGCGGCGCCGGTACTTCCTTGCCGGCGCCGGGGGCGATCCCGAATTCGCCGAACGGCGCCTCGACCAGCACCTCCTTGCCGAGGTTGGCCGCGTCGGTCATCCAGGACGAGACCGCGCCGTCGGGGTAATGGGTGATGTCGAAGGAAATCAGGTGCTCGTTCTCGCCCGAGGCGACCATCGAGTAGCAGCGCGGGTCGACCGGCATCCCGGCCGGCACCAGGCGCGCGAACTGGCCGGCGCGCCAGGACAGCGGCCCGTCCAGGCGCAGCTGCACCCGGTGGATGCGCGCCGTCAGGCGCCGCACTTCGACCAGGCGGGCGTTCATGGTGGCGGTCTCCTCGACCGCGCCGGCATGCCAGGCCACCACCATGTCGGACTGCACCGAGGTCTGGCAGGCCAGGTAGGCGCCGGCGGCGATTTCCTCTTGCGAGAACACATATTCGCGCTCGATCAGGGATTTCGGCTGCCCCTCGACGACCCGGATCTGGCAGGTCTTGCAGGCGCCGACGCGGCAGTTGTAGGGCGCCGCGACGCCCTGCTGCAAGGCGGCTTCGAGCAGGTTGTCGCCTTGCTTGAGCTCCAGCACAGTGTTACCAGGTTGAAACTTCACCGCGAACCTGGCGACTTCCCTGGGCTTCTTACGAAACAAACCTAGCATCGATTCTCCCGTTCTTGACGTCTCCAGACCGCGTTTTCCGGCGGTCCGGACCAGCCAGAAGACTAGCTGCGACAGGGAAACGGCGAAATAGTCTGAGGGGACTAGTCCTCTCAGACTGGGTGCATGGCACTGGCTGACCGGCTTATATCCAAGGCTTGCTGACTTGGAAATAATCCATTCCTAGAAAAAGTAAAACGCCGGCCCTCCCCCGGGCCTCGCCACTTCAAAACGAATGGAGTCCATGTGAGCACTGTCTACGTACACCTGCCGATCCCGCTGCGCAAATTCGCCAAGGGGGCCACTTCGATCCAATGCCAAGCCGACACCGTGCTCGACGCCCTGCTCAAGCTGGACGAGATCGAGCCTTCGATGTCGCAGCGCCTGCTGGAAGCCGACCGCAGCGCGCCCAAGAAGTACATCAACGTCTATGTCGACGGCAGGCACATCGCCAAGACCGGCGGCCTGCAGACCTCCCTGGTCCAGGGCGGCAAGCTCGACATCGTGACCGCCTTCGCGGGAGGCTGAGCATGAGCTACGAACAACGCGCCGCTTACCTGCGCCAGGCCATGACCGAAATCTCGCCCGAACAGGCGCTGCGCATGGTGACCAGCGAAGGCGCCCTGCTGCTCGACGTGCGCGACGGCGAGGAGATCAAGGGCGGCATGCCCGAGCAGGCCCTGCATCTGGCGCGCGGCCAGCTGGAGCTGAACGTGCACCACCTGGCCCAGGACCTGGAGCAACCGGTCGCCGTGCTGTGCGCCGGCGGCCTGCGTTCGCTGTTCGCGGCCGAGAGCCTGCAGAACCTGGGCTACACCAAGGTCTACAGCGTACGCGGCGGCTACAAGGGCTGGAAGGAAGCCGGCCTGCCGGTGCGCGTGCCGCAGCAACTGAGCCCGCAGGCGCGCGAACGCTATTCGCGCCACCTGTTGATTCCCGAAGTGGGCGAAGAAGGCCAGCTGCGACTGATGAACAGCCGCGTGCTGCTGCTGGGCGCCGGCGGGCTGGGCTCGCCCACCGCCCTGTACCTGGCGGCGGCCGGCATCGGCACCATCGGCATCGTCGATCCGGACGTGGTCGAGAGCAGCAACCTGCAGCGCCAGGTGATCCACGGCGAAGACCAGCTGGGCAAGCTGAAGGTCGACTCGGCGGAAAGCAGCATCCGGCGCCTGAATTCCCAGGTCAAGGTGATCAAGAACCCGGTGCTGCTGGACGAGACCAATGCACTCGAGCTGCTGGCCGGCTACGACCTGGTGGTCGACGGCTCGGACAACTTCAAGACCCGCTACATCGTCAACGACGCCTGCGTCAAGCTGGGCATCCCCAACGTGCATGGCGCGATCTACCGCTTCGAGGGCTATGTGACCACCTTCGCGGCTGGCGAGGACCAGCCCTGCTACCGCTGCCTGTATCCGGAACTGCCGCCGCCCGAGATGGCGCCGTCCTGCGCCGAAGCCGGCGTGCTGGGCGTGCTGCCGGGCGTGGTCGGCCTGCTCCAGGCCGTCGAAACCATCAAGCTGCTGCTCGGGATCGGCGAGAACCTGGCCGGCAAGATGCTGCGCATCGACGCCTTGAACAACGAGTTCTCGCTGCTCGGCGTCGACAAGCATGAGGATTGCCTGTGCTCGCACCACAAGGACGACATCCGGATCGAGCCGATGAGCTACGTCTGCGCGGTCTGACGGGGTTGAGATGATCACAGCTTACGACTTGCTGGTCCTGGTCCACGTCATCGCGATGCTGTCGTGGATCGGGGCGATGTACTTCAATCTGACCCTGTTGTTCCCGATGTACAAGGCGCAAGGCGCGGTGCGTTATGGAGAGCTGATGCAGGCCCAGGGCACGCGCGCCGCGCCCCTGCTCTACCTGCTGATCTTCCTGACCTTCGGTTCCGGCATCGCCCTGTCGCTGCTGGGCCCTGTCGCGCCCACCTCGCCGCTGGCCCTGGCCAAGACCGGCTGCCTGGCCCTGATGCTGGCCTGCCACCTGTACGGCAGCCTGGTGCTGTGGCCGCGCGCCTTCTTCGCGCTCGATTCGGAAAAGGCGGCCATCTTCTTCGCCTACCGCGTCTCGATGTTCTTCAGCGCCGGCGCCGGCACGGTCGCCATCGTCCTTACCTATCTCGGAAAGCAGTTCAACCCATGAAACCAAGCGAAACCAGTCACCTGAATCCGGACCGGGACTTCCTGCTCAGGCATATCCAGTTCGACAAGACCATGGTCCGCGGCGACGGCGTGTACCTGTTCGACGAGGACGGCAACCAGTATCTCGACTTCCTGGCGCAATACGGCGCCGTGCCCTTCGGCCACAATCCTTCCGCCTCATGGGACGCCCTGTGTTCCGGGCGCGGCGAGCCGTCCATGGTGCAGCCCTTCTACACCCGCGCCGCCAAGCAGCTGGCGCGCGAGCTGATCGAACTCGAGCCGGAATTCAAGTTCGCCCACGCCGTGTTCACCAACAGCGGCGCCGAGGCGGTGGAAGCGGCGCTCAAGATGGCGAGATCAAGCACAGGGCGCGAAAAGGTCGTCAGCCTGCACCTGGGCTTCCACGGCAAGACCGCCGGCGCGCTGGCCGTGACCGGCAACCCGGTCTACAGCGAACCCTTCCTGGTCAGCACCGCCCAGAGCATCAAGGTCGAGCCGGAAGACCTCGACGCCCTCCACGCCGCCTTCGCGGAACACGAGATCGCCGCCTTCATCCTCGAAACCGTGCTGGGCGAAGGCGGCATGCAGCCGCTGTCCGACGCCTACATCCAGCGCGTGGCCGCCCTGTGCAGGCAGCATGGCGCGCTGCTGATCGTGGACGAGATCCAGACCGGGCTGGGCCGCCTGGGCGAGTATTTCTCGATCAAGCGCGTGCCCGGCGTGCGCCCCGACATCGTGTGCCTGTCGAAGGCCCTGAGCGGCGGCCTGGTGCCGATCGGCGCCGTTCTCTGCACGAAAACGGCGTGGAGCGAGGCCTTCGGCTACTACCACAGCTCGACCTTCTCGAACAACCAGGTGGCCTGCCGCGTGGCCCTGTCCACCCTGGAGCAGCTGCAGGAAAACGACGGCGCCCTGCTGCGCCACGTGGACAGCATGGCCACCCACCTCGACGCGGGCCTGGAAGCGCTGGTCGAAAAATACCCGGACGTGTTCAGCCAGCACCAGGGCAAGGGCCTGATGCACAGCCTGCGCATCAAGCCCTTCAACGGCCATGAGAGCTACTTCCTGGCCCACGCCAGCGTGCAGGGCTATATCGTGCCGCTGATCTGCGGCTACCTGGTGAACGTGTCCAGGATCGTGGTGGCGCCGCTGTTCAACCGCCCCGACCTGCTGCGCATCGAGCCGCCCCTGATCATCGAGCGCGAGCACATCGACCGCCTGCTGGCGGCGCTGGACGAGTGCGCCCACCTGATCCGCTGCAAGCAGTTCTCCAGCCTGCTGTCCTACCTGGTGGGCCGCCAGCCGGAGGAACTGAGCTATTCCGGCAAGGCCTCGGCCGACATCGCCCTGGTGCCGAACGGTGGCCAGGAAGCGGGCAAGATGCCGGAGCGCCTGGGCAGCTTCGCCTTCCTGATCCACCCGACCTCGAGCGAAGACCTGCTGAACATCATGCCGCGCTCGATCATCGACCTGGACGAGCCGCACAAGAAGGAATTCGAGGAGTGGATGGCGAGCTGGTTCGCACGCCGCTACGAGCCGGCGCCCGTGTTCCATGCGCCGCGCATCGAATCGAAGCTGGGCGGCTATGTCGAAGGCTGGCTGATCGCCTGCCCGCTGCCGCCGGAACGCATGATGCGCCTGCCGAAGGCTCAGCGCATGCGCCTGCTGGAACAGTACGTCGAGGCGGCCAAGTCGGTCGGCGCCGACATCGTCGGCCTGGGCGCCTTCACTTCGATCATCTCGCGCGGCGGCATGGATATCGCCGACGCCGGCATCCCCATCACCACCGGCAACAGCTTCACCGCCATCGCCAGCGCCGAGAGCCTGCACAAGGCCCTGGTGGCGACCGGCCAGAGCCGCTTCGATTCCCGCGTGGCGGTGATCGGGGCGTCCGGCTCGGTGGGCCGCCTGGCGGCGATCCACCTGTCGACCTATTACGCGTCCCTGATCCTGGTCGGCAACTCGGCCAACGCCCAGGCGATCGACCAGCTCGGCGAAATCGCCGGCGAGATCTACGCCCAGGCGCTGATGCAGATGCAGCGCGGCTCCGGCATCGGCCTGGCCCAGTACCTGCGCACCCACCTCGAGGAACCCTTGACCGTGGTGGCGCGGGTCAACCAGATCGTCCTGCGCGACGGCACGCCCGACTACCGCGCGGTGCGCCGCATTGTCGAAGACAATCTCCCTTCTCCGGCGCCGATCGAGGTCTCGGTCGACATCGAGCAGGTGATCCGCAACGCCCACGGCGTGCTGTCCGCCACCAGCGTCGGCCGCAGCTTCATCGAGCCGGCCTGGCTGCGCGATGCGGCGGTGGTGTGCGACGCCGCGCGCCCGCCCGACCTCAAGGCGAATGTGCGCGAGGAGCGTCCCGACGTGCTGGTGTTCGAAGGCGGCGTGGTGCGCTTCGTCGAGCCCTACAAGTTCGGCCGCGCCAACATCCTCGGCTTCGATCCGGCCCTGAACCTGGCCTGCCTGTCCGAGACGGTGGCGCTGTCGATGAGCGGGGCCAAGCAGTCCTACAGCCTGGGCAACCGTATTCCCTACGACCAGTCGCTGCGCATCTACAAGCTGGCGCTGTCGCACGGCTTCTCGGACTGCATCGCCACGGTGGAAGGTGAACTGGACCTGCAGGCGGCCGGCTTCGCCGAAAAGAGTATTGCAAACCTCAACCCATGAGCGCACAAGCCATCTACCTGGGCGCGCTGCGGCGCGCCTACTTCTCCGACCACAGCGTGCTGTTCTACGGCGTGCTGGCGCTCGCTTGCGGCATCGCCTCCTTCCTGCACCTGGAGGCAGGGGAAGCGCTGCTGTACGGGGCCATCGGCTGGGCGGTCTACCTGCCCGAGGAATACTTCAGCCACGTCTGGGTGTTCCACGGGAAGATCCCGCGAAACCGCTTCCTGTACCGCCTGCTGTACCGCCTGCACCTGGGCCACCACGACAAGCCGCGCCGCCTGGACCTGCTGTTCACCCCGACCTGGTACACCCTGCCGGCGCTGGTGCTGAACGTGGTCCTGTTCTATGCGCTCACGGTTGATATCTGGCAGACCGCGGCGCTGTCCACCGGCCTGATGCTGGGCTACCTGATGTTCGAATGGTGGCACCTGATCGTGCACTCGCCCTACGAGCCGGGCCCGGTGATGCGCTACATCCGGCGCCAGCACATGGGGCACCACCACTGGAACGAGCAGCGCTGGTTCACGATCACCCCGCCGGCCGTGCTGTTCGACGTGCTGTGCCGCACCGGCGGCCGGGTGCACGACGCTCCGCGCAGCAAGAACCCGCCCACGGCCGGCCTGGACGCCCACGACGAACGCCTGCTGCATGCGCGCCGCCACTACAGCGGCGCCAGCGACTGGAACGAAGACGAATCGGCGATCTGGCAGCTGGAACGCCGCCAAGCCACCCAATGACAGGAACCACGATGCTCGACGTACTCGACAACTTCAAGAACCAGGTCAACGGCAATGCCCAGATCCAGCGCATCGTCAAAGGCTGGAACACCGACGTCGCCCTGATCGAGGGCGATACCGCCACCTCCTGGCGCCTGCGCGTCAAGGAAGGCATCATCGGCGACATCGAACGCGGCGACGCGGCCGCCAACGACGACTGTTCGATGCGCATCGTCGGCGAGGCCGCCACCATCCGCGCCGTGTTCGAGGGCCGCATCAACGGCATCCGCGCCAACAACGACGGCCTGATCGAGATCTACGGCCCGATGAGCGACCAGGTCAAGCTGGACGCGATCGCCCTGATCCTGTGGGGCATTTGACGTGAGCAGCCTGCGCGAAGCCGTCATGCTGGTCGCGGTCGCGGCCGGGATGGCGATCACGATCAGCTGCAATACGGTGCTGGTCTCGCTCTTTCCCTACGCCGGCGGCCCCAGCCTGTTCGCGGCGCTCGGCATCGCCGGCCTGTGCATGGGCGTGGTGGTGCTGTGCTTCGCCGAACTGTCCTCGCGCTTCCCCGGCGCCATCGGCATCCGCGCCTTCACCAAGGCCGCTTTCGGCAACCGTTTCTCGCTGGCCGCGACCCTGTTCTACGTGGCCATGGTGCTCTTGATTGGCGGCCTGGAAGTGTATTTGTGCCACCTGATGCTGGCGCAGGTGCTGCCGCCGCCGCTTGCGGCGGGCGTGCTGGCCGTGCTCCTGTCCACCGTCCTGTTCGTGAACCTGCGCGGCTTCGAGGTCTCGCTGCAGCTGCAGGTGGCGATGACGGCCGCGGTGGCGGCCACCATGGTCGCCCTGGCCGCGCTGGCCCTGCCCGGCCCCGCGCTTTTCTCACCTTCCGCACCGGCCACCACGCCTGCGCAATTGATGGACGCCGTGCCGCGCGCCCTGTTCCTGTTCATCGGCGTCGAGTGGGCGATCCTGTACGTGGCGCGCCACGAATCCTTCCGCCGCACCCTGCCGCTGGCCCTGGTCAGCGCGGTAGCCCTGATCGCCCTGCTCTACGGCGTGTTCGGCGCCGCCCTGCAAGGCCGCTTCGCGCCGGGCGCGCTGGGCAGCCTGGCCCTGCCCCACCTGGAACTGGCGCGCGCGCTGGATTCCCAGGCAGCGCTGTGGCTGGCGACCATCGTCGGCCTGCTGGCGGTGCTCAGCTCCTTCAACGTCGGCTTGTCGGGCGCGGCCCGCATCCTGTACAGCCTGGCGCGCGAACGCGAGCTGCCGGCCTGGTTCGCCCGCCTGAGCGGCGAACGCCTGGCGCCGCGCAACGCCATGCTGTTCGTGTCCTGCGGCGTGCTCCTGATGGCGCCCCTGATGTCGCTGCCGGCCCTGGCCGAATCGCTCAGCATGCTGTTCAGCTTCCACCTGGCCGCCGTCTACGTCTGCGTGCTGCTGGCCTGGACCCGCATGCGCAAGCTGCCGATTGGGCGCGGCATCCGCCAGCCGGTGCCGGCCTTCGCGGTGTGGGCCGTCATGGCCTTCCTGGCCGTGACCGCCGTCGGCGTCATGGCCGACCCGCAGGCCGCCAACGCACGCTTCATCCTGCTGGGCGAATGCCTGGCCATCGGCGCCTTCAGCGCCTACCTGTTCCGAACCTCCCTGCGCAGTTCTGCAGTAAAAACCCAAGGAAAACCACAATGAACGACATGACCGCACCCGCGCTGGCCGTAGAAGCGGCCACCGCCATCGAGCCCCAGCAGAAGTTCAACGCCGACGACTGGGATGCGTCCCGCTTCGACGTGCAGCACTGGCTGGGCCGCGCGGCATGGCGCACCCTGAAGGACACCAGCTACGGCATCAGCCCGGGCGTGGGCCTGACCCACCGCGCGGTGCACGAGGACCGCCTGGTCAACCAGATCTACAAGCTCGACATCGCCACCTTCCTGACCGCCGAGCGCGTGTCCTACACCGGCATCGCCAAGCTGATGCAGCATGCGCCGGACGAGGCCTCGCAGATCTTCCTGGCGACCCAGGTGGTGGACGAATCGCGCCACTACGAAGTGTTCTGCCAGCGCCTGGCCCAGTTCGGCGTCTCGCCGGAACAGCGCGACCAGCTGATGGACGACATGACCACCAAGGAGCTGCGCACCTTCTACGACCTGATCTGCGAGCAGGTCGACAAGGGCGACTTCGCCGCCGCCATGATGGCCCACAACATCGTCCTGGAAGGCATGGCCTACCCGATCTACCGCTACGAGTCGGCCTACTGGTCGGTGTTCGATCCGAGCCTGACCCAGCTGATCCGCGGCGCCTTCGCCGACGAGGTCCACCACGTGCGCTTCGGCGAAGCCATCATCAGCCGCTACACCCGCCTGGGCGATGCCTCGCGCAACCGCATGATCAAGCTGGCCGATGAATTCCACAAGCTGATGACGGCCGTGTTCGAGTCCTCGATCGCGCACTACATCCACCTGTACCAGCTGGTGACCGACCAGTACATGGACGAAGTGGGCGACATCGAGATCTTCCAGGGCCGCAAGATGCGCGACGTGTCCGAGAAGGACCAGGCCTATATCCTGATGGAGCAGATCCAGCAGGAGCACGCGACCAGGATGCAGCGCATCGGCCTGTAAGGACGGAAGCACGAGCCATGTCGCCAAAGATTTTATCGCCCTACTGTGTTTTCTTCCTGCCGGCGCTGGTGCTGTACGCGACCTGGTTCCTGTGGTCGCGCGAGCACGGCGGCCTGGCCTTCGCCTGGGCCGCGATCGCCTTCATCTTCGCCGTGGTGCCGCTGGCGGACTACGTGGCGGCGCGCCGGCGCCACGGGGCCCGCCAGCGACCCGACCCGTCGCCGGAGCGCCCGGTGAGCGAGACCCTGATCGTCCTGCTCAGCCTCCCGCTCCAGGTCTGCAACATCTTCTTCTTCGCCTGGTACGTGGGCACCCACGACCTGGCCTGGTGGGAAGCGGGCACGGTGCTGTTCATCGCCGGTATCCTGTCGGCCCTGTACGCCCAGAATCCGGCGCATGAGCTGATCCACCATGGCAGCCGCTTCGAGCGCGTGATCGGCACCATGCTGTTCTCGACCAGTGTCTATTCCGGCGCCAAGCTGGCCCACGTGCACAGCCACCACCTGCTGGTGGCCACCCACCGCGACCCGACCTCGGCCAAGTACGGGCAGTCGCTGTACGCCTTCCTGCCGGGCGCGGTGGCGGTCAACCTGTTCGGCTGGTGGGGACCGAAGGGTGGGAAGGTGGCGAAAGCCTCCCTGTTCCGGCGCAAGATCGTGCTCGAGAACCTGCTGGGCTACGGCATGAGCGTGGGCTGGGCCGCCGCCATCGCCCTGCTGTTCGGTCCCGGCGCGCTGCTGTTCTTCCTGCTGCAATCGGCGATCGGCATCCTGGTGCTGGAGATGATGAACTACATCGGCCACTACGGCCTGGAACGCCGGGTCGACGCGGCGGGACGCATGGAGCCGGTGTCCGAGCGCCATGCCTGGGATTGCGACCTCCCGTTCAGCAACCTGGTCCTGATCTCGGTGCAGAAGCATTCGGACCACCACATCAATCCGAACAAGCCCTACGGGGAATTGCGCTGCACCCCGCACAGCCCGCGCCTGCCGCTGTCCTATCCGCTGCTGTTCCTCCTGACCCTGGTGCCCTTCCTGTGGCGCCGCGTGATCCACCCGCGCCTGGACGCCTACCGCGCCGGCGGCGCGCAACGGGAGGCGGCGTGATGCAAGACCAAATTGAAATTCGCCACAGCAGCACCCCGGTGGAACTGGCCTTCCCTGTTCCGCGCTTCGATTTTTCCAACTGCGAGCCCGCGGCCTGGAACGGCGGTTCGGCGCCGCGCAGCCATTTCTGGAACACGATGTCGAGCCTCCTGCCCAACATCGAGTTCTGCGCGATCCGCAGCCTGATGCCGCTGGTGGCGCAGATTCACGATCCCAAGCTGGCGGCAGAGGTGCGCCAGTTCTGCGACCAGGAAGCGGCCCACGGCACGGCCCACTCGCACTTCAATGTCGAGCGCCTGCACCGCGACTATCCCGGCCTGGCCAAGGTCGAAGCCTGGGAGCGCGGCCTGTTCACCTTCTTCGCGCGGCGCCTGCCGCGCAGCCTGTTCCTGGCGCTGTTCGTGGCGGTCGAGCACTGGACCGCCGCCTTCTCGCAATATGGACTGGAAGAGCCGGACGCCTGGTTCGCGGATTGCGATCCGGCCATGTTCAAGCTGTGGGAATGGCACGCCGTGGAGGAGCTGGCGCACAAGGCCGTGTGCTATGACGTGTTCCGCTACCTCGGCGGGCGCTACCTGGCCCAGGTGGCGGGAATGGCGCTGCTCCTGGCGGCGGTCATGCTGCCGGGGATCGCCCTGCGCATGACTTACCTGTACTGGAAGGACGGCCTGCTGTTCAAACCGCGCGCCCACTTCGGTTTTGCCGCTTATCTGTTCGGGCGGCGCGGCGTGCTCACGCGTACCGCCCTCGATTTCCTGCACTACTTCAATCCGCGCTACCGTCCCTGGGACGTGGATTCCCTGCCCCTGATCCGCGCCTGGCAGGCACGGGTGGAGTGAAGCATGCGCTCAGTGCAGGCACTTCGCTATCGCCTGGGTCCTGTTATTGACCTGGAGCTTGATGAGGATGCGCTGCACGTGGTTCTTGATGGTCGAGACCGCGACGCCCAGGATGCAGGAAATCTCGGAATTGGTCTTGCCCATCCGGATCCAGTCGAGGATCTCGCGCTCGCGCGGGGTCAGCACGGCGGCCGGATCGTCCTTGTCCCTCTGGCTTTCCTCGAAGGCCAGGCGCGACAGCACGCTGTGCAGGATCGGCGTCATGATCGACAGGTTGCGGCGCAGGGCCTCGCCTTCCTGGGCTTCGGCGGCCTTGGGATCGGTCATGCACAGGTAAGTGGTGGAGCCGTCGCGCATTTCGGTGTTGGCCGCCACCGCCACCCGCGAGAATCCCTTCTGGCGGAACATCGCCTGCCACAGGGCTTCGCCGCCGCCGTCGGGGCACAGGTCCTGCATCACCGGGGAGCGCGCGGCGCGCGATTCCTGCAGCAGCGGCATGGTGAGATAGCGGTCCTGGATGTCGAAGGTCTTGATCAGGGCGCCCGGAAACGAGGACGACACGAAATACGGCGTCATCGAAAATTCCGGCTGCATGCGGCCAAACCCGATCAGGACGCTGCTCGCGCCGCTGTTGTCGATCAGGTGGGCGTCGGCCCACTCGGCCAGTTGTTGTCTCGTCCCGACTTGCGTCAGGTGTTCGATCGCGCTAAGCACAGTCACATCGTTCATTTTGGTCCTGCGAAGTTATGATTATTCGGAAAAACGATAATGCAGGGGGCGTGCCGGTCCTAGCCGAGCATCGGGAGTCCAAAATCCTCGTTACGGTTCGGGATGGCGTAGGCAAGACGGGCCGCATAGACCATCGTGACGATACCGGCGGCCGCGGACAAAAGCAGGAAATAGCTCAGCATGATGGGTCTCTTTCTGTGGTTGGAAACGGGTGTCGCTTATTGCAGCGTGACCGGTGCTTGCGTATAGGACGCCAGCAGGCGGCGGCAGGCCAGCACCATGCGTTGGCCGATGCTTTCGTCGCGCAGGAAACGCGCGTCGTGGGCCATGCCGACGACCAGGCTGTGGATCTCGAAGGTCAGCTGCTCGCCATTGGTGTCCGGCGGCAGCTGTCCCAGGTCGACGGCATCCTGCACCAGCTGGGCCAGCAGGGTGCGCCAGCGCGCCAGGCCTTGCTGCAGGCGCTGGTGCAGGGCCGCGTCCAGCGCGGCGCCGTCGAAGGCGCCGGCGATATACAGGCAGCTCGCCCCCATCGCGGCGCCGCTCGCGCGCAGCGCCAGCTTGCGCACATGCTCTTCCAGCGCCGGCAGGCCGCGCGGCGCGGCGCGCGTCGGCGCCACGACGTCGCTCAGGAAGCGGCGGTCGTATTCGTCCAGCACCGCGCGCTGCAGGCTGTTGAGCGAACCGGCGCGGCAGAACACACCGCTCTTGCTCATCCCCAGGCGCTTCGCCACTTTGCCGAACGACACCTGGGCAATGCCCTCCGCCATGGCGATGTCCAGCGCCGTCACGACAATCTCCGCCAGGGTCTCATCCGCTTTGGTCGATATTGTTTTCATCGCAGTATTGTTCCGAAAAAATTTCTAGAGGACAACTCTTATACATGCCAGTTGCGGTTTCTTAACAACTTTTCCCCCTTTTGTGGGGGAGGTTGTACAGACGTTTGTGACAAGACTTTGTGTCACGATTTTGTGTCACGCCACTGGGTTTCGTTTTGCAAGTGAGTCAAATGTTAAGCGATAGACTTTCAATTTGCAAGTATGTAAAATAAAGATTATGGATACCCATTCAGACAACCGTTCAGATACCCGTTCCGCATCCGCTTGCCCGATCGGCCGCGCCGCCCACCTGATCGGCGACGAATGGATCATGCTGCTGCTGCGCGAGCTGTTCCAGGGCCCGCAGAAGTTCGACGAACTGCAAAAGAAAACGGGCGCCGCCACCAATATCCTGTCGAACCGGCTGGGTCGCATGATCGCCGCCGGCATCCTCGCCAAGGTGATGTACCAGGAACGCCCGCCCCGCTACACCTACCGCCTGACCAAGCCAGGCCTGGCGCTGCTGCCGATCGCGCTCGAGCTGATGCGTTATGCCGAGGAATGGATGCCGTCGGAACTGTGCTCGCCGCTGCAGCTGCGCCACACCACCTGCGGCAAGCTCACGCGCGCCGGCCAGGTGTGCTCCGAATGCGGCGAGCCGATCACGATCAAGACCGCGCGCCTGGAACAGCGCGATCTCGCCGCGGAGCTGCCCAGCATCGCTTGATGCTTCATGCATTTTCTGTTGCGCCGGCGCCTCACGCATTGCGCCGGGACATCGCCTTTGCCGCATAATCGATGATGTTTAGTCAATTCACTATGCGATGTCCCGCCATCCCGCCCATGCCCTTTCCGTTGCGCTTCCCCTGATCCCGTCCGGGGAAGGAAGGACGCCATGACTGCGCGTGTGCCGGCGCGCGTTCCCACGCGTGTTTCTCGGCTGTACGAGGTGATGGACCTGATGCTCGATTCGGTCGGCGATCCGCTCAACCTGGACGGCCTGGCCGCCTCGGCCAGCTACTCGAGCTTTCACTTCGACCGCATCTTCCGCGAGCTGACCGGCTTTTCGGCCGTCGAATACCAGCGCAAGCGGCGCCTGCGCCGCGCCGCCCACCTCCTGCGCCACGAACCGGACGTGCCGGTCGGGCGCATCGCCCAGGATTGCGGCTTTCCCTGCAACGCCGCCTTCGCCAAGGCCTTCAAGCAGCAGTTCGGCATGTCCGCCAGGAGCTGGCGCGACGGCGGCTGGCGCGCCTACATGGACGCGCAGGTGGGCCGCGAGAGCGACGTCAGCTTCTTCGTGGCCGAGCCCGGCAACCTGGAAGCGATCCTGGCGCCTTATTGCCCACCCGAGCCGGGCAGCATCGCGGCGCGCATCGCCGTGCGCGCGCTCCCTAGCGTGAACCTGCGCTACCAGCGTTTCTTCGGCCAGTCGGGCGCCGCGCTGTCGATCGCCTGCAACAGCTTCATCTGCGAGCGCGAGCGCGACGGGCTGGCGCCAGGCAGTCCCTGGTATGGGGTGTTCGACGAGGATCCGGGCTTTACCGGCGAACGCGAATACTGCTACGACTTCGGCTTTGCCAGCGAAGTCGAAGACCGCCAGCTGGGCATGCGCGTGCTGCCGGCCGGGTATTACGCGGTCCTGGAATTCCGCCACGAGTGGCCGCGCTTCCGCACGATGTACGAGGACTGGCTGGAGCGCCAGGCGGTGTGGCGTCTGGACAGCACGCGGCCGCATATCCAGAAGGTCGAGCGTTCCGCGGAAGGCCAGTGGCAGGGCTGGCTGGCCTTGCCGGTCAAGAAGCGCTAGCGCC
>CBIHLT010000054.1:0-23797 GCA_966210615.1 uncultured Massilia sp.
GGGGTGAACTGGACTTGCGGCCGGATGCCGGGGAAGTAGCCGGCGCCCAGGTCGCCGCCGAAATAGTGGAGGGCCGCGGCGGCCAGCGCATAGCCGGAGGCCACGCCCAGCAGGGCGCCGGCGACGCCCAGGCTGCCGCCTTCGAGCAGCACCTGGCGCAGCAGCTGGCCGCGCTCCAGGCCCAGCACGCGCAGCAGCGCGAACTGGCTGCGCCGCCGCATCACCGACAGCGCCTGGGTCGAGAACACCAGGAAGGCGCCGGTGAACAGGGCCACCAGGGCCAGCACCGTCAGGTTGACGCGGTAGGCGCGGCTCATGTTGTCGGTGCGGCTGGCCTGGTTCTCGTCGTTTGGCTGGCCGACCGTGAAGCGGTCCGGGAAATCGCGTTGCAGCTCCGCCGTGAGTCGACGCTGGAAGGCGCTGCGGTCGACGCCGTCGCGCAGCTTCAGGTCCACGCGCGAAAGCTTCCCAAGGCGCTGGAAGCGCCACTGCAGGGCGCCGATGTCCATCACGGCGATGCGCTGGCCGGCGCGGGCGCGCTGGATCGGCCCGGCCACGCGCAGCGCCACGTCGGCGGTGCCGGCGCGCAGGTGCAGGATGTCGCCGGTGCCGGCGCCGAGCCAGGACCGCGCCGCGGGCGACAGGAAGACGGCGTCGTCGGCCAGCACGTCGGTCACGCGGCCCTCCGACGCCACGCCCACCAGGTCGGGCGCGATGAAACCGGCGCGGAAGGCGTCGATGCCGATGATCCGCAGCGCGCCCCCCTGGGCGCCTTCGCGCCCGGCGATCCCGGCGGAGACTTCGAGCACGGGAGAAGCCACCGCCACCAGCGGGTGGCCGGCCAGGCGCGGATAGACGGCTTCGTCGAACAGGGGTTCGCGGCCCGCCACCTGGATGTCGGCCTGGCCGGACAGGCTCTTGACGGCGGCGGAGAATTCGTTGAACGCGGCGGCGTTGATGAGGTGGATGGCGAAGCCCATCGCCACCCCGACCGCGATCGCGGCCACCGCCACCAGCGCGCGCACCGGGTGGGCGCGCCATTCGCCGAGCAGCAGCCAGCGTGACAGGAGCGTCAGGCCGGGCATTCCACCGCCAGGGCCTCGGCCTGGCGCCGCGCCTTGATGCGCGCCGCCTCGAGGGCCGCGCCGGTGCTGCGGCGCGCGTCCTCTTCGGCCCACTGTTGATGGAGGCGCAGCTTGTCGCAACGGCGGCGCAGGCCGGCCGCCTCGCGCCGTGCGCGGGCAGCTTCGCGTTCCTCGACCAGGGCGCGGGCGGCACGCTCCTTCTCGATGTCCCGCAATGCGGCGCGGCCCCGTTCGAGGCGCGCCGCGGCCTCCGGGTCGGGGGCGGGCGCTTCCGGCACCGCCAGCTCGGTTGCGGCGCGGCCGCAAGGCCGGTCGCTGTAGCTGATCCGGCCGGCCTCGCTGCATTTGTAGATGGTATCGGCCGCCGCGGCCTGGCACAGGGCGCAGGCAGTCAGCATCGTCAAGGCTCGCAACATGTCGCTCTCCTGGTCAAAGAATTTTGCCAGGGTTCATAATGCCGAGCGGGTCCAGGGCGGCCTTGACGGCACGCATCATGTCCAGTTCGACCGGCGACTTGGTGCGCGCCAGTTCCTCGCGCTTGAGGGCGCCGATGCCGTGTTCGGCCGAGATCGAGCCGCCGAAGCTGCCGACGCTGTCGTGCACGATGCGGTTGACCAGCTCCTGGTGCGCCAGGAAGGCGTCATGGCCGCTGCCCCCGGGCGGCGCGACGTTGTAGTGCAGGTTGCCGTCGCCCAGGTGGCCGAAGGTGACCAGCTGGCAGCCGGGGAAAGCCTGTAGCAGGGCCGCATCGGTGCGCGCGATGAATTCCGGGATGCTGGACACGGGCAGCGAGATGTCGTGCTTGATGTTCTTGCCGGCCGCCGCCTGGGCCAGCGGGATATGCTCGCGCAGCTGCCACAGGCCCAGGGTCTGCGCGCCGGAGGTGGCGAGCACGGCGTCGCGCGCGACGCCGCTGTCGAGGGCGGCGCCGATGCCCGATTCCAGCAGCGCCGAGGCGTGGTCTTCCGACTCGCTGCTCGACAGTTCCACCAGGGCGTATTGCGGATAGCGCGCGGCGAACGGGTGGCGCAGCTTGGGGAAATGGGTCTCGACCAGCTGCAGGCAGAAGTCCGACATCAGTTCGAAGCCCGTCAGCGCGGCGCCGCACTGGTCTTGCAGCAGGCCGAGCAGCGACAGCGCATGGCGCGGCGATTCCAGCGCGACCAGGGCGCTGAGCGCCGCCTTGGGCTGCGGGTAGAGCTTGAGCACGGCGGCCGTGATGATGCCCAGCGTCCCCTCGGCGCCGATGAACAGGTCGCGCAGGTCGTAGCCGGTATTGTCCTTGCGCAGGCCGCGCAAGCCGTTCCAGATTTCGCCCTGGGCGGTGACCACCTCCAGGCCCAGGCACAATTCCCGCGTGTTCCCGTAGCGCAGGACGGCGGTGCCGCCGGCATTGGTCGCCAGGTTCCCGCCGATGGTGCAGCTGCCTTCCGCCGCCAGCGACAGGGGAAACAGCATGCCGGCGCCGGACGCGGCCTGCTGGACGTCGTAGAGGATGCAGCCGGCTTCCACCGTCATGGTGCGATTGGCGGCATCGAGGGCGCGGATACGGTCCAGGCGCCGCAGCGAAACGACGATGGCCGAGCCGCTGGCGTCCGGCACGCTGCCCAGCACCAGGCCGGTGCGGCCGCCCTGCGGCACCACCGGGACGCGGGCGGCGGCGCAGGCGCGCACCACGGCGGCCACTTGCTCGGTATTCGCGGGCAGCACCACGGCGCGGGCGCGCCCGGTGAAGCGGCCGCGCCAGTCGGTGAGGAAGGGCGCCATGTCGGCCTGCTCGCCGAAGACGTGGGCGTCGCCGGCGATGGCGCGGCATTGCGCCAGCAGCGCATCAGTCATGCGGCACTTTGACCTTGTCGAGCAATTCCTTGGCCAGGCGCCGGGCTTCCTTCTTGAACGGGCGCAGGTAGAGCAGGGCGCAGGCGAAGTACACCAGCACCAGCGCCACCTCGCCCATGGCCATGAGGCGCGAGGCTTCGAGCTGGTCGGCCCAGGCGCGCACGGCGCCTTCGGCGAAGTACACGAGAATCATCATCGACGACCATTGCAGGGTGTACAGGTCGCGCTTGATGACCCCGCGCAGCGGCAGCAGCAGCGGCACGGCCTTCAGCGCCAGCAGCCAGCTGCCCGGCTGCAGGGGTGCCACGACGACTTCCCAGGCCACCAGCCAGCCGATTAGCCAGATCAGGCTGGCGATGGCGCCGGTATGGAAGAGTTTTGCGGTATTCATTCAGCGCGTTCCATGCAGTTTGACGGCGGCCTCGGCGAGGCGCCGTCCGAGCGCCACCGAGAGGCTGCGCTCGTCCTCGGTCAGGGCGCGCTTGCCGTCGACGCCGGCCCAGTGGGTCGCGCCGTAGGGGCTGCCGCCGCTGGCGGTATTCATCAGTTCCGGATGGGTGTAGGGCAGGCCCATCACCAGCATGCCGTGGTGCAACAACGGGATCATCATCGACAGCAGGGTCGCCTCCTGGCCGCCGTGCAGGCTGCCGGTGGAGGTGAACACGACCGCCGGCTTGCCGGACAGCGTGCCGTTGACCCAGTCGGTGGCGGTCCCGTCGAGGAAGTATTTCATCGCCGAGGCCATGTTGCCGAAGCGGGTAGGGGAACCCAGCGCCAGCCCGGCGCAGTCGGCCAGGTCCTCGAGGTCGACGTAGGGCGCGCCATGCACCGGAATGTCGGGCTCGGTGGCCTCGGCCACGGTAGAGATGGCCGGGACCGTGCGCAGGCGCGCCTCGGCGCCGGGGACGCTGTCGATGCCCTGGGCGATCAGTTCGGCCAGCTTGCGCGTGGCCCCGTGGCGCGAGTAGTACAACACGAGGATGGTCAGGTTCTGGTTCATCGTTGGTATTATAGAATGCTTTGCTGAAATATCCCGCTTGCACATTACCCTTGCACACAGGCCATCGACCCATGCTTTCCAGAACCGTCCATCATCTTTCGCGGTCCACCAGCGGGATGTTCAACGTCAGCGTCGATCGCGTGCGCGGCCTGACCTGGGCGGAGGCGCGCGACCTGGTGCGCTTCGCGCGCCGCCGCCTGACCGAGGAAAGGCTGCCCCAGGTGGCGGGCAGCCTGACCTTCACCACGACCCTGGCCCTGGTGCCGTTGCTAACGATCGTCCTGGCCATTTTTACCACGTTTCCGGTCTTCGGTCAGTTGCGCACGACCCTCGATGCCTGGTTCGTGCAGACCCTGATGCCCAAGGCCATCGCCAGCACGGTCAGCGCCAACCTGACCCAGTTCGCGAGCAAGGCCAAGGGCCTGTCGGCGGTCGGCGCGGTGGCCCTGCTGTTCACCACCGCGGCGATGATGGGCATGATCGAACGCGCCTTCAACCAGATCTGGGGCGTGCGCCGGCCGCGCAAGCTGTCGCAGCGCATCCTGATCTACTGGGCGCTGGTGTCGCTGGGGCCGATGCTGTTCGGCCTGTCGCTGACCGCCACCTCGCAGCTGTTCAGCGTGACCAAGGCCGTGCCTTTCGTGGGCGCGCTGTTCTATACCCTGATCTCCATCGCCCTGACCACCGGGGCGTACACCTTGCTGTACATGACGGTGCCGAACCGCCCGGTGGACTGGCGCGACGCCGTCTGGGGCGGACTGGCGGCGGCGATCGCCTTCGAAGTCGCCAAGCGCGCGTTCGCCCTGTTCATCAGCAAGTTCCCGACCTACGCGATCATCTACGGCGCGCTGGCGGCGCTGCCGCTGTTCCTGATCTGGATCTACGTGTCATGGCTGATCACCCTGGTGGGCGCGGTCCTGACGGCAGCGCTGCCGGTGGTCAAGTACGAGCGCTGGTGGTACCAGCCGGCGCCGGGCAGCGCCTTTGTCGACGCGATGGCGGTGCTCAAGGTGCTGTACGGCAGCTCGCAGGTGACCGGAACGGCCCTGGTCTCGAGTGCGACGATCCGCGCCCATACCCGCATCGGCTACGACGAGATGGGCATGCTGCTGGAGAAGATGGTGGCCGCCGGCTGGGTCGGGCGGGTGCAGGACGATCTCTCGGCGCGCATGCGCTGGGGACGCGGCGTGCGCGAGAATGCGGACAACTGGGTGCTCTTGACCGACCCAAGCAAGCTGCGGGTGGCCGACGTCTACCGCCTGTTCGTGTTCGACCACAGCGGCGCCGACGTCGTCAAGCGCGACGAGCCGCAGCCGGATACCCCGCTGGCGGTGGACACCGCGCAACTCGCGCGCCAGGTGGAAAACGCCGTCGAGCAGGGCCTGGACCAGACCCTGGACGCGCACTTCCGGCTCGGTACAGCCGAATCTACCAGCTGAGCTTCCCGGTCAGCATCTGCCAGTACATGACCCAGTCGGCCCGGAACGAATACCAGGGATAGTCGAAGGTGGCCGGCCGGTTCTTCTCGAAGAAGAAATGGCCGATCCAGGCCCCGCCGTAGCCGGAAACGACAGCGAACAGCAGCCACCACCAGTTCATGCTGTCGATGAACTGGGCGATGGCGGCGATGGCCGAGGAGGTGCCGAAAAAGTGCGCCCGCCTGCAGCGCCGGTCTTCGTGCTGGCTCAGGTAGTAGGGGTAGAACTCCGCGAAGCTGGCAAAACGTGCGCGTGCAGGGGCATCCATGGCATCTCCTCAGGTCGCGTAGGCGGACGCTGCAAACCCCGCTAGGGCGTCGAGGACGGGATCGGGGGCTTCGGTCATCAGGGAATGGCCGGCATCCACGGTGACGATTTTGCCATGCTTGATCGCTCCGGTCAGCAGTTTCGCCGATCGTGCCGGGGTCATCATATCCTTGCTGCCCAGGATGAACAGGGTCGGACATGCCACGCCGGCCGCGGCCGCTTCGCCGTTGGCGTAGCTGTTGCAGGCCGCGAAGTCGGTGTGGAAGAGCTGCTCGGGGTTGCGCGCCGACATGCGCTGCATCAGCCGGCGTGCGCCGCCCATCACCGAAAAACCCGGGCCGGGACAGGACGGCTTGTGCGCCATCGACGAGTGGGAAAAGATGTTGACCATGTCGATCGCCGCCTCTTCGTCGCTGCGCGAGGTCTCGAGCAGGGCATCGGACACCTTCATCGGATAGGCCGTGCCCAGCAGGGCCAGGCCGGCCGCCCTGGCCGGCGCACGGTGCGCCGCTTCGAGCGCGATCAGGGAGCCCATGCTGTGGCCGCCCAGGATCGCTTTTTCCACGCCGGCGGCATCCAGCAGCGCAAGCAGCCAGTCGGCCATGGCTTCCACACTGGTGAGCGCCGGGCCTTCGCTGCGGCCGTGGCCGGGCAGGTCAGGGACCAGCACCGCATGGCCGTGGTGCGCGAGGTAGCGGCTCTGCAGTCCCCACACGGAATGATCGTTCTGGGCGCCGTGCACCAGCACGATCGCCGGCAGCGCCGCGTCGAAGGCCTTGCCGCCGGTGTAGCAGTAGGCCTGCCTGCCTTGTACGTTCACGAGCATCTCAGGCTCCTTTCTGGGCCAGCTTCAGGCCGCGCTTGAGGTCTTCGATCAGGTCCGCCGGGTCTTCCAGGCCGACCGACAGGCGCATCGTGCCTTCGGTAATGCCGCCTGCCGCCAGCTGGTCGGCGGGCACGCGGAAGTGGGTGGTCGAGGCAGGGTGGATGACCAGCGATTTCGCGTCGCCCACGTTGGCCAGGTGCGAGAACAGCTGCAGGCCGTCCGCGAAACGGCGGCCGGCGGCGCGGTCGCCCTTGAGGTCAAAGGTGAGCACGGCGCCGCAGCCCTTGGGCAGCAGGCGCCGGGCCAGCGCGTGGTCCGGGTGGCTGTCCAGCTCCGGATAGGAGACCGAGTCGACCATCGGGTGCGAGAGCAGGAACTCGACCACCTTGCGCGTGTTGGCCACGTGGCGGTCCATGCGCAGGCCCAGCGTCTCGATGCCTTGCAGGATGGCGAAGGCGTTGTGCGGGCTCATGGCCGCGCCGAAGTCGCGCAGTCCCTCGCGGCGCGCGCGCAGGGCGAAGGCGCCGACGGTCGATTCTTCCGCGAACACCATGCCGTGGAAGCCATCGTAGGGTTCGCACAGCTCGGGGAAGCGGCCGCTGCGCTCGTGGGCGGCCTGCCAGTCGAAGGTGCCGCCGTCCACCAGCAGCCCGCCGATGGCGGTGCCGTGGCCGCACAGGAACTTGGTGGCCGAGTGGAACAGCAGATCCGCGCCCAGGTCGAAGGGACGCTGCAGGTAGGGCGTGGCGAAGGTCGCGTCGACCATCAGCGGCAGGTCGTGTTCGTGGGCGATGGCCGCGACAGACGGGATGTCGAGCACGTCCAGGCCGGGGTTGCCCAGGGTTTCGCCGAACAGGATCTTCGTGTTCGGGCGGATCGCGGCGCGCCAGGCGTCCAGGTCGCGCGGGTCGACGAAGCTGGTCTCGATGCCGAAGCGGCGCAGGGTATAGGACAGCAGGTTGTGCGAGCCGCCGTAGAGCGCCCGCGAAGCGACAATGTGCGCGCCGGCGCCTGCGATGGTCGCGAGGCCCAGGTGCATCGCGGCCTGGCCGCTGGCCGTGGCGATGCCGGCCACCCCGCCCTCGAGCGCGGCGATGCGCTCTTCCAGCACGGCGTTGGTCGGGTTCGAGATGCGCGAATACACGTGGCCGGCGCGCTCCATGTTGAACAGCGCGGCGGCATGGTCCGAATCGCGGAAGGCGAACGAGGAGGTGAAGTGGATCGGGGTGGCACGCGCGCCGGTGGCCGGGTCGGGCGTGGCGCCCGCGTGCAGGGAGAGGGTGTCGAAACCGGGATAACGGGGACCGCTCATCGCTAGGAACTCATCGGGAGTGAAGATGGCGGGCATCCTAGCATTTATTTAATTTTACGCAACTAGTTGTCTAGGCGTCCGGGCGCGTCGCTGGATTTTTTGACTGGCATCAGCTACAGTCGGAGTTATGGCTTATACAAAAGTATCTTCTAGCGCTTTTTTCAACGAAACCGGGGTGGCCAACATGAAAGTCTCCGAGATCCTGCAGGTCAAGGGTGAGGTCCTGTACACCGTAGCGCCCGACACGCCGCTGGTCGACGCGGCGACCACGATGTCCGAGAGGGACATCGGTTCGCTGGTCGTGATGGAATACGGCGACCTGGTCGGCATGCTGACCTTCCGCGAAGTGATCAAGGCGCTGCGCGAAAACGGCGGCTCCCTGGGCGCCGGCACCGTGCGCAAGCACATGGACGACAGCCCGATCACCGTCACGCCGGACACCGAAGTGAACGAAGTGCGCCGCATCATGCTGGAGAAGCACGCGCGCTACCTGCCGGTGATGAACGCCCGCACCCTGCTGGGCGTGATTTCGTTCTACGACGTGGCCAAGGCCGTGCTGGAAGCCCAGAGCTTCGAAAACCGCATGCTCAAGGCCTACATCCGCGACTGGCCGGCCGAAGAAACCGCGACCGATTAAGCGCGATCGCCGCTGTCGGCGGCGCTGCCGCCGACGCGTTCATGCCGCGATTCTGCGCGCCTGCTCCTTGAGCCATGCCTGCAAATCCTCGGGGCTCAGGGGCCGCGAGAACAGGTAGCCCTGCGCCAGCGGGCAACCCAATTGGCGCAGGATCTCCGCCTGGCGCTCGTCCTCCACGCCCTCCGCGATCACCGACAATCCCAGGTTGCGTCCCAGTTGCACCACCATCTGGGCGATGCTGCTTCCGCGCGCCGAGCCGGTGATCTCGGTGACGAAGGCGCGGTCGATCTTGAGCCGGTCCACCTGCAGGCGCTGCAGGTGCGACAGCGAGGAGAAGCCGGTGCCGAAATCGTCGATCGCGATCGAGACGCCGGTGCGCTTGACCTGGGCCAGCTTTTCCACCAGCAGGGCCGGTTCTTCCATGGCCATCGATTCCGTGATCTCGAGCTCGATGTACTCGGGCGGCGCGCCCGTGTCTTCGAGCGCGCGGCCCAGCATGTCGAGGAAGTGCGGGTGGCGGAACTGGACCTGGGACACGTTCACCGACATCGTGAAATCAAGGTGCCCGGCCTGGCGCAGGCGCATCAGCTCCGCGCAGGCCTGGCGCAGCACCCATTCGCCGATCTCGACGATCAGGCCGGAATATTCGGCGATCGGAATGAAGCGGTCCGGCGGCACCAGGCGGCCGTCTTCAAGGCGCCAGCGCAGCAGCGCCTCCGCGCCGAAGGGGCGGTCGGCTTTCAGATCGACCTGGGGCTGGTAGGCCAGGAACAGCTGGCCGCGCTGGAAGCCGCTGCGCAGCGCGTGCATCATGCGCACCCGCTCGCGGATCTCGACGCCCATGCTGCGCGAGAAGTAGAAATGGCCGGCGCGCTGCTGCGACTTGGCGCGCTTGAGGGCGATGTCGGCATCCTTGAGCGCGTCCGCGCCACTGCCGTCGTGCTCGCCCAGGCGCACCAGGCCGAGGGTGGCCGACACTTGCACGTCCTGTCCGTCGATCTGGAAGGGTTCGCGGAACAAGGCCTGGATCGGGGCCGGCTGCACGGCAGCGGCATCGCCCAGGACGCAGAAGATGTCGCCGCCGATGCGCGCCACCTGCAGGCCCGCATCCAGGCGCGTCTTCAGGCGCCGCCCGACCGCGACCAGCAGCAGGTCGCCGAAGTGGTGGCCGAGGGCGTCATTGGTTTCCGCAAAATGATCCAGGTCGACCAGGGCCAGGATCGCCTGGCCGCGTTGCGGCGAGGACAGGGTGGCGTCGACCAGTTCCACCAGGCGCGTGCGGTTGGGCAGGCAGGTCAGGGGATCGTGGAAGGCGGCCTGGTTCAGGCGGCTCACCAGTTCGACGTTGTCGAGGCTGACCGCCACCAGCCCGGCGAAGACTTGCAGCAGGCGCTGCTCGGTCTCGCCGATGGGGCGGTCGAGCGGCACGCAGGCCACGAAGTCGCGGCCCGCCTTGCCGGGGAAATACAGGGTCAGGAGGCCGTCGTCGACCATGCCGCGGCGCGTGACCATGGCGCGATCGATGGCGATGGCGAGGTGGCCGCCGCGCTGGCCGCCCAGTTCGCGTCCGTCGAGGTGGCGGCAGGCGCCGCTGGCGGCCACCGCGTGCAGCACGTCGGGATGGGCGTGACCGGTTTCGCGCACGCACAGCACGCCTTCGGCCGGCTGGCCGAGCAGGCGCCCGAGCTGGTCCAGGATGCCGACCGCGACGTCGCGCACCCCGTGCAGGGCCATCAGTTCGGCGCCGGCGGCGACGATGCGCTCCAGGCCCAGGCGGTTCTCGTCCAGGGCCCGGATCTGCTGGTAGGAGCGGATCGCGGCGGCCACCGTCGTATACAGCTTGGTGCGGGTCAGCTCGGACTTGGTCCGGTAATCGTTGATGTCGTAGCCGCGGATGGCTTCCATCTCGGGCGCGTAGCCGGGCTGGCCGGTGCGCAGGATGATGCGCACATCCGTCAGGCCGAGTTCGTGGCGGATGCGGCGCACCAGCGCCAGTCCGGCGTCGGCGCTCTCCATCACAACGTCGAGCAGGACGACGGCGATGTCGGCTTCGCGGCGCAGCAGCGCGAAGGCCTCGGCGGCCGAGTAGGCGTGCAGGAAACTGAGCCGCCGTCCCTGCATCTCCACGTTGCCCAGTGCGAAGGTGGTGGTCGAATGCACGTCGGCGTCGTCGTCCACCACCAGGATGCGCCATGCAGGGGCAGGGGATGCCGAACCGTCTTCCGCCTCGTCGGCGAAGACGAGGTCATCATGGCTCATGGGCACGTCCTTCAAGGCGCACGAGGGCGTCATCGATGCGGGCATGTATTACTTCTCCAGGTTGCTCGGCATGTGTCGGGCCAGTATATATGCAATTAACTATGAGAAAGTCACCAATTCCCTCAAAGCATAAAAATATATCCTTGCGGCAATGAATTTTACATCAGTGCAACATCGGCGGTCTCCTACGGCATCCGGGGCGTACTGGTAAAATGCTCATTCGACCAATCCCTTTGAGAAGAAGTACACCATGTCCGGCAACTCATTTGGCAAGCTGTTTTCCGTAACCACTTTCGGCGAGTCGCACGGCCCGGCCATCGGCTGCGTCATCGACGGCTGCCCGCCCGGCATGGCCTTGAGCGAAGCCGACATCCAGCCCGAGCTGGACCGCCGCAAGCCCGGCACCTCGCGCCACGTGACCCAGCGCCAGGAAGCCGACCGCGTCCAGATCCTGTCCGGCGTGTACGAGGGCGTCACGACCGGCACCCCGATCGCGCTGCTGATCCAGAACGAAGACCAGCGCAGCAAGGACTACGGCAACATCGCCGAGAGCTTCCGTCCAGGTCACGCAGACTACACCTACTGGCACAAGTACGGCGTGCGCGACCCGCGCGGCGGCGGCCGTTCGTCGGCGCGCCTGACGGCGCCGGTGGTGGGGGCGGGCGCGGTGGCCAAGAAGTGGCTGCGCGAGCAGTACGGCACCGAATTTTTCGGCTGCATGAGCGCGCTCGGCGACATCGCGGTGCCGTTCGAGGCGTGGGAGCACGTGCATGCGAATCCCTTCTTCGCGGCGACCTCGGACGCGGACCTGATCGCGCGCATGGAAGCCGCGATGGACGAATTGCGCCGCGCCGGCGACTCGATCGGCGCGCGCATCGACGTGGTGGCGCGCAAGGTGCCGGTGGGCCTGGGCCAGCCGATCTACGACAAGCTCGATGCCGACATCGCCTATGCGATGATGGGGATTAATGCGGTCAAGGGCGTCGAAATCGGGGCCGGCTTCGCCTCGGTGGCGCAGAAGGGCTCGGAGCATGGCGACGAGCTGACGCCGGAAGGCTTCGTGGGGAATAACGCGGGCGGCGTGCTGGGCGGGATCTCGACGGGGCAGGACATCACGGTGTCGATCGCGATCAAGCCGACGTCCTCGATCCGCACGCCGCGCAGGTCGATCGACAAGCAGGGCAATCCGGTGATGGTGGAGACTTTCGGGCGCCACGATCCTTGCGTGGGGATCCGGGCGACGCCGATCGCGGAGGCGATGCTGGCGCTGGTGCTGATCGATCACGCGCTCATGAACCGGGCGCAGTGTGGGGATGTGGAAGTCGGTACGCCAAGGATTTAAAGGCTAAGGCAACTTGGGCCCCTTGGCGGGGGCCCAGGTTCGGATCGCCGAGACAATCTCAAACGCGGGTGGCGATCGCCTCCAACTGATGCCGCCGTTCGACGGTCCGCACCACCAGCCCGCGCAAGTCATTCAGCAGCGCAAACTCCGTCTGGCTCAGGATCACCGACGGGAAGCTGTCGTCCCAATCCCCGTAAATGAAGCCCGCCGGCTGCCCGTGCGCGCACAGCGGAATCACCACGAAGCAGCGCGCCTCCGACAGCGTGCCTTTCCACCAGCCCGGCAGCTTGACCGCGAACTTGGCGTCGCGCGCGTTCTCGATGAAGATCACGCGGTCGCTCCCGAGCGCCGCATGGAAGACGTTCGGCTCGTAGACGTCGTCGAAGATCAGGTTCGGCAGCAGCGCCTTGGCGTTGTCGCCGAAGCCGATGCGCGCCGAGTACTTGCCGTCGCGGCGGTTGCGCAGGAAAGCGAAGGAGCGGGTGAAGGACAGCCCGTTGTGCATGGTCTCCAGCGCCATCGAGATCATCTGGCCCGCGGTGGCATTCGGCCCGGCGTCGCGCATGTCGGCCACGCCGCTCATCAGGATCTTGTTGCCGGCCATGCGCTTGCGGGTCGCCATGGCTTCCTTGGCGCGCTTTTCCAGCGGCTTGGCCAGCGGCGCGATGGACAGGTCCGATACCGCATCCGTCTTGGCCTTGTCGATCGCGCCCAGGATGCCGGTCGGCTCCACGCCCAGCATCGGCGAGAAGGTCTCGGCCAGCGAGGCCACGCGCGCGGCGCCGGCTTCGTCGTCGGCCCACAGGGCGTCGGCGGCCAGGGTCGACATGGTGCCCAATGCGGCCAGCCAGTCGTCGTGGCCGAAGCCTTCGCCGCGCTCGGCCGGCTCGACCCGGCGCATGCCCGCGATCAGGTTGCGCGGCAGGCCCCAGTAGCCGGCGGTGGCGCGGCCGATGTCTTCCAGCGACATGCCGAGCACCGTCTCGGCTGCCGTTTGTTCCTTCCCGGCGCCGGCGCTCTCGCCCATCTGGGTCCAGCGTTCCGGCATGTAGAAGGTGATCATCATCCGGCCCAGCGAGTGCAGGATCGAGCAGACCACCGCTTCCTCCGGGTCGCGCGTGGCCGCGCTGGCGGCCACCTGCTGCGCCACCATCCCGGCCAGCACCGCCTTTTCCATCTCGATGTGGGCGGCCTCGGTGTCCGGCGTGTTGCGGCTCAGTTCCTCGATCAGCTTCAGGCCGAGGGCCAGGTGGCCGATCGCCTCGGTACCCAGCACCAGCACCGCCTTGGAGACGGTGTTGATGCGTTGGCCGAAGGCGGAGTACATGCTGCTGTTCGCCAGGCGCAGCACCTTCTGGGTGAGCACGGGATCGGACAGGACGGTCTGGGTCATCGAGAACTCACGCTCGTCCTCGCCGCGCATAGAGGCGAGGATGGCGTTGATCGCCTTGGTGAATCCGGGCATGTCGCCCTGGCGGCGGATACGTTCCCACAGCAGGGCGAGGGTGGCTTCCCCCTTCGGCGAGCGCACGGTGTCGGCTTGTGTCGTCATGGTTTGACCGTCCGGGTCTCGGAAGGCAGGAGAGCGGTATAAAGGTTTTCCTTGAGGGCGGCCAGGGCCACGTTGGCCGGCATCGGCTTGCCGGTCAGGTAGCCCTGCACGTAATGCACCCCCTGGCCATCGAGCCAGGACAGCTGTTCCTCGGTCTCGACGCCTTCGGCCACGACCGACAGGTCGAGGTGCTTGGCCAGGTCGAGCACGGCGTTGCAGATGGCGGCGTCCTTGGTGGCTTCCGGCAGGTCTTTGACGAAGGCGCGGTCGACCTTGAGGACGGAAATGGGAAAGCGCTTGAGATAGGCCAGCGAGGAATAGCCGGTGCCGAAGTCGTCGATCGCGATGCGCGCCTCGCGCTCGGCCATCTTGGCCAGGATGGCTTCGGCGTGCAGCGGGTCGACCATCAGCGTGCCTTCGGTGATTTCGAGCACCAGCTGGCGGCCCGGGGTGCCGGAGAAGGCCAGGGCGTCGTCGAGCACCTGCAGGAAGCGGTCGCTGCGGAACTGGCGCGGGCTGATGTTGACCGAGATGTAGAGTTCGCGGCCCGCCACTTCCTGGAACTGGCGGATCTGCATGCAGGCGGCCTTCAGCGCCCAGGCGCCCAGCAGGTTGATCAGGCCGTTGGTTTCGGCGATCGGGATGAAGCGGCCCGGCGGCACCATGCCCAGGGTCGGGTGCTTCCAGCGCATCAGGGTCTCGAAGCCCTCGATGGTGCGGGTGCGGGCGTCGACGATGGGCTGGTAGAACAGCAGGAACTCGCCTTCGCGCACGGCGTTGAACATCGCCGCCTCGAGCGAGATGTCGTGTTCCGGCGGGCCCTGGTCGCGCGGGCTGTAGAGCACCGTGCGCGCCTTGCCGGTTTCCTTGGCGCGCGACATCGCGGTGTCGGCCAGGGTCACCAGGCGCACTTCGTCCTCGGCGTGGTCCGGGTAGATCGAGACCCCGATCGAGGCGCCCAGGTAGATCGTGTGGCCGGCCACTTCGAAGGGCGACTGCAGGGTGGCCATCAGGCGGCCGGTGACCAGCTTGATCTGGGCGTCGGTGAAGGTGCCCGGCAGGACCGCGACGAATTCGTCGCCGCCCACGCGGGCCAGGGTGTCGCTGTCGCGCAGGGTGCGGCGCAGGCGGCCGGCGGCCATCTGCAGCACCGCGTCGCCGACCGGGTGGCCGAGGCCGTCGTTGACTTTCTTGAAGCCGTCCAGGCCGATGGTGGCGACCGAGAATCCCTGGCCGGAACGGCGCGCATTGGCGATCACCATGCGGATGCGGTCGGACAGCAGGACGCGGTTGGGCAGCTCGGTGAGCGCGTCGTGGGTCGCCATGTGGCGCAGGCGCTCTTCGGTGGCCTGCTGGGCCGACATGTCGCGGCCGATGACGATGATCGGGGCGTCGTCGCCAGTGTCCAGCAAGGCCACGCGCAGCTCGTACCAGACGTCGCGTTCGCCCAGGCGGAAGCGGGCTTCGACGACGGCGGGCGCCGCGTCGGCGGGGCTGAGTTTGCCGGCTGCGCTCACCAGGACATTGCGCAGCGCCGGCTGGTCGACTTCATGGACCAGGGACACCAGCGTACGGCCGGGCTCGACTCCGCTGAGGCGCTGGGCGCGCGTGCTCGCCGCGCGGATCTGGCCGCCGGACGTGATGCGGAATACGGCGTCGCCGGCAGTCTCCAACAGGCCGTCGAGCAGCGCCGCCGGGAGCGGGGCCCGCGTCTGAGGCTGGGGCACGGCGGAAAAACTGGTGTGCATCGTTAAATAGTTGCCTTCTGATCGCTGGCACGTGCACGACATGCCGTCCAAAACCGTGCAAGTCTACCAAACCTCATGCGACTCTATCACCGAAAGATTCCAAAAGGCATTAAAAAACACAAGCCGAGGCTTCATTGAGCGAATATTTGCGCTGGAACAGGCGGCTTGCCACGCATGAACGTTTGCGCTAGCCTGCTTGTCGGATAGATAAGCGTACGTACGCCATCATTGTCGCCTATTCTTGCTGAGTAGAAAATGGCTTTGGTGATTTTGATGCTTCTATGCAACATCGCTGTAGAAAAGAGGCCTGCGCGCCAAGGAGACATGGATGGACACGGCTTTCGATACCCATGAGGTACTCAACCAGGCGCCGCCCTTTGCCGGGGTCAACCTGTACGCCTGCGATCCGGCCCTGCAGGAAGGGCTGCGGCGCGAGGGCGGCGGCTTTGCCGCGCCGGCGCTGGAAGCACTCGGCGCCCGGCTCGGCAGCGCGGAATCCCAGGAGCTGGCGCGCCTGGCCAACGCGCACGGACCGCGGCTGGTGGCCTTCGACCGCAGCGGCAACCGGGTCGACGAGATCGAGTTCCATCCCGCCTGGCACCAGCTGATGGAGATGATGATCGGCGCCGGCGCGCATGCGGCGCCGTGGCTGGAGCCAGGTCCCGGCGCCCAGGTGGCGCGCGCCGCCCAGTACCTGCTGTTCGGCCAGCTCGAGAACGGCGCCCAGTGTCCGGTCACCATGACCTATGCCTCGGTGCCGGCGCTGCGCCGCCACCCGCGCATCGCCGCCAGGTGGCTGCCCAGGATCCTGTCGCGCGAGTACGATCCGCGTTCGCTGCCGGTCGGGCAGAAGCGCGGCGCCCTGATCGGCATGGGCATGACCGAGAAGCAGGGCGGCAGCGACGTGCGCGCCAACACCACGCGCGCAGTGCAGATCCCGCCCGCCGAGGCGCAGGCGCGCTTCGGCGAAGAAGGCGAGGGCGCTTACCGCATCGTCGGCCACAAGTGGTTCTTCTCGGTGCCGCAGTCGGACGCCCACCTGATCCTGGCGCAGCTCGACCAGGAAGGCGGCGCGGGACTTTCCTGCTTCTTCGTGCCGCGCTTCCTGCCCGACGGCAGCCGCAACGCGGTCCGCGTGCAGCGCCTCAAGGACAAGCTGGGCAACCGCTCGAATGCCTCTTCCGAAGTCGAATTCCAGGGCGCGGTCGGCTGGATGATCGGCCTGCCGGGGCGGGGCATCCCGACCATCCTCGAGATGGGCAGCCACACCCGCCTGGATTGCGTGCTGGGCAGCGCCGGCATCATGCGCGCGGCCCTGTGCCACGCCCTGCACCATGCGCGCGGCCGCGCCGCCTTCGGGCGCAAGCTGGCCGGGCTGCCCTTGATGCAGAACGTGCTGGCCGACCTGGCGCTGGAGTCCGAGGCAGCCACCGCCTTCGCCCTGCGCCTGGCGCGCTGCTACGACCAGCAGGGTGACCCGCAACAGGCACTGCTGGCGCGGATCCTGAC
Source organism: uncultured Massilia sp. (assembly GCA_966210615.1). Classification (GTDB taxonomy): domain Bacteria; phylum Pseudomonadota; class Gammaproteobacteria; order Burkholderiales; family Burkholderiaceae_D; genus Telluria. Next base: position 16,855 of record CBIHLT010000054.1, read on the forward strand.
CCCGGCGGGCAAGTACTGGATCTGCAAGCGCGGCCCGGTGTTCGGGGCCGAGGCGATGGAGGTCATGGGCGGCAACGGCTATGTCGAGGACGGGCCGCTGGCCCGGCTGTACCGGGAGTTCCCCGTGAATTCGATCTGGGAGGGCTCGGGCAACGTGATGTGCCTCGACGTGCTGCGTGCGGTCGGCAAGTCGCCGCAGGAGGCGCGCGAGGCGCTCGCGGCCGAGCTGATGCCGGCGGCGGGACTGGACGCGCGCTTTGCCGGCTACGCCGGGCGCCTGCTCGACGAGCTGCCGGCCAGGGTGCAGGACGAGTTCGGCGCCCGCAGGCTGGCCGAGCGCCTGGTGCTGGCGGTGCAGGGGGCGCTGCTGCTGCGCTACGCGCCGTCCTTCGTGGCCGGGGCTTTCGTGGCCTCGCGCATCGCCCAGGACGTGGGCGGCGCCTTCGGACGCTTGCCGGGCGGGACCGACTGCGCGGCGATCCTGGAGCGCGCGCTGCCCGTATGAAGGGGCCTGCCCCGTCCGCCGCATTATTTCTTCGACAAAGGGCCGCGCGGCTGGGATAATGCTGGCCTGATTGAGCGAACCGCCTCAGCTTTACACCGAATTCTTCCAAGCCGACCATGAAACAAGACCCGCGTTTTCCGAACCTGTTCATCCTGAACCATCCGCTGATCCAGCACAAGCTGTCGCACATGCGCGAGCACGACACCTCGACCCGCACCTTCCGCGAACTGCTGCGCGAGATCACGCTCCTGATGGGCTACGAGATCACGCGCGACCTGCCGCTGACCACGCGCCAGATCACCACTCCGCTGGTCACGATCGATGCGCCCGTCATCGCCGGCAAGAAGCTGGCCGTGGTGCCGATCCTGCGCGCCGGCATCGGCATGAGCGACGGCCTGCTGGAACTGGTGCCCTCGGCCCGCGTCGGCCACATCGGCGTGTTCCGCGACCCGGACACCCACGAGCCGGTCGAATACCTGGTGCGCCTGCCGGACGTGACCGACCGCACCTTCATCCTGTGCGACCCGATGGTCGCCACCGGCAATTCGGCGGTGCACGCCGTCGACGTGCTCAAGAAGCGCGGCGTGCCGGACGACCAGATCCTGTTCCTGGCCCTGGTGGCCGCGCCGGAAGGCATCACCGTGTTCCAGAAGGCGCACCCGGACGTGAAGGTGTTCGTGGCCTCGCTCGATTCGCACCTGAACGACGACGCCTACATCGTGCCCGGCCTGGGCGACGCGGGCGACCGCATCTTCGGCACCAAGTAAGGCGGCAGGGCAGATGGCGCATCCGGCCGACCAGCAGTTCTTCGCGCGCCTGGCCGCGCTGAACGACAAGTTCGCCAGTACGCTGCCGGGCACCCTGGACCGGCTCAGCGCGCTGGCGCGCCGGCTCGACCCGGCGGCGCCGGCCCTGGCGGCCGGCGAGCTGCAGGCGATGCTGCACACGGTAGCCGGTTCCGCCGCCACCTTCGGCTACCGCGGCCTCGGCCAGCACGCCCGCACCCTGGAGCAGCGCCTGCGCGTGCTGCAGACCTTCGAGTCGGTGGCCGCCGCCGATTGGCAGGACTGGCTGGAGGAGCTGGACCGCTTCATCGGCGATGCGCGCCGCGATCCGAAATCGCTGACTTGAACCGCGCGGCGCCGCAAGGCTGCCGCGCAAGTCTCCTATCCGGCCAAGTTTGATTCAGCGCAAACATTCAGCCTCTCCATTCCCCTATATTTGCGTAAAGCCGAATATAAAAAATCGCCGCGCCAATTCGTTGACTTTGGGAATGTTGCGGGTTTCAGGATTTTTTATTTCACGAATAGGGCATACCCTGTTTTTATTCGGTATAATACGGGATCGTTGGGTTCGAGCTAGTAGTGCAGTCTGTCTGTCATTCCTTTCTTGCTTCTTCAAACGATCTTAAACGGGCGCAAGCCCAACTTAACTGAAATAGGAAATTGTAATGGCAACTGGCATCGTAAAATGGTTCAATGATTCGAAGGGTTTCGGCTTCATCACCCCGGACGAAGGCGGCGAAGATCTGTTCGCGCACTTCTCGGCAATCCAGAGCGCCGGCTTCAAGTCGCTGCAGGAGAACCAGCGTGTCTCGTTCGACGTGACCACCGGCCCGAAGGGCAAGCAAGCAGCAAACATCCAGCCGCTGTAATGCCGCTTTGATGTGCTCATCGCACTCGCTGCGATCCAGAAAATCCCCGGAATTGCCGGGGATTTTTTTTGCCTGTACGCATCAGGCGGGAGTGGAAGGCAGGCTTTGCGGCACCTGCGGTGCGCGTCCCGCCCTTGCTAGCGGTGCTGCCAGTAGTCCGGCTGCGCATAAGAGCGGCGCAGGAAGTCGACAAAGACCCTGATTCGCAAAGGCAAATGCCGGCGCTGCGCAAACACCGCATAGATATCGTTGCCCGGCGCCGCGTAGTCATCGAGTACCGTGCGCAGCTCGCCGCTGGCGATCTGCCCGCCCACTTCCCACATCGAGCGCCAGGCCAGCCCCTTGCCGGCCAGGGCCCAGGCGTGCAGCACCGCGCCGTCGTTGCACACCATGTTCCCGCCCACCTTCAGGGTCACCGGCTTGCCCTTGTCGAGGAAGGTCCAGCCGCGCTGGCTGCCTTCGCTGCTGATCGCCAGGCAGTTGTGGCGCGCCAGGTCGGCCAGCGCCTGCGGCCTGCCATGACGCTTCAGATAGGCCGGCGTGGCCACCACGACGCGGTGGTTGTCGGCCAGCTTGACGCCCACCAGGCTGGAGTCGTTGAGGCTGGCGATGCGGATCGCCACGTCCACGCCTTCGCCCACCACATCGACCAGGCGGTCGTTCAGGTTGAGGTTGACCGTCACCTCGCGGTGCTCGGCCAGGAAGGAGGGCAGCAGCGGCGCCACGTGCTGGCGGCCGAATCCCGCCGGCGCCGACACCAGCAAGTGGCCGGTGGCGCGCGCGCTGCGCTCGGAGGCCGCGTTCTCGGCCTCGTCCAGCTCGTCCAGGATGCGCTGGCAGTCCTCGAGGAAGGCCGCGCCTTCGTCAGTGAGGACCAGTTTGCGCGTGGTCCGCTGCAGCAGCTTGACCCCCAGGCGCGCCTCGAGCGCGTCGAGGCGCCGGCCGATCATCGCCGGCGCAATGCCTTCCGCGCGCGCCGCAGCCGACAAGCTGCCGCGCGCCACCACCTCGACGAAGGTCTCGATCTGCCTGAACTTGTCCATCTCTCCCTCATTACGTATCAAAAACGCACAGATGTAGTGAGTATTTGTATCGTTTAGCTATGTTCTGGTGAATATACTTGAAGGTATGACAAACGCCAAGCCGGTGTAGACTGGCTCGAGCTGGCAGTTCGCACACGATTTTTCTTTCATCCAGGAGTCAAGCATGAGCATCGCCACCCCCGCCGGTATGGAAATCCGGGCCGAGATCAAGCCCGGTTACGAACAGATCCTGACGCCGCAGGCACTCGAACTCGTCGCCAAGCTGTCGCGCGCGTTCGAGCCGCGCCGCCAGGAGCTGCTGGCGGCCCGCGCCGAGCGCGCCCGCCGCCTGGACGCCGGCGAGCGTCCGGATTTCCGTGCAGACACGGCCCACATCCGCGACGGCGACTGGAAGATCGCCCCGATTCCGCAGGCGCTCGAATGCCGCCGCGTCGAGATCACCGGTCCGGTGGAGCGCAAGATGGTCATCAACGCGCTGAACTCGGGCGCGGACAGCTACATGACCGACTTCGAGGATTCGAACACCCCGAACTGGGACAACCAGATCACCGGCCAGATCAACATGATGGACGCGGTGCGCAAGACCATCTCGCTCGAGCAGAACGGCAAGACCTACAAGCTGAACGACAAGGTCGCCACCCTGGTGGTGCGCCCGCGCGGCTGGCACCTGGACGAGAAGCACGTGCTGGTCGACGGCAAGCGCGTCTCCGGCGGCATCTTCGACTTCGCGCTGTTCATGTTCCACAACGCCAAGGAACAGCTGGCGCGCGGCGCCGGTCCATATTTCTACCTGCCGAAGATGGAGTCGCATCTCGAGGCGCGCCTGTGGAACGACATCTTCGTCATGACCCAGAACGAGCTCGGCCTGCCCCAGGGCACGATCAAGGCCACCGTGCTGATCGAGACCATCCTGGCCGCCTTCGAGATGGACGAGATCCTGTACGAGCTGCGCGAGCACAGCGCCGGCCTGAACGCGGGCCGCTGGGACTATATCTTCTCGTGCATCAAGAAGTTCAAGCTGGACAAGGACTTCTGCCTGGCCGACCGCGCCAAGGTCACGATGACCGCGCCCTTCATGCGCGCTTATGCGCTGCTGCTGCTCAAGACCTGCCACAAGCGGGGCGCGCCGGCCATCGGCGGCATGGCGGCGCTGATCCCGATCAAGAACGACCCGGCCAGGAACGAAGTGGCGATGGGCGGCGTACGCAACGACAAGGCGCGCGATGCGACCGACGGCTACGACGGCGGCTGGGTGGCCCACCCGGGCCTGGTGGAGCTGGCCATGAGCGAGTTCACCAAGGTGCTGGGCGACCGTCCGAACCAGATCGACAAGCAGCGCCCGGACGTCGAGGTCACGGCGAAGGAACTGCTGGACTTCAAGCCCGAGACCCCGATCACGGAAGACGGCCTGCGCTACAACATCAATGTCGGCATCCATTACCTGGGCGCCTGGCTGGCGGGTAACGGCTGCGTGCCTATCCACAACCTGATGGAAGACGCCGCGACCGCCGAAATCAGCCGCTCGCAGGTGTGGCAGTGGATCCGCACGCCGAAGGGCGTGCTGGAAGACGGCCGCAAGGTCACGGCCGACATGGTGCGCGCGATGATTCCCGAGGAACTGGCCAAGGTGAAGCAAGTCGCGCCGAACGGCGACAACCCGAGCTATGTGCGGGCCGCCGAGATCTTCGAGCAGATGTCGACCTCGGACACCTTCGCCGAGTTCCTCACCCTGCCGCTGTACGAAGAAATCTGATGCATTGGGGGTGGCCGGCGGCGCCGTCCACCCTTCAGAACACGTTCTTCCACTCCCGCAGCGCCGCGAAGGCCTGCACCGGCGGCGCGCCCGCCGGCAGCCTTCCGGCTTCCACCAGGCTGTGCACGATGCCGGGCTCGGTATAGCGCAGGAAGGGGTTCGTCCCGCGCTCCAGCCCGATCGTCGAGGGCACCGTCGGCAGCCGGGTGCCGCGCCGTTCCGAGGCGTCGCGCATGCGCAGCGCCACCGCCTGGTTGTCCGGCTCGACCGCCTGGGCAAAACGCAGGTTCGAAATCGTATACTCGTGCGCGCAATACACGAGCGTATCGTCGGGCAGGGCCGCCAGCTTGGCGAGCGAGGCCGTCATTTGCTCCGGCGTGCCTTCGAACAGGCGTCCGCAGCCTGCCGCAAACAAGGTATCCCCGCAGAACACCCAGTTCGCGCCCCCGGTATGGTCTCCCTTGCGCCGCACGTAGGCGATATGGCCGCGCGTATGGCCCGGCACGTCCAGCACCTCGAGCTCCAGGTCCAGCCCCGGCACCCGGACCCGGTCGCCTTCGCCCAGCGGATGGGTGACTTCGGCGATGCCGTCGCCGCGCGGGCCGTACACCGGCACCGGCGCGGCCGCCAGCAGGGCGGGGACGCCGCCGATATGGTCAGCATGGTGATGGGTGAGTAGAATGGCGGTCAGGGCCAGCTTGTTTTCGGCGAGCGCATCGCGGATCGGCTGGGCGTCGCCCGGGTCGACCACCGCTGCGTGGACGCCGTCGTGAATCAGCCAGAGATAGTTGTCGTTGAAGGCGGGTATAGTGAGAACGGTCAGGTCCTGAACCTTGCTCGGCGAATTCGTCATGGTGGGATCGGGTGGGGTCAGAGGTGGAAACAGCTAAGTGAAGGATGGCATGGACAGCGGGAATGGCAAGGACAATGCCGAAAAATCCATTATAGCGCTCGACCTCTGGCTGCAATCGCAGGCGGGGGCTTACGTGCGCGCCTTCGAGCAGTCCTGCCTGGACGAGCTGACGGCGGATATTTTCGGCTTCAACGCCCTGCAGATCGGCGTGCCCCAGCTGGACGCGCTGGCCGCCAATCGCATGCCCAACAAGTGGCAGGCGGCCACGCGCACGTCGACCGACAACGAACTCGCCTTCGCGGCGGGCGGCAAGCAGATCGCGGTGGCGCTCGACTTCGCCGAGCTGCCTTTCGCTTCGCAGAGCATCGACCTGGTGGTGCTGCCGCACGTGCTGGAGTTCGCGGCCGAGCCGCACCAGGTGCTGCGCGAGGTCGAGCGGGTCCTGATTCCGGAGGGGCAGGTGATCATCTGCGGCTTCAATCCGGCCAGCCTGTGGGGCATGCGCCAGGGCGTCGCGCGCATCACCCGCAACGACTATCTGCCGGCCTCGGGCGAATTCATTTCTATGCCGCGGCTGAAAGACTGGCTAAAATTGCTGAACCTTGGCGTCACCCGCAGCCATTTCGGCTGCTACGCCCCGCCGTGCCGGACGGCGCACTGGCTGAGCCGGTTCTCCATGCTGGAGTCCGCCGGACGCCGCTGGTGGCCCTACCTGGGTGCGGTCTACGTCGTGCATGCGATCAAGCGGGTCAAGGGCATGCACATCATCGGACCCGCATGGAACAAGAAAACGAGCAAGCGGCCGCAAGCAGTGCCGGCCGCGAACAGAGAATGAACCAAGAACAGAACACAGCAGCCAATCTCACCAAGGTCGAAATTTTCACGGACGGCGCCTGCAAGGGCAACCCGGGCACGGGCGGATGGGGCGCGCTGCTCGTCTCCAACGGCCACGAGAAGGAAATCTTCGGCGGAGAGACCAATACCACCAACAACCGCATGGAACTGCGCGCCGTGATCGAGGCCCTGGGCGTGCTCAACCGGCCGTGCAATGTCGTGCTCCATACCGACAGCCAGTATGTCCAGAAGGGGATCTCGGAATGGATCCACGGCTGGAAGGCGCGCGGCTGGAAGACCT
>CBIHLT010000055.1:0-23675 GCA_966210615.1 uncultured Massilia sp.
AGTACTTGGCTACGAACCAAGGGGTCGTGGGTTCGATTCCTGCCAGCCGCGCCAGTTTTTCCTAAATGGCTCAGAAGAGATTCTGAGCCATTTTTCTTTTCTAGCCGAGAATATTCATTCTCCCACCTCTTCCGCGGACCCCGTTTTTGCGGATGCTCAGCAATATCACCGAATTACTCGTTATCTCTTAGCGTTCGTTCAATAAGATGCTGATAACTCCCGTTTGCCCTACACCGGACTCGGTCGCCTCTTCTTGTAGGACTGTCCTGACATAATTCGTGCAACTGGGCGAATTTTTGCTGCACATCAACGCTACAGACACCGCTTCCCCTATGACGCTCCTAAGCGTGGCTTAAGCAAGTGGAAATTTGTTGATTATTGGAATGTGGCGTCCGCGTTGCGCACTGAACCGCGTGCGCACGTGCTTTTCCATGCTCTTTTGATAGCATGGAGTTCCCCGATTCTTGAAACCCAAGCTGCAGGACGCGGCTGATTCTATGCGAGGAAAGAAATGAAAAAATCTCTGATTGCTGCAATTGTGTTGGCTTCCGCTTCGTTCGGTTCGTCGGCTGTGATGGCACAGGAAGTTGTCGGCAATTCGCCTCAAGCACTTGAGCTGATCGACAACAGCGCTTTCTTTGGCGACACCTTCGCTGCCGGCAACCAAGGCAACACCTTCGCTGACCGCTTCACCTTCACGGTGGACGGCACCACCGCCCTGAACCTGGATGCAATCATCTCGTCGATCAGCCGTAGCGCAGACACCGGCCTGGACATCACCGGCCTGGCTCTGTATGGCGAAGGCGATACCCTGATCACCAACGGTTCCTCGATGATGAGCGGCGAAATGGACGTCTGGAGCATCTCCAGCGACAACCTGGCTGCCGGCGACTACTACCTGCAAGTCAGCGGTAACCTGGTGGGCGACACCGGCGCAAGCTTCGGCGGCGCCGTGATGCTGGCCCCGGTTCCGGAACCGGAAACCTACGGCATGATGCTGGGCGGCCTCGGCGTCCTGGGCTTCCTGGCACGCCGCCGCAAGGCTAAACAGGCGTAAGCCAGCCTGGTTTGAGTTGGGACGGAAGCGCGTCTTGCGCTTCCGTTTTTTTTCGCCCGTACGAAACCCGGAGGCCGCCTCTTGCCGGCCTCAGGTGCGCAGCTTCTTGATGATGCTGCGGTTCCCCAGGATCTCCTCGATCTGCTCGAAGCGCACCGGCTTGACCATGTGATGGTCGAAGCCCGCCTCGAAGGCCAGCTGGCGGTCCTTTTCCTGGCCCCAGCCGGTGACCGCGATCAGCACCGTCATCGCGCCGCAGGACAGCTTGCGGATGCCGCGCGCCAGGTCGTAGCCCGACATGTGCGGCAGGCCGATGTCCAGGAAGGCGTAGTCCGGACAGAAGCGCGCCGCGGCCGCCAGCGCGTCGGGGCCGTTGTGGGTGATCACCACGCTGTGCCCCATCGCGGTCAGCAGCGCGCCGATGCTGTTGACGAAGTCGACGTTGTCGTCCGCCAGCAGGATGCGGTAGCTCTCGGTGCTGATGAAGGCCGCCGGGGTCGGCTTGGTGAGCGGCTCGGGATCGACCACGATCGGCAGGCGCACCACGAAGCGGCTGCCGTGGCCCAGGCCTTCGCTGTGGGCGCCGATGGTGCCGCCGTGCAGCTCGACCAGCTTGCGCGCCAGCGACAGGCCCACGCCCAGGCCGGCGTTGCTGCGCTCCAGGGTCGAATCGACCTGCACGAACATCTCGAACACGGAATCCAGCATGTCCGGCGCCAGGCCGATGCCGGTGTCGGCCACTTCCAGCACCAGGGTCTTGTCCTCGACCCAGCCCTTGAGCTCCACCCTGCCGCCGCGGTTGGTGTACTTGGCGGCGTTGTTCAGCAGGTTGGACAGGATCTGCGCCAGCCGCGTGGCGTCGCCATGCAGGAACACCGGGCGGTCCGGCAGGTCCAGCACCAGCTCGTGGCCGTGCAGCTCGACATAGGAACGCACCACCTCGAGCGCGTCGTTGACCACCGCCTTGAGCTCGACGCGCCCCATCTTGATCGTGAACTTTCCGGTATTGATGCGCGAGACGTCGAGCAGGTCGTCCACCAGGCGCACCATCTGGCGCAGCTGGCGCTCCATGATGTCGGTGGCGCGCTGGGTCGCCTGGGCGTCGCCGCTGCGGATGCGCAGGATGTCCAGGCCGGTGCGGATCGGCGCCAGCGGATTGCGCAGCTCGTGCGCCAGGGTGGCCAGGAATTCGTCCTTGCGGCGGTCGGCGACGATCAGGGCCTGCTCGGCGCGCTGGCGCACTTCCATTTCGTGTTCGAGCGTGCGGTTGGCGGTTTGCAGCGCCTCCGAGCGCCGTCCGATCTCGGCCAGCATGTCGTTGAAGGCGCCCACCAGCACCCCGATCTCGCCCTTGTCGTTGCCGGGCACGCGCAGGCTGAAGTCGCGCCGCAGCATCACCTGGCGCGCGACATTGGTCACCGCTTCCAGCGGCCGCGTGATCGAGGCCTGCAGGCGCGAGGCCACCAGCGCCGCGATCACCAGGGCGCCCAGCAGCACGCCGCCCAGGATCGCGCCATAGCTCAGCATGCGGTCCATCAGGCCGTAGCGCGAGCGCACGTAGTCGCTGCCGATCACCTCGCCGTTCTCCACGATGTTGCGGAACATGTGCAGCTCGTCCTGCCCGATGCGGTAGCCCGGGGCCTCCGGCCTGGCCGGGAACACCGCCTCCACGCCCGGCTGGGCATAGGTGGCGAAGCGCGTGCCGTTCGCGGTGTACACCGCGGCGGAGACGATCTGCGGGCGCAGGCGCAGCAGGCGCAGGTTCTGGGTAGCGCCGGTGACGTCGTTGAAGGACACGGCCGGCGCGGTCACGCTGGCGACGATGTCGGCCTGGGTGCTGAGGTCGTCGATCCAGTAGCGCTGGAAGGTGCGCAGGTCGAGCAGCAGCATGGCCACGCCCGCCGACAGCAGCGCCACCACGGTGGTCGCCACCGCCATCAGGATCAGTTTGCTGCGGACGGAGCCGGTATCGTGCATGGGCATCACGGGGCTCCCTTCTGTACCCGGTTCGCCACCGTCAGCAGGCGCGAACTCAGTTTCACGTTGTTCTTCTCGGCGGCGTCGAGCGAGACGTCGAAGCGTACCCGCTCGTCGACGATCCGGAAATTGATCACGCTGCCGCAATGCTGGGGATTGGTGCATTCGGTGACGGTCAGGAAGACCGCCGGCGCCGCGCGCATCAGGCGCCCCACCCGCGCCGGGTCGGAACCGGCGATGAACAGCAGGTGCACCGGCGCCTGGATCTCCTGGTCGCGGAACTGGCGCACCACGATCGTGCGCCCGCCGATCATGCGGCCGGCCGCGATGCGCGCCAGTTCCGCGGCCATCTCCTCCGAACCCACGACACCGATGGTCAGGGGCGCCGCCCCGTCGACGAAGGCCTGGGGCGGAAACTCGGCGTAACCGAGGAATTTATACAGGAAGGCGGCCTTGACGCGCCGTTCGAGCACACCCGCGGGCGCCGTATCCGCGCTGGCTGGCGGCGCCGGCAACAGGGTCAGCAACGGCAGCGCGAGCAGCGCGCAAGCCAGCCGCCGCGCCGCGCGTGTGCGCACGGGACCGGCCTGCCCGCCCTGCTTCAATGCATCGTCGAAGGTGGAAAAAATCATGAACTCCATTGACCAGTCACACGCGGCATACCGCCCCGGGCCGGACGGAACCCGGCCGATTGTTGGGCGGCGCCCGTCTCGACCGCATGATAGCCCGGCATGGCCGGTTTTGGCGTTTGCGCGGCGTAACGCGCGCCCCGGCCCGCCGGCGGCAAGGGCCAGGCGCGGCTGGACAGGCAAAGCGGCGGCCCTGGGCGCGAGGGCCGGGCGCGGAACAGCGGCGCGACTCCGGCGCAGTTGGGCAGCGTGTGGTTAGGCATAGTTGCCATCGTAGAACATTTTCGCATGCACACCAAGCGTGCACTGCTATCGTGCATGGCTTCCCTACCACACCGGCGGCGCTTGACAAGCACCCTGCTTCGCTCCCTTATTATTTGATTTATTGATGACTGTCATTGGAAAGATAAATTGGACTGATTTGCGGCAATGCAGCATCATCCTTCCTGTCTCCTCTATTCTCCTCCTAGGGAAATAGATTCAGCCCGCTTCCCTGAAGCGGGCTTTTTTTTGCCCCGGCGGCAGCCGCAAGGCGCACGCTTCGGCGCACCGGGCGCCGGGTATTTGGTGTAGGATTCTTCATTGTTTTCATTCCTACAACACACCGCCCATGTTTGAGACCGACAAGACCGCTCGCAGCGCCGCGTCCTATGACTGGTCCGCGAGCGCCCTGGGCGAAGCCGCGCGCTGGCCGCTGGCCCTGCGCGTCAGCGCCGACCTCCTCCTGAATGCGCCGCTCCCCGCCCTGCTGGTGTGGGAACGCGACATGGTCCTGCTGTTCAATGAAGCCTATGGCGCGCTCGCCGGCCCCGGCTACGGGCGGGTCCCGGGCGGCAACGTGCCGCCGGTGATGCCCCCGCCGCTGGCGGCGGCCGGCGATGCCCTCGAGCGCGCCTGGAACGGCGAACCGGCCGTGCTGCCCGGCCTGAGCCTGTCCTTCCGTCATCCGCAGGGCACGCGCGAAGCACATTGCGACCTGCGCCTGACGCCCGTGCGCGACGAATCGGGCGAGGTGCGCGGCGTCCTGCTGATGCTGGCGGAGGCCAGCCCCGCCGCCGCCGAAGAGCCGGCCGCGGGAGGCGCGCTGCGCATCCTGGTGGTGGAAGACAATGTCGATTCCCAGTACCTGGTGTGCGAGATGCTCCGGGCCTTCGGCCACGAGGCGGACGGCGTCGGCCACCCCGACGACGCCCTGGCCCTGCTCGGGCGCCAGCGCTACGACCTGCTGTTCACGGACGTCAGCCTGCCCGGCATGTCCGGCGTCGACCTGGCGCGCCGCGCCATCGGGGACCAGCCGGGCCTGCGCGTGATCTTCGCTTCCGGCTACGGCGACACCCTGCTGCGCCATCTGGATTTCCCCTACCTGTCGCTCCAGAAGCCTTACGAACTGGACCAGTTGCAGGACGCGCTCGCCAAGGTGGCGGGCATGCCGGCGGCGCGCGCGTGACAAGCGTGTGGGCCGGCCAGGCTCGGCTGGACTACAATGGCCGGCGGACCCTGCCCGGCCGCCTGCGGCCCGGCTCCGCACCAGGTATTCGATGATGATTCCCACTGAGCCCATCGGCAGCATCCCCCGTCCGCCCGCGCTGGTCGCGGCGCTGGCCGCGGCCCTGCACGACCCTGCCGGCAGGTCGCGGCTGGCGGACCAGATCGACGAGGCCGTGCGCGCCACGGTCGCCGAGTTCGAAGCCACCGGCTCGCCGGTGATCAGCGACGGCGAGCAGGCCAAGATCGAGAATTTCTGGAGCTACCCGGTGCACGGTGCGCCCAATACGGCGCCCGACGGCTTCCGCATCCCGCTCCCGAACGGGCATGGGCAGCGCATGCCGCGCCTGGTGCGCGGCCCCTTCCGCTACCAGCGCTACGCCGACGACTACCTGCGCGCGGCGCGCCGCCACGCCACCCAGCCGGTCAAGCAGGCGGTGATCTCGCCCTCGGCCCTGTCGCTGATGTACCCGGCCGAAGGCATCCCCGACTACCCGCGCGAGCAGTTCCTCGACGACCTGGTGCGCGAACACGAGACCGAGCTGCGGCGCTGCCTGGAGGCCGGCGCGCACAAGGTGCAGATCGACTTCGCCGAAGCCCACCTGGCCATGCAGCTCGACCCGGGCGGCGCGCTGCTGGCCAGCTTCATCGACCTGAACAACCTGGCTCTGGGGCGCTTCTCTCCGGAAGAACGCGCCCTGATCGGGGTGCACATGTCGGCCACGGGGTGGAGCGACCGCCCATCCGGCGCCATCAAGGCCGCCGCTTCCATGGCCGGCTATGCCGAACTGCTCCCGGCCGTGCTCGAACTGCGCGCCGGGAACTTCTACCTGGCCCTGGCCGGCAGTTCCGAGCCCGAGCGCATCCTGCGCACCGTGCGCGAACACGCGCGCGCCGACCAGCGCATCTTCGTCGGCGTCACCGACCCGCACGATCCGCGCATCGAGACCCCGGAACTGGTGCGCGACCGCATCCTGCGCGCCGCCGAATACATCGCTCCGGAACGCCTCGGGAGCACCGACGACGCGGGCTTCGCGCCCTTCTTCGACGACGCCAGCATCAGCCGCGCCACGGCCTTCGCCAAGATCCGCGCGCGGGTCGAGGGCACGCGCCTGGCCTGCGCGATCCTGGCTCCGGCCACCACGGAAGCGGCGGCGGGAGGAACAGCGTGAGCGACGAGCGCGACGAACTCGACGCGATGCGCGCCGTCGCCCTGGCCAACGCCAGCAGCGTGCTGGCGGCGCGCCAGCGCGCCGAGGAAGAACTGATCGCGGCCAAGGAAGCCCTGCGCCAGGCCAACGAGCGCATGGAGAACATGCTGGAAAGCCTGACCGACGGCTTCTGCGCGGTCGACCGCGACTGGCGCATCACCTATATCAATGGCCGTGCGCTGGAGATGGCGGCCCCCTTGAACAAGAGCCGCGGCGGCCTGCTGGGGCGAAACTTGTGGGACGAATTCGAGGACCTGCACGGCACCTCGGTCGCCGCCGACTGCCGCCGCGCGATGGACGAGCGCCAGACCATCACCCGCGAGTTCTACTACAAGCGCCTGCAATGCTGGCTCGACATGCGCATCTATCCCTCTCCGGACGGGTTGACGCTCTATTTCCAGGACATTACCCAGCGCAAGCAGGACCAGCAGGCCCTGGTCGAGAACAACACCCGCCTGCAGGTGGCGCTGGCCGCCGGGCGCCTGGGCGACTGGCGCTGGGACGCGGCCCAGGACCGCATCAGCTTCGGCGCGCGCGCCGCCGAGATCCTGGGCCTGCCGGCCGAAGTGGCCCTCGACTGGCCCGCCCTGCGCACCCGGCTCGAACGCGACGACCGCGCGCGCCTGCGCCATGCGGTGCTGGACGCCTTCGCGGCGCACACGGACCTGGACATCGAATGCCGGGTGCGCGGCGCCGGCGGGGATGAACGCAGCGAGCGCTGGATCGCCCTGGTCGGCCGCCCGGATGCCGCCGGCGGCGCCGGGGGCATGCGCGGCATGAGCGGCGTGGTGCAGGACATCAGCACCCGCAAGCAGGCCGAGGACACGCTGCGCCAGAGCGAGGAAATGCTGCGCGCCCTGGCCAACACCATTCCCCAGCTGGCCTGGATGGCGGATGCCGACGGCGCCATCGTCTGGTTCAACGAGCGCTGGTACGACTACACCGGCAGCACCCCCGAGGAAGCGCGCGGCTGGGGCTGGCAAAGGATGGTCGACCCGGCGGTGCTGGAGGCGATGCTGGAGCACTGGCAGGAATCGGTGCGCACCGGCTCGCCCTTCGAGATGGAATTCCCGCTGCGCGGAGCGGACGGCAACTACCGCTGGTTCCTGAGCCGGGTGGAAGCGGTGCGCGACCGCGAAGGCCGCGTGGTGCGCTGGTTCGGCACCAACACCGACGTCGACCAGGTCAAGCGCGCCGAGCAGGCCCTGCGCGAGGAATCGCACGTGCTCGAACTGCTCAACAGCACCGGCAGCGTCCTCGCATCCACCCGCGACCTGCGCTCGCTGCTGCGCGCCGCCACCGACGCCGCCAACGGCGTGTGCGGCGCGCGCTTCGGCGCCTTCTTCTACCATGGCGGCGATGGCGGGCGCGAGGACGGCACCCTGTTCTCGCTCGCGACCCTGGCCGGTTCCACCACGGCCGAGTTCCAGACCCTCGGCGAGCCGCACGCGGCCGCCCTGTTCGGACCGGGCATGCGCAGCCAGGACCTGGTGCGCGTGGCCGACATCGCGAACGACCCACGCTACGCCGCCGACGCGCCGCACTTCGGCCTGCCGCCAGGGCATCCGGCGGTGCGCAGCTACATGGCGGTGCCGGTGGTGGCGCGCTCGGGCGAGCTGCTCGGCACCATGTTCTTCGGCCATCCGGAACCTGACGTGTTCGGGGAGCGCAGCGAGCGCATCGTGCGCGGCATCGCGGCCCAGGCCGCGATCGCCCTCGACAACGCGCGCCTGTACGACGCCACCCGCCGCGCCGCCGAGGAACGCAAGGTGCTGCTCGAGAACGAGCGCGAGGCGCGCGAGGAAGCCGAGCGCACCAGCCAGATGAAGGACGAATTCCTGGCCACCCTGTCGCACGAGCTGCGCACGCCGCTGTCGGCGATCCTTGGCTGGTCGCAGGTGCTGCGGCGCGGCAGCCGCGACCAGGCCGACCTGCAGCGCGGCCTCTCGACCATCGAGCGCAATGCGCGCGCCCAGGCCCAGCTGATCGAAGACCTGCTCGACATGAGCCGCATCACCTCCGGCCAGGTGCTGCTCGACATGCAGGTGCTGGCGCCGGGCTCCTTCATCGACGCCGCCATCGACACCGTGCGTCCGGCCCTCGAGGCCAAGCGCATCCACCTGGAGCGGCGCTACGATCCCGATGCCGGCATGGTGGCGGGCGATCCGGGGCGCCTGCAGCAGGTGATCTGGAACCTGCTGTCGAACGCGATCAAGTTCACGCCGCGCGACGGCATCGTCACGGTGGAGATCGGCCGGCGCGACGACCAGGTGGCGATCACGGTGCGCGACAACGGCGCCGGCATCCGCCCGGAATTCATCACCCACGTGTTCGAGCGCTTCCGCCAGGCCGACGCCTCGATGACGCGCCGCCACGGCGGCCTGGGACTGGGGCTCGCGATCGTCAAGCACCTGGTCGAACAGCACGGCGGCACGGTGCGCGCCGAGAGCGCCGGCGAAGGCATGGGCGCCAGCTTCACGGTGGAGCTGCCGGTGGCCCGGCAGGCGCGCACCGGGGCCCGCCAGACGCGCGCCTCCGCGATCCCGGCGGCGGCGCCGCTCCCCGAGACGGCGCCGGCCGAAGCCATGGTGCGCGACCTGAGCGGCCTGTCGGTGCTGGTGGTGGACGATGACCGCGATGCGCGCGAACTGATCGCCCGCATCCTGGGCGACTGCCACGCCAGCGTGCGCGTCGCCCCGAGCGCGCGCGAGGCCTTCGCGATGCTGCGCGAGCAGCCGCCCGACCTCCTGATCAGCGACCTGGGCATGCCGGAGGTCGACGGCCTGGAACTCCTGACCTGGGTGCGCCAGCTGCCGCGCGACACCGGCGGCCTGACCCCGGCCATCGCCCTGACCGCCTTCGCCCGTTCGGAAGACCGCCTGAAGGCGCTGGAAGCGGGATTTTCGGCCCATATTTCGAAACCCGTAGAGCCCAGCGAGTTGATTTCCGCCATCGGAATCGTGGTCGGCCCGAGCGCGCCAATGGTGGCGGCCTCGGCCCGTGGACAAGGTCGCTGACCTTCCTACCGCGACACGCGGCGCTGTCCTACAAGAAATTTTGGGAGCTTTGCTAGACTATATAGAGATGGGTAAAGCCCGATTCCAGTAAGAAAGGAATTGCTTTCCAGTATCGCAGGAAGAGAAAAGCATGCCGAGTAGACAAGACATTTTGAACGCCAAGATTCTCGTGGTAGACGACTCGCCCGACAATATCGAACTCATGGAAGAGATATTGCGCGAGGAAGGCTACACCTGCGTCAGTTCGACCATGCTGCCGGAACAGGTCTGCCCGCTGCACCGCGAGCACAACTACGACCTGATCCTGCTGGACCTGCAGATGCCGGGACTGAACGGCTTCCAGGTCATGAAGGGGCTGAAGGAAATCGAGCAGGGCGGCTACCTGCCGGTCCTGGCCCTGACCGCCCAGCCGAGCTTCAAGATCGCCGCCCTCGAGGCGGGCGCGCGCGACTTCATCAGCAAACCCTTCGACCTGCTCGAAGTGCACAAGCGCATCCACAACATGCTCGAAGTGCGCCTGCTCTATAAGGAGCTGGCCCAGTACAGCCGCGCCCAGCAGGAGCTGGCGCTGCACGATGCCCTCACCGGCCTGCCCAACCGCCGCCTGCTGGAAGACCGCATCGAAACGGCCCTCCAGCACGCCAACCGGGGCCATGCCAAGGCGGCCGTCATGTACCTGGACCTGGACGGCTTCAAGGCGATCAACGACACCTATGGCCACGCCTATGGCGACGAGATCCTCAAGATGGTGTCGCAGCGCCTGCTGTCCAACTCGCGCAAGGAAGACACCGTGGCGCGCCTGGGTGGCGACGAATTCATGGTGGTGCTGGGCGACATCCACAGCCTGGCCGACGCCCAGGGGCCGGCCGCCAAGCTGGTCGAGGCGCTGTCCGAGCCCTTCTTCATCAACGACCTGACGCTGCGCCTGTCGACCTCGATCGGCATCAGCATCTATCCGGACGACGCCGAATCGGTGGACGCCCTGATCAGCATCGCCGACTACGCGCTCTACGAAGCCAAGCGCGCCGGCAAGAACCGCTTCTGCTCGCCGGCCGCCAACCGCGAGAAGGCTGCGGCGGTCAAGCCGCCCGTGCCGGCCGCGCCCGCCGCGGAGTTGGCGCCGCACCGGTAAACGCCGCGGGCGCCGGGCCTCGGCCGCGGCGCCTTCCCGCCCCCCTCACGCATTGCCCCGCCGGGGGACGGAAACGCCTTTTTTGCTGTGTAAACACAACAAGGGCCACGAAGTGTTGCTTCGCGGCCCTCATCCAAAAAGCATAGAAAACCGCCGTGTCAGCGATTTCCCTCCCCTTCGCCGCGCTGCAGATAGCCGGTGCGGATCGCGTTGTTGCCCAGGGCTTCCTGATTGTGGGCCTCGATCGCGCTGGCGCCCTGGTGGTCGGTGCTGGCCTCGACCTTGTCCGGCGGCACCTCGATGCGGGTGATGCCCGCGTCGACCGAGATCGGATCGCTGGCCGGGAAGGTCATTTCGACGGCGTCGTCGAGCAGGGTTTCCTCGGCCGCTTCCTTGCTGGACAGGCCCTCGCAGCCGGCCAGCGCCTTGATCGCGATGGCGTAGTTGACGAGCTTCGATCCGGCCAGGTCGCCGATGGTCTTGATACCCAGCGCTGCGAGCGCCGAGGCTTCCTTGTCGCTGATGCCCTGCAGGGCGGTGAGCGGCGCATCCACCAGCGCGCGGAACGACTGGCCAT
The DNA here is from genome assembly GCA_966210615.1 of uncultured Massilia sp. Taxonomy (GTDB): domain Bacteria; phylum Pseudomonadota; class Gammaproteobacteria; order Burkholderiales; family Burkholderiaceae_D; genus Telluria. Next base: position 11,086 of record CBIHLT010000055.1, read on the forward strand.
GGAATGCTTGATTGACGATGGTGTCGATATTCATGTCTTGTCCTCTCTAGTAGGCGCCCCTGTCCCCATCGATTGCGGTTGAACTGGACACGCCTTGACTATCGCATACACCCCTCGGCCACGTATGTGCGGCAGCGTACACGTACCCCCGCGCACGATTGATTCTTTTGCTTTTTTGCATTTTATGCCGCGTGATATCATGGCTCATTTCATCACGAATTTTTCTTCGGCGAAACAGAGCGCTCTGCTATGCTTGGCCGAAAGCACTACATTAGAGACTTAGGCATCAGGAACCATCGTGGCCACCACCGACAAACCCAAGATTCTGGTCGTGAACGACGACGCCGCCAGCCTGCTTGCGCTGACGAGTCTTCTCGACCAATGGGCTGAAGAAAGCAATTACTCGGTGCTGTCCGCGCGTTCCGGCCAGGAAGCCTTGCGCCAGGTGCTGCTGCACGATTTCGCCGTCATCCTGCTGGACGTGAACATGCCGGGCATGGACGGTTTCGAGACCGCCGAGGCGATCCACCAGCGCCCGCGCTCGGCCGACATCCCGATCATCTTCGTCACCGCCTTCCTGGCCGACGAAATCGACCGCCTCAAGGCCTACCAGCGCGGCGCCGCGGACTTCCTGTTTACACCGGTGATTCCGCAGATCCTGCACGCCAAGGTCTCGGTCTTCGTGACCCTGGCAATGAAGAACGAGCAGCTCAAGCGCCAGGCGGAAAAGCTGTCCCAGCGCACCACCGAACTGACCGCCACCAACCGCCGCCTCGTGCGCGAGATGGAAGAACGGCGCGACGCCGAGCGCAAGAGCCACGCCAAGGACGAATTCCTGGCCATGCTGGGCCACGAGCTGCGCAATCCGCTGTCGGCCATCAGCAGCGCCTCCGCCCTGATCGGTTTGCCGGGCGCGAGCGGCGAAACCGTCGGCCGCGCCAAGCAGATCATCCAGCGCCAGAGCCAGCACCTGTCGCGCATCGTCGACGACCTGCTCGACCTGTCACGCGCCATGTCGGGCAAGATCCTGCTGGCGCGCCAGCCGACCGACCTGGCCAACCTGGTGGGCTCCTGCCTGGAGACCTTCCGCGCCACCGGCCGCACCGCGGGCTACCGCATCACGGTCGACCTCAGCCCGGGCTGGGTGGACGGCGATCCGACCCGGCTGGAGCAGATCATCTCCAACCTGCTCGACAACGCCCTCAAGTACACGCCCAGCGGCGGCAACATCGATATCGGCCTGGGACGCGAGGGCGAGGACGTGGTGCTGAGCGTGCGCGATTCCGGCGTGGGCATTCCGTCCGAGCTGTTGCCGCACGTGTTCGACGTGTTCGTGCAGGGCGCCATCTCGATCGACCGCTCGCAGGGCGGCCTGGGCATCGGCCTGTCGCTGGTGCGGCGCCTGATCGAACTGCACGGCGGCAGCGTCAGCGCGGACAGCGCCGGCGCCGGCAACGGCAGCACCTTCGTGATCCGCCTGCCGCGCACCGAGCCGGTGCTGCAGGGCGGGCCGCAGGAGGAAAGCAGCGGCGACGGCACCGGCAAGCCCTCGGTGCTGCTCATCGAAGACAACGAAGACGGCCGCGAGATGATGGCGACCATGCTGGCGGCCCACGGCTATCCGGTGTTCCAGGCCGGCGACGGTCTGGCGGGCGTGGCCGCGGCCGCGGCCCACCGGCCGGATGCGGCCCTGGTCGACATCGGCCTCCCAGGCATCGACGGCTACGAAGTGGCGCGGCGCCTGCGCGCCGACCCGGCCACCCGCTCGATCAAGCTGATCGCGCTGACCGGCTACGGCCTGGCCGAAGACCAGCGCCGCGTGTTCGAAGCGGGCTTCGACCTGCACCTGGTCAAGCCGGTCAACATCGAGCGCCTGCTCGACGCCCTGGGCGTGCGCAGCGAACAGTCGGCCGCGGCCTGAGCCGCCGCCGCTGAGCGACCCGGCGCGCCCGCGCCGGGTGCACGGCTTCAGCTCGACGCCATGATCTCGTCGCCGCGCGCCTTCATCTCCTGGCCCAGCGTCGCCAGGTCCAGATCCATCTTGCGGACCTTCGGGAACATCTCCTTCTCTTCTTCCTCGACATGGTGCTCGATCATTTCGCCGAGCACCTTGACCTTGGCGTCGTACAGCTCTTCGTCCGGGTCCATTTCCTGGATCTGGGCGATCAGGTCCTTGGCCGAAGCGTGTTCGACGATGGCTTCCTCGACCATTTCCTCGGCTTCCTTCGAGTTCCCGCGCACGGCCGGGTAGAAAATCTCTTCCTCGATCATGGTATGCATGACCAGGTTCTGGCAGATCTTGTCGGCGATTTTCTTTTTGCCGGCCTTGGCGCGGTCGCCCAGCTCCTCGAATTCCTTGAACATGGCGGTGACCTCCTTGTGCTGCGAGGTCAGGAGCGCGATCGCGTCTTGCTGTTGTTTGCTCGTCATTAAAACCCCCGATGATGTTGTCTGTTTACACTACGCTTGGTCTGGCGGCGCTGCGGCCACGGGTTCCAGCTTCGCCCACAACAGCGCAACAGTATGTGCGGAGCCGCACGCTGCCGCCGCTCCGGCGCGCATCCCCGCCGCGCGCCGTCGCTCCGCCAACTGTTGTATGATTTGGGAAATATTCAACCGAGCCAACGATGACCGAACCGGCCCATCCGCACTCCGACCGGGAACTCGAACACCTGGTCGCGGCGCGCACCGCTGACCTGACAGAAATGCTGGCTTACCTCGCCGCCTGCTGGGACGAGGAAAAGCGCCTGCTGGCGCGCCGGCTGCACGACAGCCTGGGCTCGTCGATGACGGCCCTGACCATGCACCTGGCCCTGCTGAGCCAGCATATCCCGCCGGAGAACAAGGCGATGCGCGACCGCAGCGCCCAGATGAAGCAGCTGCTGGCGAGCATCATCGAAACCAACCGCAAGATGCAGCTGGAGCTGTGGAACGACAAGCTCGAGTTCCTGGGCCTGCACGCCGCCCTGGCCGAGCTGGTGCCGGCCTTCGGCGCCGAGCACGGGCTGGCGGCGCGCACCAGCCTGCCGGACGAGGACTGCCACTACAGCCGCACCCAGGGCGTGGTGCTGCTGCGCTGCGCCGAGGAAGGCTTGCGCAACGCGCGCACGCACGGCAAGGCGAGCGAAGTGGAGGTGATTCTCGACGACGATGGCGAGCAGGTGATGCTCACCGTGCGCGACAACGGCGTCGGCCCGCACGACTGCGCCGGCGCCATGGACTCCCTGGATTGCCACGGCCTGCGCCTGCTGCGCGAGCGCGCCCGCTACCTGGGCGGAGAGCTGGTGCTGGCGCGCGCCGAATCCGGCGGCGCCCTGCTGCGCATGACCTTGCCGCGCGAAGCCCACGCCGCCTGAGGCGGCCTTTCCCAGGCCTGCCTGGCCTATCGGCGACTAGTGCAGCTTGACCAAGGGCGTACTGCGCCGGATGAGGAAGCGCGCCACCGCCAGCAATCCCGTGCGCAGCGATCCGAGCACGGCGCGGTGGTGCATCAGGTGCAGGCTGGCATACATGGCGCGCGCCAGGGTGCCCTGCACGAACCAGCTGGCCCCGCGCAGCGATCCCATCAGGCTGCCCACGCTGGTGCTCTGCCCCACCGACACCAGCGAGCCATAGTCCTTGTAGATATAGGGTTTCTCTTGCGGCGCCTGCCCCCTGGCCAGGCGCAGGAAGGCCGCGACCAGGTAGTCGGCCTGCTGGTGCGCGGCCTGGGCGCGCGGCGGCACCGCCTGCCCGTTGCCGTCCACGCAGGCGGCGCAGTCGCCCAGCGCATACACGCCCGGCACGCCTTTCACCCGCAACTGGGCGTCCACCTCGAGCTGTCCGCCCTTGGCGGTCGGCAGGCCCAGTGAACCGAGCAGTTCCGGCGCGCGGATGCCGGCCGCCCACACGCACAGGTCGGACGGGTAGACATTGCCGTCCTTGTCCATCACGCGGTCGCGCTCGATCGCGGTGACGCGGCAATCCGGCACCACCCTGATGCCACGCTTGTGCAGCAGGTCGGCGGCCGCGCTGGACACCTTCTCCGGCAAGGGCGCCAGGATGCGCGGCGCGCCTTCGAGGATGGTGATGCGCACGTCGCGCCGCCCGTCCAGCGCATTGAAGCCGTAGTTGGCGTAGGCCCCGGAAGCCTCGCGCAGTTCCGCCGCCAGCTCCACGCCGGTGGCGCCGCCGCCGATGATCACCACGTCCAGGCCGGCGTCCTTGCCCTCCTCGCGCTGCTGCTCGACGGCCAGCATCAGGCGCAGCATGCGCAGGCGGAAATGCTCGGCGTCCTCGGTGGCGTTCAGGGAAATGGTGTGCTCGCGCGCGCCCGGCACGCCGAAGTAATTCGAGGTGCTGCCCACCGCGATCACCACTGAATCATAGGACAGGCGCCGGTCAGGCAGGATCTCCGCGTTGTCGGTGGCGGAACGCACGGCGCCGATCGAGATGGTCCGGGACGCGGCGTCCATGCCGGTCATCGGGCCGAACACGAAATTGAAGCCGTTGTCGTGCGCCAGCATCGGGTAGGACAGGCCTTCCTGGTGGATGTCGAGGGTGCCCGCCGCCACTTCGTGCAGTGAAGGTTTCCAGATATGGTACAGGCGGCTGTCGACCAGCGTCACCTTGGACGGCCCCAGTTTGCGCCCCAGTTTGCAGGCGAGCTCCAGCCCCCCGGCCCCGCCTCCCACGATCACGATCTCGCTGCGCAAGCTTGCCTCCGTCATGGCGCCCGGTCCGGCCGGGCGCCGGAGGTGGGCAATATGGCAATCTTACTATGCTTGCAAAAAACGGCGCGGCGGATTGAACCGCGCCGCGCACGACTCAGTCGTGGCCGCGGCCGTGGCCCTTGCCGTTGCCATGGCCCTTGCCGTGGCCGCCGCCGTTGCCGTGACCATGGCCTCCGCCATGCTGCTCATGGCGCGGTTCCTCGTAGCGCACCTGGGGCGGCGCGGCGTAGACACGGGTCTCGCGGTAGCGCGGCACCACCTCGCGGTTGTACCACTCGTCGCGCACGAACATCACCGGCTGGCCGCAGGCGCCGTAGTGCCTGCAGTGCTTCTTCCAGTTCTTGCGGTGGCCCGGCGGCACGCGCAGGTAGATCGGCTCGGCGCGGTAGTGGCGGTGCTCTTCCACGATCACCGGCTGGGCGTACACCACCTGCGGGCGGGCGAAGTCGCCGATGTCGATGCGGCCGTAGAAGCCGGGCTGGCCGATGCTGACGCTGACGCCGGTCTGGGCCATCGCAGGGAGGGCGGCGGCCAGCAGGGCCGCGCCGATGATCAGTTGTTTCATGCTGGTCTCACAAAAAATGTTGTAAGACGAACTTTACCATCTGCAACGTTCTTGTCTGTGTTCGTTAGGCCACATTCTTACAGTCTGTCGAGCTTGTCACACTCGCTTACATCTGTCCCTTGTTTTGCCCTTTACATGTGGCGGAACAGCGCCATGAAGGGCTGGCTGACGGACAGCGTCTCCGGCCGGTTCTTCAGGCGGATGGTGCCGCGCCCGGTGTCGTCGCGGGTCACCGCCGCCACCGCGCGCAGGTTGACGATGGTCGAGCGGTGCACCTGCTTGAACATGGTCGGGTCGAGCACCTCCAGCAAATCGCGGATCGGCTTCCTCAGCAGCGCCTCGCCGTCGGCCGTCATCACCACGGTGTACTTGGAATCGGCCTGGAAGTAGGCGACGTCGTCGACCAGGATCAGGCGCGTCTCCACCCCGCGGCTGGCGGTCAGCCAGACCAGCGGTTCGGCGCGCGGCGCCGGTGTCGCCACCGAGGCCACGCCGGCCAGGCGCTCCAGCAGCGCCGCCAGCTGGCCCTTGTCCTGGCTGCCCCGCGCCAGGCGCTCGCGTACCCGGCCCACGGTCGCCGCCAGGCGCTCGCGCGCCACCGGCTTGAGCAGGTAGTCGACCGCGCCGCGCTCGAAGGCGTCGATGGCGTACTGGTCGTAGGCCGTGACGAACACCACTTCGGTGCGCAGGCCCGCGTCCACCAGGGCGGTGGCCACCTCCAGCCCGGACAGGCCCGGCATGCGGATGTCCAGGAAGGCCAGGTCGGGCTTGTGGGCCGCGATCGCCTCCAGGGCGCTGCCGCCGTCCTCGCAGGCGGCGACGATCTCGAGCTCGGGCCAGACCGAAGCCAGTTGCGCCACCAGCGATTCGCGCAGCAGGGCTTCGTCTTCGGCGATCACGCATCGGATGGGGGAATTAAGCATGCTGGGCACCTCCACCCTGCATCGCCAGCGGCACCGTGATGGTGGCCGCCACGCCGCTCGGGAAATTCGACACGATCGAGAACGAGGCCGCCGAACCGTAGGCCAGGCGCAGGCGCTCGCGCACATTGCGCAGGCCGATGCCGGTGCCGCCGCCTTCGGCCGTGAAGCCGCGCCCGTCGTCGGCCACCGTCACCGCCACCGTGCTGTCGACGGCGCGCGCCAGGACCCAGACGGTGCCGCCGCCGGGCTTGGGCTCGATGCCGTGCTTGATCGCGTTCTCCACCAGGGTCTGCAGCATCATGGTCGGGAACAGCACGTTCTTCAGCGCGTCCGGCACGTCGAGCTGGAGGTTCAGGCGCGAGCCCATGCGGATCTTGAGGATGTCGAGGTAGGCGCGCACCCGTTCCAGTTCCTCGCCCAGGGTCGAGGGCAGGTCCTCGGTGCGCGGCAGCGAGTGGCGCAGGTAGGAGATCAGGTTGCCCAGCATCTCGTCGGCGCGCGCCGGGTCGCTGCGGGTCAGCACCTGGGCGCTGGCCAGGGTGTTGTACAGGAAGTGGGGCTCGACCTGGGCGTGCAGCAGGTTCAGGCGCGCCACCGTCAATTCCTTCTCGGTCGCGGTCTGGCGCACCTTGGCCTGCTCGCTGCGGCGGCGCTCGGCCACGCGGCGGGTGATGGCGCGCACGATGGCTTCCGCATTCTCCAGGTTGGTGCCGTGGTCGACCAGGAACCAGTCGGTCCAGGCAGGGCCTTCCGGTTCGCAGATCAGGGTCACGCTGCCGGCGTCGTCGCCGTTGGGAGTGACGGTGGCCAGGATCTGGTTGTGGCGGGTCGACAGGTGTTCCAGCGCCCAGCCGTAGGGCGACTGGCCGCCGTAGGGGTCGATGCGCTGTACCTTGGCGCGCACCTGCAGGCTGTCGCGCGCGCTGTCGGCGATCACGGAACCGGGCAGCTCGCGGATGGCGGCGTCGATCATGTCGAAGGCTTCGCCGGCCTCGAAGGGGATCTCGATCTGGCGGCGCTGGCGATTGGACAGGGTGCTGCGGTTCAGCTGTCCCGCCACCAGGCGCACCCGGCGCACGTGGGAAAAGGCAACCGACACCACCCATCCGCCCAGCAGGAAGCCGAACAGTACGATATAGCCTTCCATGTGGATGCCGACCTGCTCCAGCAAGGTTTCGTGCATCGTAATGAAGATGGCCATGTAGGCCAGGATCCAGGCCAGCAGCAGCCGGCCGAGGTGAAATGTACTTGAGAGCATGGTAGTCCTTCCATCGTGATTGGCATGGCCAGCATAGCCAGAACAATCATTGCCAAGTGACATTATGCGACGGAGTCGGGTATGGGCCGACGAAACCACCCCGTCCGGCGATAAAAAAAGTGGCATCCACCGTTGCGCGCCGGCCCCATCCGGTCTCGTGCGCGCCGTCCCGGCGGCTACAATGCCGGGTTTTGCCACAAGAAAACCCGCCATGTTCCTCACTCTCCCGCTCCGCGCAGCCCTCGGCTGCACCGCCCTGCTCGGTCTCCTCGCCCTGCCCGCCCACGCCCAGCCCGGCGTCACCCTCGATGCCGGCAGCACCGGCGCCGGCATGCACCTGGTGGCGCCGCTGGGCGCGTCCTTCAACGGCCGCATCGGCGCCAACTACATCGGCTACGACTTCGACCAGCGTTCGGGCCAGATCGATTACCAGCTCGACGGCAAGCTGCAGACCGCCGACCTGCAGGTCGACTGGTATCCGGGCGCGGGCAGCTTCCGGATCACCGGCGGCGCGGTCTACAACGGCAACCGCTTCGACGCCGTCGGCAGCGCCGACCGTGCCGGCAGCTACACGATCAATGGCCGGCAGTACTCGGCGCGCGACGTCGGCACCGTGAACGGCACGGTCAGCTTCCGCAAGGCTGCGCCCTACCTGGGCATCGGCTGGGGCAATGCGCTCAATCCGGAAAAGCGCCTGAACTTCTCCGCCGAGCTCGGCGCCTTCTACCAGGGCAAGGCCCGCACCACGCTCGAGAGCGTCGACTGCGCAGGCGGAACCGTACTCTGCAGCGCACTGGCGCGCGACCTCAAGGCCGAGGAACTGCGCCTGTCCGAGGACGCCTCCGACTACAAGTTCTTCCCGGTGCTGCGCGCAAGCGCTTCTTACCGTTTTTGATTACCGTTTTTGATACGGATTGTTGATGCATATATTTGGCAGGGGCGTATGATGGAGCCATTCCACGGAGGGCTCCACCATGCAATCCCGCCATGTCCTGACCGCCGCCCTTGCTGTCGCCTGCCTGGCCCTGTCCGGCTGCCGCGAGCATAACGAACCGGTCAAGCCGATCGCCGACTTCTCGGTCGTGATCGACATCCGCTGACACCAGAACGCCCAGCCCGCCTGGAAAGCTTCGCCTTGCCGGCCGCGGCAAGGTAAACTACGGCTAATCCATTCTTAGCTGAAAGTTTCCCTGTCCATGTCGTTCGCATCCCTGGGCCTGATCGACCAGATCCTCGCCACCCTCGACACCCTCGCCTACCACACCCCGACCGCCGTCCAGCAGCAGGCCATTCCCGCCGTGTTGGCCGGAAAGGACGTGATGGCGGCCGCCCAGACCGGCACCGGCAAGACCGCCGGCTTCACGCTGCCGCTGCTGCAGCGCCTGGTGAAGAGCTCGGGCAAGGTGTCGAGCAATGCCGTCCGCGCGCTGATCCTGGTGCCCACCCGCGAACTGGCCGAGCAGGTGCACGAGAGCGTGCGCACCTATTCCCAGGGCCTGGAACTGCGCTCGCTGGCGGCTTACGGCGGGGTCAGCATCAACCCGCAGATGATGGCGCTGCGCAAGGGCGTGGACGTGCTGGTGGCCACGCCCGGACGCCTGCTCGACCTGCACCGCCAGAATGCGGTGGGCTTCAATGAGGTGAAGGTGCTGGTGCTGGACGAGGCCGACCGCATGCTCGACCTCGGTTTTTCCAAGGAGCTGGACCAGCTGTTCGCGGTGCTGCCCAGGAAACGCCAGACCCTGCTGTTCTCGGCGACCTTCTCCGACCAGATCCGCGCCATGGCCAACCGCCTGCTGCGCGAACCGGTGCGCATCGAGGCCACGCCGCGCAACACCACGGTGTCGGCGGTCAAGCAGTGGCTGGTGCCGGTCGACAAGAAGCGCAAGCCCGAACTGTTCGTGCACCTGCTCAAGAAGCACGCCTGGCCCCAGGTGCTGGCCTTCGCCAAGACCCGCAAGGGCGTGGACGAGCTGGTCGGCATGCTGGCCGCCAAGCGCATCGATGCCGATGCGATCCACGGCGACAAGCCGCAGCCGGCGCGCCTGCGTGCGCTGGAGCGCTTCAAGGCCGGCGAGGTGCGGGTGCTGGTGGCGACCGACGTTGCGGCGCGCGGCCTCGATATCGACGACCTGCCGGCGGTGGTCAATGTCGACCTGCCGATCGTGGCGGAGGACTATGTGCACCGCACCGGACGCACCGGGCGCGCCGGGGCCTCGGGCGAGGCGGTCTCACTGGTGTGCGCGGACGAGATCGAGCAGCTGGCCGCGATCGAGGCGCTGACCAGGCAGGTGATCAGGCGGGAGGACGAAGCGGGGTTCGAACCGGACCATCGGGTACCGGAAACGGCGCCGGGCGGGCAGATCGTCAAGAAGCCCAAGAAGCCGAAAAAGCCCAAGGGCAATGCCCCGGTGGTGAGCGAGGACGTGCGCTTCCGCAGGTAAGGCGCCGCACGTCAGTCCCGCAGCTTCGGTACGTCGTTCCGGCGGAGGCCGGAACCCAAGTTTGCACGCGTACCGGCTGCTCAACGAACTTGGGCCCCGGCCTTCGCCGGGGTGACGGTTTTACTGCTGGTGGGAGAACACTTTTAGTGGTACTTCACGCCTCCGGCACGTGGATCTTTTCCTTGATGTGCTTGAGGCTCGCCACGATGGTGAAGGTCATGATCACCAGCAGCGACCACGAACTCCACTTGCTCAGGTGGACCACCGACCACGCCCCCAGCTGGTTCGGATAACGCCACACGCCCCAGAAAGTGCCGATGTTCTCGGCCAGCCAGATGAAGAAGCCGATCAGCACGAAGGCCAGCAGCAGCGGCATCTGGCGGTCGCGGTCCAGCGGCCGGAAGGTCACCATGGTGCGCGAATACAGGCCCAGCGCGCAGGCGGCCAGGTACCAGCGGTAGTCGCCGATGTAGTGGTGGGTGAAGAAGTTCGCGTAGATCAGGATGGCGATGGTGGCCGCCATCCAGTACGGCGGATGGTGGCGCACCCGCAGGTCGAGCAGGCGCCAGGACTGGATCATGTAGCTGCCGATGGTCGCATACATGAAGCCGGAGAACAGCGGCACGCCGAACAGCTTGGTATAGGCGAAGTCGGGGTAGCTCCACGACTGGATGCTCGACGAGACCTTGAAGGCCTCGAGCGCGAAGCCGACCGCGTGGAACAGGCAGACGGCCTTGAGTTCGTCCCAGGTTTCGAGTTTGGCCCAGACCATCCACAATTGCAGGCCGATGGCGATCGCCAGCAGCACGTCGTAGCGCGGAATGCCCAGGATGCCGGCGCGCGGCGTGAGCAGCATGGCGAACAGGAACAGGCCCACGAACAGGCAGGCGCGCGCTTCCTTGATGCCGAAATAAAGGAATTCCAGGCCCCAGCGGCGCAGGCTTTCGATCTGCCGGGGCCGGGCATCCATCAGGTAATTGTCGATCGCGGTCAGCATCTTCCCATCCTGTTGCTCGAGCAGGAGCAAGCATAGCATCCGGCGCGGACCAGGTCGATGGCGCTGGATGGCGCTAGCGCAGCGGCAGCCGCATGTGGCGGATGCCCTCCTCCCCGATCTTCACTTCGAAGCCGAGCTTCTTCACCATGGCCACGATGCGCGCATTCTGCGGCAGCGCCTCGCCCACGATCTCGCGCGTTCCGCGCACGCGGCAATAGGCGATCAGCTTTTCCATCATGATGCGGCCAAGGCCCATGCCCTTCAGGTCCGAGCGCACCGTGACCGCGAATTCGGCGCTGACGTTGTCCGGGTCCGCCACCACCCGGCCCACCGCCAGGGTCTCGGGCACGCCCTCGGCATTGGCGCGCGCCTCTACTGGCCGTGTGGCGATGAAGGCCATCTCGCGGTCGTAGTCGATCTGGGTGAAGCGCGCCAGCTGCGAAGGCTGCAGCTCGCGGATGCGCACGAACATGCGGTAGCGGATGTCGTCCGCCGTGAGCGCGTCGAAGAAGGCCAGGTGGGCCGGGCCGTCCTCCGGGCGGATCGGGCGCAGCAGCAGCTTCCGGCCCTGCCATTCGATGGTTTCCTCCAGCTCGCGCGGATAGGGGCGGATCGCCAGCCGGTCCAGGGTGCTGCCCGAGCGGTCCGCCATGGCCAGGCGCATGCGCGCGTCCAGCACCACCGCGCCGTTGCTGTCGACGACCAGGGGATTGATGTCCAGCTCCACGATCTCGGGAATGTCGGACACCAGGCGCGATACCTGCACCAGCGCGGCCAGGATGGCGTCCAGGTTGGCCGCCGGCCGGTTGCGGTAGCCCGCCAGCAGGCGCGCCACGCGGGTACGGTCGACCAGGTCGCGCGCCAGCACCAGGTTCAGGGGCGGCAGGCCCACCGCATGGTCATCGGCCACTTCGACCGCCACCCCGCCCTGGCCGAACACGATCACCGGCCCGAACACCGGGTCGAGCGCGGCGCCCACGATCAGTTCATGCGCATGCGAGCGGCGGCACATGGTCTGCACCGAATAGCCCTCGAAGCGCGCCAGCGGGAACACCTCGCCGAGCCGGCGCCGCATGCGCAGCGCGGCGGCGCGCACGGCTTCCTCGGCATCGAGGTCCAGGACCACCCCGCCGAAATCGGACTTGTGCATCACGTCGGGCGTCAGGATCTTGAGCGCCACCGGAAAGCCGAGCGCGCGCGCGCTGGCGACCGCCTCGTCGGCGTCGCGCGCCGTGCGGGTCTCGACCAGGGCCATGCCGTAGTTGCGCAGGATCGCCTTGGCCTCGGGATCGGACAGCAGGTAGCGCCCGCCGGCCAGGGCTTCGCGCACCAGGGCGCGCGCTCCCGCGCGGTCCGGCGCCACGGTGCCGGTCATCGATGGCGGCACCTCCATCAGCAGGTTCTGGTTGCGGCGGTAGTTCACCAGCTGGAGGAAGCCGGCGACCGCGTCCTCCGGCGTGCGGTAGGCCGGCATGCGCGCACCGGCGGCGATGGTGCGCGCCTCCGCCACCGAAGCGCCGCCCAGCCAGCAGGACAGCACCGTGCGCGAGGCGGCGCTCGCCACCGGCGCAATCGCCTCGGCCACCGCGCGGCTGTCGACGGTGGCGGTCGGCGAATGCACCACCAGCACGGCGTCGGTCTGCGGGTCCTGCAGCAGGATCTCCAGGGCCTGCCTGTAGCGTTCCGGCGCC
>CBIHLT010000056.1:0-23392 GCA_966210615.1 uncultured Massilia sp.
GGTTCGCACGCACACCACCTACTCCGGCAACACCCACCCATCCCCCTCCGGCACCGCCGTCCTGGCCGTATTCATCACCATGGCCAAGAACGTGTAATACCCGTTGATCCCCATCAGATCGACCACCCCCTGCTCCCCGAACTGCGCCAGCGCATCCGCATACACCCCATCCGACACCGCCTTCGTCTCGTGCAGTTCCACGCAGAAGTCGTGCACCACTGCCTCGTCCACCAGCATCCCGTCCGGCCGGCGCCGCTCCGCGATCGCCACGATCACCGACGCCGGAATCCCCATCTTCTCCGCAATCGGCGCGTGGATCGCCCATTCCACCTGCTGGTCCCACTGCCTGGCCGTGACCAGGATCGCCAGCTCCGACAGCCGGATGCCGATTGCGCTGCGGTAGCGCAGGTACTCGCCCATGCGCTGGGCCAGCCCCATCAGCTCAGGGCTGCGCAAGAGCGGCACGAAGGGGCCGACCACCGCGCCGCGCGGGCCGTCGATGATCTCCTGCGCGGCGGCGCGCTGGGCGGCGCTCATGTCTTCCAGGGGGATGGGGCCGAGGCGGTCGCTCATGGGTTGTCCAGGTGGGTGTCTATTTGCATGACGTGCGGAAAATATCAAAGTTGACGAGCGCAAGGGCGCTTATCGTCAATCGTCGTACTCTCTCGGAGGATTCGCCATGAGCCATATCATCCACCGCAACTTGCGCCAGGTGCCGCCCGTCGCGGTGGGCGCGGACGGCATCACGATCCGCGCCAGCGACGGCAAGATCTATATCGACGCCAGCGGGGGCGCCGCCGTGTCCTCGCTGGGTCACGGCCATCCGGACGTCATTGCCGCCATGCATCGCCAGATCGAGCGCTGCGCCTACGCGCACACCGGCTTCTTCACCACCGAGGTGGCCGAGGAGCTGGCCGGCCGCCTGGCGGCCGGCGCGCCCGAGGACCTGAGCGGCGTCTACCTGGTGTCCGGCGGCTCGGAGGCGATGGAGACCGCGCTCAAGCTGGCGCGCCAGTACTGGGTGGAGATGAACGAACCGAAGCGCCGCCTGTTCCTGGCGCGGCGCCAGAGCTACCACGGCAACACCTTGGGCGCGCTGGCGGTGGGCGGCAACGAGTGGCGCCGCAAGGCCTTCGCGCCGCTGCTGATGGACACCGTGCGGGTGGCGCCCTGCTACGAGTACCGCGGCCGCTTGGCGCGCCAGAGCGTGGACGACTACACCGCCTGCCTGCTCGATGAGCTGGAAACCACGATCCTCAAGACCGGGCCGGAGAACATCATCGCTTTCTGCGCCGAACCGGTGGTGGGCGCGACGGGCGGGGCGATTCCGCCGACGCCGGGCTACTTCAAGGGCGTGCGCGAGATCTGCGACCGCTACCGCATCCTGTTCATCGCCGACGAGGTGATGTGCGGGATGGGGCGCACCGGCACCATGTACGCGATCGAGCAGGACGGGGTGGCGCCGGACATCGTCGCCGTGGCCAAGGGGCTGGCGGCGGGCTACCAGCCGATCGGGGCGGTGCTGGCGCACCGGACGATCGTGGACTGCATCCGCAACGGCAGCGGGGCTTTCCAGCATGGGCATACCTACATCGGGCATCCGGTGGCGGCGGCGGCGGCGCTGGCGGTGCAGCAGGTGATCGAGCGGGACGACCTGCTGGCGCGGGTGCGCAGCCGCGGGGCGACCTTGCGGCGCATGCTGGGGGATGTGTTCGGGGTACACGAGCATGTGGGGGACATCCGCGGGCGCGGGCTGCTGCTGGCGCTGGAGTTCGTGCAGGATCGTTCGACCAAGGAGCCGTTCGCGCCGGAGCGCAGGTTGCATGCGGTGCTCAAGCAGAAGGCGATGGAGCGGGGGCTGATGGTGTATCCGATGGGCGGGACCATCGACGGGCAGCGCGGGGATCATGTGCTGCTGGCGCCGCCGTTCATTGCGACGGCGGCGGATTTGTCGGAGATTGTGTCGCGGCTGGAGGATGCTGTAGATGCAGCGTTGAAGCAGTGAGGCTAGTGGTGCGCTGCGAACTTGGGTCCCCGCCTTCGCGGGGATGACGTTTGTAAGTACGTATCCGAAGTCGACGTATCAGCGGATCACCGCTCTCTACCAACGTCATCCCCGCGCAGGCGGGGACCCAAGTTTGCGTGCAGACCCGAAACCGAAATTTAGGAAAGCACCTTCCGAATCCACTTCGAGATATCCTGCACCTCCTCCAGGCACAGCGAATGCTGCATCTGGTACGCATGCCATTCCACCTGATACCCCAGCGCCTGCAGCGCATCGCGCGACTGTTCCGCCCGCAGGAAGGGAACCACATGATCCTGCCGTCCATGCGCCATGAAGATCGGCGTCTGCAGGTTCGCCTCGGTGCGCTCCGCAGCCGTGACGGGCGCCAGCGGCAGGTAGCCCGACAGGCACAGCATGCCCGCCAGCTTCTCCGGATGGCGCAGGCCGGTCTGCAGGGTCATCGCGCAGCCTTGCGAGAAGCCCGCCAGGATGATGCGCGAGGCCGGAATCCCGCGCTCCTTCTCGCGTGCGATCAGCGCCTCGATGTCGCGCTGGGAAGCGCGCAGGCCGCCTTCGTCCTCGCGGCGGGTCAGCTCGGCGCCGGTGATGTCGTACCAGGCGCGCATCACGTAGCCGCCGTTGATCGTCACCGGCATGGTCTTGGCATGCGGGAATACGAAGCGGATGCCCGGCAGCCCGGCCAGGTCCAGCTCGCGCACGATCGGCACGAAGTCGTTGCCGTCGGCGCCCAGGCCGTGCAGCCAGATGATCGCGAATTGGGGATTCGGCGCGGTTTCGATCTCGATGTTTTCCAACAGCTGGGTCATGCTTGGTCCTTGTTATTGAGCCGGCGCACGCAATGCCGACTTCGGGCGGAAGGTCTTGCTCACTGCCGGGTCGGTTTCCATGTACGGGCCGCCGATCAGGTCGATGCAATAGGGGACGGCCGCGAAGATGCCGCCGACCACCACATTGCCCTGCTCGTCCTTCAGGCCTTCCAGGGTTTCCTTGATCGATTTCGGCTGGCCCGGCAGGTTCATGATCAGGGCCGCGTGGTCCTTTGTTTCGCGGATCACCGCGGTCTGGCGCGACAGGATGGCGGTCGGCACGAACTTCAGGCTGATCTGGCGCATCTGTTCGCCGAAGCCCGGCATTTCCTTGGTGGCCACGGCAAGGGTGGCTTCGGGCGTGACGTCGCGCCGCGCCGGGCCGGTGCCGCCGGTGGTCAGGACCAGGTGGCAGCGGGCCGTGTCGACCAGCTCGGCCAGGGTGCGCTCGATCTCCGCGCGTTCGTCGGGGATCAATCGCGTTTCAATGCGATATGGCGTGGTGATGGCCGTCGCCAGCCATTCCTGCAGCGCAGGAATGCCCTTGTCCTCGTACACGCCGCCGCTGGCGCGGTCCGACACCGACACCAGGCCAATCACCAGTTCATTCGTCGGCGTCGTCATCCGGCGCTTCCTCGTCGTCGGCGGCGGCAGCCTGCTTCGGCTTCTTGCCCAGGTCCTTGAGGATCTGGAAGATCTCGCGGAAGGCCTTGGGCGGCTTGTTCTCGGCCTGCTCCTTGCGCGCGTTGCGGATCAGGGTGCGCAGGTGCTGGGCGTCGAGTTCCGGGTAGTCGGCCAGCAGCTGGGTCAGCGCCTTGTCGTCGGCCAGCAGCTTTTCGCGGCGGCGCTCCAGGGCGTGCAGCGCGGCCGTCTCGGCCTTCGAGGCGCCTTTCCAGCTGTCGATGGTGCGGCGGATGACGTCGACTTCTTCCTCGGTCAGGCCGCGCATCTTCTTGCCCACGAACTGCAGCTGGCGGCGGCGGCCTTCGTGGTTGGTGATGGTCTGGCACTCGAGGATGGCGTCCTTGACGTCGTCCGGCATCGGCACGCGCTTGACGCGGTCGCGCGGCTCGTCGACAAGCTGCTCGCCGAGCTTCTGCAACTCGTTCACCTGGCGCTTGAGTTCAGATTTGGATGGGCGTTCGTATTCTTGGTCGAACTCGTTGGACTGGAAGCCCACGGAGCCGCGGTTTGGATTAGGCATGGTATGAGGAAACTCTTGATTGATTTGATTGGCGCCGGGCCGATCAGTGAAAACTGTAAACGGCTGCTATGATAACTGTTTTAGGGCTCGCTACGAAAAACACGACATGAACGATTCCTTTTTTACCCACACCCAGGATCAGCTGAAACAGCTCGCACGCGACGTGCTGGCCATTGCCCGAGAGCAGGGCGCGACCGACGCCTCGGTCGAGATCAGCGAGGGTAGCGGGTTGTCGGTTTCAGTTCGTAAAGGAAACATCGAGACCATCGAGCAGAACAAGGACAAGGGCCTGGGCGTCACCGTCTACTACGGCCAGCGCCGCGGCAACGCCAATACCTCGGACTTTTCGCCGTCCTCGCTGAAGGCGACCGTCGAAGCGGCCTGGAACATCGCCCGCTTCACCGCCGAGGACGACTGCGCCGGCCTGCCGGACGCCGAGCTGCTCGAAACCGATCCGCGCGACCTGCGCCTGTTCTATCCCTGGCAGATCTCGACCGAGGAAGCCGTCGAGCTGGCCAAGCGCTGCGAAAACGCCGCCTTCGAAGTCGACCGCCGCGTCACCAACAGCGAAGGCGCCAGCGTCTACGTCCAGCAATCGCATTTCGTCGGCGCCAACTCGCGCGGCTTCATCGGCGGCTACCCGTTCTCGCGCCACACCATTTCGGTGGCGCCGATCGCGGGCAAGGGCAACCAGATGCAGCGCGACGACTGGTACACCTCCTCGCGCGATCCCAGGAAGCTGGCCGAGCCGGAAGCCGTCGGCCGCTACGCCGCCGAGCGCGCCCTGGCGCGCCTGAACGCGCGCAAGCTCGACACCCGCACCTGCCCGGTGCTGTTCGAGGCGCCGCTGGCGGCCGGCCTGCTCGGCTCCTTCGTGCAGGCGGTGTCGGGCGGCTCGCTGTACCGCAAGTCGAGCTTCCTGCTCGACACCCTGGGCAAGTCCGTCTTCCCAAGCCACATCCAGATCGTCGAGGATCCGCACCTGATCGGCGCGGTCGGCTCGGCGCCCTTCGACGAAGAGGGCGTCAAGACCGTGCGCCGCAAGGTGGTCAATGATGGCGTGCTGCAGGGCTACTTCCTGTCCTCGTATTCGGCGCGCAAGCTGGGCATGCAGACCACCGGCAATGCCGGCGGTTCGCACAACCTGGAGATGGTGTCGACCCAAACCAAACGTGCCGACGATTTCGAAGGCATGCTGCGCAAGATGGGCACCGGCCTGCTGGTGACCGAACTGATGGGCCAGGGCGTCAACTACGTCACCGGCGACTATTCGCGCGGCGCGTCCGGCTACTGGGTCGAGAACGGCGTGATCCAGTACCCGGTCGAAGAAATCACCATCGCCGGCAACATGCGCGAGATGTTCCAGCAGATCGTCGCGATCGGCAGCGATGTGCTGAATCGTGGCAATAAATCGACCGGCTCGATCCTGATCGAGAAGATGGTCGTGGCCGGCAACTGAGAGGAGGGCGCATGAATCGATTCGTACGCATCGACAAGGAGGGCAGCCAGAAGACCGTGCTGCTCAATCTCGACCTGGTGGCCACGGTCGAGCTGGCGCAGGCGTCGGACCTGCTCAGTTCCAACAACGACAGCCGCAAGGTCTACGCCACCTTCATGGCGCCGGACAAGACCGCCATCGCCACCCTGCATTTCGACAGCGCCGAAGACGCCAACACCTGGGTGGCGGCGCACCTCGGCGTCCAGCTCTGAGGCCATGGGCGGCAACAAGACGACCGCCACTTCCGCCAGCGTCCAGGCCTACCTGGACGCCATTCCCGACGAAGCGCGGCGCCGCGACTGCGAGGCGCTTGCCGCCATGATGGGCGAAGCCGTGGATGCGCCGCCCGCCATGTGGGGCAGCGGCATCGTGGGTTTCGGGAGCTATCGCTACCGCTACGACAGCGGCCGCGAAGGCGATTCCTGCCTGACCGGCTTTTCTTCGCGCAAGAACGATATCAGCATCTACCTGATGACGGCATCGGCCCGGCAGGACATGCTGCTGGCGCAGCTGGGGCGGCACAAGATGGGCAAGGCCTGCCTGTCGGTACGCAGCCTGGCGGACGTCGACATGCGCGTGCTGCGCGAACTGGTGAGCGAGTCGGTGGCCGCGACGCGCGCGGCCTATCCCCGGGCCTGATCAGGCCGCGGGCTGCTCGATGCGGCTGAGGCGCTGGCCATAGATGCCCCAGGTCCGCAACTCTCCGTCGACGGTGGCGCGCAGCGCCCAGCCGGTGCCGATCTTCTCGACCGTCACTTCGGTCTCGATTTCCTTCGCCAGCTTTTCCGCCCAGGTCTGGGCGGCGCCACGGCCTTTGAACAATTCCTGGCCTTCGTAGACGACGGTGGCGTCGAACACGGGAGCGGCAAATACGGTCATGGTGGCCTCGTTGAATGAATTAGGCGGGCATGGAGCCCGCCTGACTGCTTGATTACTTCGCGCGGATCGCGTTCAGCACCGGCTGCAGCACCGCGGCGCCCAGGCGCGCGCTGCGTGCGCCGTCCCAGCCCACCTGCGCGTCCGGGTCGTTCGCGTTGTCCTTGAACGGCAGTTCGAGCGTCAAGGAAAGGCAGCCGAAGGCATGGGTGATGTGCGGCGAACCCATGGTCAGGGTCTCTTCGGTGTACGGCGTCTGGCCGTAGCCGTGCACGTCCTGGAAGTCCGGGCTGGCGATCATGAAATCGTCGCTGAAGCGCTTCTGGGCGGCCGCCTGTTCGGCGGTGAAGTTCGGCAGGGATTCGCTGCCGGCCACGAACACGTAAGGCAGGCCTTCGTCGCCGTGCACGTCCAGGCACAGGTCGACGCCCACTTCGTGCATCTTCTGCCTGACCAGGAAGACTTCCGGGCTGCGCTCCATGCTCGGGTTCAGCCATTCGCGGTTCAGGTTGGCGCCGGCCGCGTTGGTGCGCAGGTTGCCGCGCACCGAGCCGTCCGGGTTCATGTTCGGCACCACGTAGAACACGCTTTCCTTCAGCAGCTGGCGGCCGAAGGGGTGGGCCGGGTCCAGCAGCGCGTCGAGCATGCCCTCGACGAACCATTCGGCCATGGTCTCGCCCGGGTGCTGGCGTGCGATCACCCAGACCTTTTTCTTTTCCGGCGACGGTTCGCCGATGACCAGCATGTTCAGGTCGCGGCCGTCGACGGTCGAGCCCAGGTCCACCATGCGCACGTGCTCCGACATCTGGGCGCGGTCCAGCAGCTCCAGGTGGCGTTCCCACGAATACGGCTCGAAGTAGGCGTAGTAGACGCTGTCCATGGCCGGGGTGTGCTCGATGGTCATCACCTTGCCGTCATAGGATGTCGGCACGCGGAACCAGTTGACGCGGTCGTAGCTCGCCATCGCCTGGTAGCCTTCCCAGCCCGCCGGATAGGCTGCCTGGCCGGCGTTGAGGAAGCGGATGGTGCACGGCTCGCCTTGCGCGCCCTGCAGGCGGAAGTAGAACCACTGGATGATATCGGCGTGCGAATCCTTGCGGATGTTCAGGTCGATGGCGTTCGCGCTTGTGGCGCTCACGACCTCGATGGCGCCAGCGTCGAACTGGCTGCTGATCTTGATAGACATGGTGTGTCCTGTAATGGGAATGCGTTGAAGGCGAAATAATACCTTAGTCGCGCAGGCCGCCGAAGCGTTGATAGAAGTCGTCATCCGCCGTTGGCGTAGCCTCGTCCTCGTGGCGCAGCATGGCCATGACGTGTTCCTCGGCCCGGGCCCAGGTGAGGCGGTAGATTTTCCGCGCCAGCTCGTAGGCTTCCGATCCCGGCCAGGGCTGCGGCAGCAGGGCCACCGGCAGCATCGGGTCGTGCAGCTGCACGCGGCGGTAGGCATGCACCAGCAGCGAGCGGATCGCGAAGGCGTCTTGCGGCGCCACCTCGGGATTGGCTTCCAGCAGCGCAAGGAGGGGAGTAAAGCTGTGGATGAAATGGCGGTAGCCGTCCACCACGCCGGCCAGGTCCCAGCCGTCGCGCACCAGCTGGGGCAGGGGCCGCGAGCCCACGCCCGGCAGTTCTCCCGCCTCGCAGACGAATACCTTGTCCTCGGCGCCGCAGCGCGCCAGGATCTCGCGCAGGCTGTCGCGGTCCGGCGCCGGGTGGGCCATCACGCCTGTGGCCAGCATCGCATAGCCTTCCCACTGCAATTCCTTGCGCAGCAGGTTGCGCAGCTCGGTGTCGATGGTGTTGGTGGGCGCCAGCAGGATGGTCCAGCGGCCGTCCCAGTCCAGGCCCGGCGGCGAGTAAATGCGGCGGTTGGCGCGCGCCAGGCGCGGCAGCGCCTTCGGCTCCAGCGTGTAGCGGCTGCGCCGCCCCTCGCGGCTGGCCACCAGCCAGCCCTCCTGCACCAGGCGGAACACGCTGGTGCGCACCAGGCGGTCGTTCACGCCCAGGGGCGCCATCAGCTCGATCATGCTGCCCAGCCAGAAGCCGCCGCCGTGGGGCGCGATCGCATCGCCGCAGAGGGTCATCACCAGCGACTTATGGCGCGGGGTGTCTTGGGTGAGGAAGCGGTCGATCCACGCCCCGCTGGACTGTTGTTTCATGGTTGAGCCATCTTAATCTACCCGGCAATATGATTCAAAATTTTTGTGTACATCCGATTTTTTGTATCGTATTATGGATTGGAGAGGTTTGCAACGGAGACAAACATGTACGCACAGATGGTGGAGACCGGCCTCAAGAAA
Organism: uncultured Massilia sp.; assembly: GCA_966210615.1. Lineage (GTDB taxonomy): Bacteria > Pseudomonadota > Gammaproteobacteria > Burkholderiales > Burkholderiaceae_D > Telluria. The sequence continues at coordinate 8,711 of CBIHLT010000056.1, forward strand.
GTCCAGACCGCAGAGGACATGAGCGCCGAAGAGCAGGCATTCCAGGCGCGCATCGACGCCGGGATCAAGATCGAACCGAAGGACTGGATGCCGGAAGCGTACCGCAAGACGCTGATCCGGCAGATCTCGCAGCACGCGCATTCGGAAATCGTCGGCCAGTTGCCAGAAGGTAACTGGGTCACGCGTGCCCCGACGCTCAAGCGCAAGTCGGTGCTGCTGGCCAAGATCCAGGACGAGGCCGGCCACGGCCTCTACCTGTACAGCGCGGCCGAGACCCTGGGCGTCTCGCGCGACGAGCTGCTGCAGGCCCTGCACTCGGGCAAGGCCAAATACTCGAGCATCTTCAATTACCCGACCCTGAGCTGGGCCGACATGGGCGCCATCGGCTGGCTGGTGGACGGCTCGGCGATCATCAACCAGATCCCCCTCTGCCGCTGCTCCTACGGCCCGTATTCGCGCGCCATGATCCGCGTCTGCAAGGAGGAATCCTTCCACGCGCGCCAGGGCTACGACATCATGATGAGCCTCGCGCAGGGCACGCCGGAACAGAAGGCGATGGCCCAGGATGCGCTCAACCGCTGGTGGTGGCCCTCGCTGATGATGTTCGGCCCGTCGGACGCCGAATCGGTCAACAGCGCCCAATCCGCCGCCTGGCGCATCAAGCTGTTCTCGAACGACGAGCTGCGCCAGCGCATGGTCGACCAGACCGTGCCGCAAGCCGAGTACCTGGGCCTGACCATTCCCGACCCGGACCTCAAGTGGAACGAGGAGCGCGGCTCCTACGACTTCGGCGAGATCGACTGGAGCGAGTTCCAGAACGTCCTGAAGGGCAACGGCCCCTGCAACCGCGAGCGCCTGCGCACCCGCGTCAAGGCCTACGAGGACGGCGAGTGGTTCCGCGACGCCCTGGTGGCGCACGCCGAGAAAAAAGCCAGGAAGGCTGCGTAATATAAAAACGTACGGAGAACCAAGATGAGCAAAGAATGGCCACTGTGGGAAGTCTTCATCCGCAGCCAGCACGGCCTGGCCCACAAGCACGTGGGCAGCCTGCACGCACCTGACGCCGAAATGGCGATCAACAACGCGCGCGACGTCTACACCCGCCGCAACGAAGGCGTCTCGATCTGGGTGGTCCGCGCCGCCGACATCGTCGCCAGCAGCCCATCCGACAAGGAAGCGCTGTTCGAGCCGGCCAACAGCAAGGTCTATCGCCACCCGACCTTCTTCCCGATGCCGGAAGAAGTCAAGAACCTGTGAGCGCAGCCGTGGACGCGAAAATCGATTACCTCCTGCGCCAGGGCGACAACGCCCTGATCCTGTCGCAGCAGCTGTGCCAGCTGTGCGGCAAGGGCCCGGCGCTGGAAGAAGACATGGCGCTGTCGAACGTGGCGCTCGACCTGCTGGGCCAGACCCGCATGTGGCTGGGCTATGCCGGCGAACTCGAAGGCAAGGGCCGCGACGAAGACCGCCTGGCCTTCCTGCGCGACGCCCGCGAGTACCGCAACTGCCACCTGGTGGAGCAGCCCAACGGCAGCTACGCCGAGACGATGGTGCGCCAGTTCTTCTTCGACACCTGGCATTACTTCCTGATGGACGGCCTGACCCGTTCGAGCGACCTGCGCATCAAGGAGATCGCCGAGAAGTCGATCAAGGAAGTGACCTACCACCTGCGCCGTTCCGGCGACCTGGTGGTGCGCCTGGGCGACGGCACCGACGTCAGCCACGCCAGGATGCAGGCCGCGGTGGACGAGCTGTGGATGTACAGCGGCGAGATGTTCATCTACGACGCGGTCGACAATGCGATGGTGGAAGAGGGTGTCGCTCCCCCGGCCGAGCAGCTGCGCAAGATGTTCCTCGACCACGTCGCGGAAGTCTTCGCGGAAGCGACCCTCAAGCTGCCGCCGGTCGACGCCTGGATGCAGCGCGGCGGCAAGCAGGGACGCCACACGGAACGCCTGGGCTACATCCTGGCCGAGATGCAGTTCCTGCAGCGCGCCTATCCGGGAGCGCAGTGGTAATGAGCACCATGGACACCACCGTCGAACAGGTCTGGAGCTGGCTCGGCGAGGTCGCCGACCCGGAGATCCCGGTCATTTCGGTGGTGGACCTGGGCATCGTGCGCGACGTCGCGTTCGAGGATGGCGAATGCGTGGTCACGATCACGCCGACCTATTCCGGCTGCCCCGCGATGCAGGTGATCGCCGACTCGGTGCGCGAGGCGCTGGAGGCGCATGGCGTGGACAAGCTGCGCATCGTCAGCCGCCTGTCGCCCGCCTGGACCACCGACTGGATGAGCGACGCCGGCAAGGCTGCCCTGAAGGGCTACGGCATCGCTCCGCCGGTGCAGCAGGCGATCGACATCAGCGGCCTGCACGCCGGTATCCGCCGCCGCGCCGCGCCCCAGGTGAACTGTCCGCACTGCGGTTCCCCGCATACCCAATTGACCAGTGAATTCGGCTCGACGCCGTGCAAGGCGCTGTACAAGTGCCTGGACTGCCGCGAGCCATTTGACTACTTCAAGTGCCACTAAGGGCAACATGAGCAAATTCTACCCACTCACCGTGGCGAAGGTGAAGCACGAGACGCGCGACGCCATCGCCGTGACCTTCGACGTGCCGGACGAACTGAAGGACGCCTTCGCCTACAAGCAGGGCCAGCACCTGACCCTGCGCGCCATGATCGACGGCGAAGACGTGCGCCGTTCCTATTCGATCTGCTCGGCGGTGCAGGACAAGGCGCTGCGCGTGGCGATCAAGCGCTGCGCGGGCGGCCTGTTCTCGAACTGGGCCAACGAACAGCTGCAGCCCGGCGTCACGCTCGAGGTGATGCCGCCGATGGGCCACTTCAACGTGCCGCTGGAGCCCGGGAGCGCGCGCCACTACCTCGGTTTCGCGGCCGGCAGCGGCATCACCCCGCTGCTGTCGATCATCAAGACCACCCTGCAGGCCGAGCCGCACAGCCGCTTCACCCTGGTGTACGGCAACCGCGCATCGTCGACCGTGATCTTCCGCGACGAGCTGACCGACCTGAAGGACCAGTACATGGACCGCCTGCGCCTGGTCTACGTGATGAGCCGCGAGCAGCAGGACATCGAGCTGTTCAACGGCCGCATCACGGAAGAAAAGTGCGGGCAGTTCCTGAAGCACTGGATCGACATCCGCGACATCGACGTGGCCTTCATTTGCGGGCCGGAGGACATGATGCATGGCGTGTCGCGTTCGCTGCAGGAAGCCGGGCTGGAGAAGGAAAAGATCCGCATCGAGCTGTTCGCGGCCAGCATCCCGAAGCACGAGCACAAGCCGCGCCATATCGAAGCAGGGGCCAGGCACCAGACCGAAGTGACCGTGATCATGGACGGCAATGCCGCCAGCTTCACGATGGACAAGGACAAGGAATCGATCCTGGACGCAGGCCTGCGCGCGGGGATCGACATGCGCTATTCGTGCAAGGGCGGGGTGTGTTCGACCTGCCGCTGCAAGGTGCTGGATGGCGAGGTCGAGATGGACGTGAATTACGCGCTGGAGGATTACGAAGTCAGGCGCGGGTTTGTGTTGAGCTGCCAGAGCTTCCCGGTCACCGACAAGGTGGTGGTCGACTTCGACATTGCAGAGTAAGCCTAGAACGTAGCCACCTGCCGCAAAGCCGTCATCCCCGCGAAGGCGGGAACCCAAGTTCATGGCACGCCGCGAACGTCAACTTGGGCCCCCGCCTGCGCGGGGGGGACGGGTAAGAGCAGCGGGCCAAAAGTAGACGCTAACAAGAATAATCGGAGACAACCATGACCTACGAATCCATCCAGTTCAAGATCGACAACGGCATCGCCGTCCTGACCCTGAACCGCCCCGACCGCCTGAACAGCTTCACCCAGGCCATGCACCTCGAAGTGCGCGACGCGCTCACCAAGCTGCAGGAAGATAAAACCGCCCGCGTCCTGGTACTGACCGGCGCCGGCCGCGGCTTCTGCGCCGGCCAGGACCTGAACGACCGCGCCGTCGACCCCGGCGCCCCGAGCGTCGACCTGGGCGAATCGGTCGAGAAGTTCTACGCCCCCCTGGTCCTGACCCTGAAAAACCTGCCGATGCCGGTCATCTGCGCCGTCAACGGCGTGGCGGCAGGCGCCGGCGCCAACCTGGCCCTGGCTTGCGACATCGTACTGGCCGCCAAATCCGCCAGCTTCATCGAAGCCTTCTGCAAGCTCGGCCTGATCCCCGACACCGGCGGCACCTGGCACCTGCCGCGCCTGATCGGCCCGGCCCGCGCCACGGGCCTGGCCATGCTGGGCGAAAAGCTCAGCGCCGAAAAGGCCGAGCAATGGGGCCTGATCTGGCGCTGCGTTCCCGACGAAGCCCTGATGGACGAAGCCATGGCCATGGCCGAGCACTTCGCGAGCGCCCCGACCAAGGGCCTGGCCTTCACCAAGAAAGCCTTCCAGGCCAGCTACGCCAACTCGCTGGAAGACCAGCTGCAGCTGGAAGCGCACATGATGCGCGAACTCGGCTACAGCCACGACTACCGCGAAGGCGTCGCCGCCTTCATCGGCAAGCGCCCGGCGCACTTCAAGGGAGAGTAAGGATGCACGCACTTCCGCAAGGCAGCACCGTCGCCGTGATCGGCAGCGGCGCCATGGGCTCGGGCATCGCCCAGACCGCGGCGATGGCCGGCCACCAGGTCCTGCTCTACGACACCCGGCCAGAGGCCGCCGCCAAGGCCATCGAGAGCATCTGCATCGCCTATTCCAAGCTGGTCGAGAAGGGCCGCATGGGCGCGGCCGAATCCGACCTGGCGAGCGAGCGCCTGAAAGCCATCGCCTCCCTGCAGGAAGCGAAGGACGCGGTCCTGGTGGTCGAAGCCATCGTCGAGAACCTGGACGCCAAGCGCGCCCTGTTCACCGAGCTGGAAGGAATCGTCGGCGACGACTGCATCCTGGCTACCAACACCTCGTCGATCTCCGTCACCGCGATCGCCGCTCCGCTGCGCCGTCCGGAACGCCTGGTCGGCATGCACTTCTTTAACCCGGTGCCGCTGATGGCGCTGGTCGAAGTGATCAGTGGCCTGGCGACCGGCAAGGAAGTCGCCAGCACTGTCTACGCCACCGCCGAAAGCTGGGGCAAGAACCCGGTGCACGCCAAGTCCACCCCGGGCTTCATCGTCAATCGCGTCGCCCGCCCGTACTACGCCGAAGGCCTGCGCCTGCTGCTCGAGCAGGCCGCCGACCCGGCTACCCTGGACGCCGTGATGCGCGACTGCGGCGGCTTCCGCATGGGTCCTTTCGAGCTGATGGACCTGATCGGCCACGACGTCAACTTCTCGGTCACGAATTCGGTGTTCAACGCCTACTTCGGCGACCCGCGTTTCACGCCCTCGATCCTGCAGCAGGAACTGGTCAACGCCGGCTTCCTGGGCCGCAAGACCGGCCGCGGCTTCTACATGTACGGTGAAGGCGCCGGGAAGGCCATGCCGCAGACTGAAGCAGCGCAATCGCGTCCGGAATCGGTCGCAGTCGGCGCCGGCCCGCTGGCTGAGCGCCTGCGTGGCGCCGGCTTCGCGCAGTCGGAAGGCGACGGCATCCGTTGCGAAGGCGCGGCCGTGCACCTCACCGACGGCCGCAGCGCCACCCAGCGCGCCCGCGACGACGGCCATGCGGACACCGTGCTGGTCGACCTGCTGCTGGACGCTTCCAAGGCCACCCGCGTGGCGCTGGCGCGCGCCGACCAGTGCAGCGATGCGGCCTACCACGCCGTGGTCGGCATGTTCCAGGCCGCAGGCTTCGCCGTCACCCGCCTGGACGACGTGCCGGGCATGGCCGTGATGCGCACTGTGGCGATGCTCGCCAACGAGGCGGCCGATGCTGTCAACCAGGGGGTGTGCAGCGCGCGCGCCGTCGATACGGCCATGCAAAAGGGCGTGAACTACCCGCGCGGCCCGCTGGCCTGGGCGGATAGCGTCGGCCTGCCGCACATCGTGGCGGTGCTGGCCAACCTGGCGGACGTCTACGGCGAGGACCGCTACCGCGTGTCGCCGCTGCTGCGCCGCAAGCTGGCCGCGGATCCTGTCGGAGCGCGCATCCATGCATAGCGACCCGCAGGCCCTGGCCGAACTGGCCGGCAAGACCATGTACGAGCGCGACCCCGCCAGCCAGGCACTGGGCATGGCGCTCGACGAGATCCGGCCCGGCTACGCGCGCATGTCGATGCGCGTGCGCGGAGACATGCTCAACGGCCACGCCACCTGCCACGGCGGCTACATCTTCATGCTGGCGGACAGCGCGTTCGCGTTCGCCTGCAACTCGCACAACTTCAATACCGTGGGCGCCGGCTGCAGCATCGATTACCTGTCACCAGGCCGCGAAGGCGACCTGCTGGTGGCGGAAGCGGTGGAGCAGGCGCTTGCCGGCAAGACCGGCGTCTACGACGTCACCGTGACCAACGGGGAAGGGCGCACGGTCGCGCTGTTCCGCGGGAAGTCGCACCGCGTCAGCGGGCACGTCGCAGAGGTCGGCGCATCTGCCCGATAGATTCCCGATAGTTCAAGGAGGTCGAGATGGTCCAACGTAGTCCCATGCCAGGTGAACTGGAGCCGATCGAACGCGCCAGCCGCGACGAGTTGCAGGCGCTCCAGCTGGAACGCCTGAAATGGTCGCTCCGGCACGCGTACGAGAACGTGCCGCACTACCGCGCCGCGTTCGATGCCGCCGGCGTCCATCCGGACGACTTGCAGACGCTGGCGGACCTGGCGAAGTTCCCCTTCACCGAAAAGAAGACCCTGCGCGACAACTACCCCTTCGGCCTGTTCGCCGTGCCGCGCGAGCAGGTGGTGCGCGTGCACGCTTCATCGGGCACGACCGGCAAGCCGACCGTGGTCGGCTATACCCGGAAGGACATCGACACCTGGGCCGGCGTGGTGGCGCGCTCGATCCGCGCCGCCGGCGGCCGTCCGGGCGACATGGTGCATATCGCCTACGGCTATGGCCTCTTCACCGGCGGACTGGGCGCCCACTACGGCGCCGAGCGCCTGGGCTGCACCGTGGTGCCGATGTCCGGCGGCCAGACCGAGAAGCAGGTGCAGCTGATCTGCGACTTCAAACCCTCGATCATCATGGTCACGCCGTCCTACATGCTGAACATCATCGAGGAATTCCAGCGCCAGGGGATAGCCCCGGCCGAGTCCTCGCTGAAGGTCGGCATTTTCGGCGCCGAGCCCTGGACCGACGCCATGCGCCGCGAGATCGAGCAGCGCGCCGGCATCGATGCGGTCGACATCTACGGCCTGTCCGAGGTGATGGGGCCGGGCGTGGCCAGCGAATGCATCGAGAGCAAGGACGGCCCGGTGATCTGGGAAGACCATTTCTACCCCGAGATCATCGACCCCGACACCGGCGAGGTGCTGCCGGACGGCGAAGAGGGCGAACTGGTGTTCACTTCGCTCACCAAGGAAGCGCTGCCGATCATCCGTTACCGCACCCGCGACCTGACCCGCCTGTTGCCGCCGACGTCGCGCTCCATGCGCCGCATGGACCGCATCACGGGGCGCTCGGACGACATGCTGATCATCCGCGGCGTGAACGTGTTCCCGAGCCAGATCGAGGAACTGATCCTCAAGATGCCGCTGCTGGCGCCCCAGTACCAGCTGGTGGTGGCGCGCGACGGCCATCTCGACACACTCGAAGTGCTGGGTGAGCTGCGCGACGCGAATATGCCGCAAGACACCGTGGAGTCGCTGTGCCGCGAGCTCCAGCACTGCATCAAGACCTATGTGGGCGTGACCACCCGTGTGACGCTGATGCCCCCGCAAGGCATCGAACGCACGCTTACCGGCAAGGCCAGGCGCGTCGTCGACAAACGCCCGAAAATTTAATCCAGGAGATTCCATGAACGACGCTTTCATCTGCGACGCGATCCGCACCCCCTTCGGCCGCTACGGCGGTTCGCTCTCGACCGTGCGCGCCGACGACCTGGGCGCGCTGCCGATCGCCGCGCTCATCAGCCGTAACAAGGACGTGGACTGGGCCGCCGTGGATGACCTGTTCTACGGCTGCGCCAACCAGGCGGGCGAGGACAACCGCAACGTGGGCCGCATGGCCGCGCTGCTGGCCGGCCTGCCGCAGGACGTGCCGGCCAACACCATCAACCGCCTGTGCGGATCGGGCATGGACGCCGTCGGCACCGCCGCCCGCGCCATCAAGGCCGGCGAAGCGCAACTGGTGATCGCGGGCGGCGTGGAAAGCATGACCCGTGCGCCCTTCGTGATGGGCAAGGCCGACAGCGCCTTCTCGCGCGCGGCCAAGATCGAGGACACCACGCTCGGCTGGCGCTTCGTCAATCCCTTGATGAAGGCCAGGTACGGCATCGATTCGATGCCGGAGACTGCGGAGAATGTGGCGCGCGAATTCAATATCAACCGTGCGGACCAGGACGCCTTCGCACTGCGCAGTCAGCAGCGCTGGGCGCGCGCGCATGCCGAGGGCTTCTTCAAGGACGAGATCGTGCCGGTCACGCTCCATGGCAAGAAAGGCGAGTCGCGCGTATTCGATACCGACGAGCAGCCGCGCGAGAGCAGCCTCGAAGCGCTGGCCAAGCTGAAGGGCGTGGTGACGCCGGACGGTTCGGTCAGCGCCGGCAACGCCTCGAGCCTGAACGATGGCGCCTGCGCGCTGCTGCTGGCATCAAGCGACGCCGCGCGCCGCCACGGCTTGAGCCCGCGTGCGCGCGTGGTGGGCATGGCGACCGTGGGCCTGGCTCCGCGCATCATGGGCTTCGGTCCCTCGCCGGCGGTGAAGAAGCTGCTGGCGCAGACCGGCCTGACCCTGGACCAGATGGATGTGATCGAGCTGAACGAGGCGTTTGCCGCCCAGGGCCTGGCGGTGACGCGCGACCTGGGCCTGGCGGACGATGCGGCCCACGTGAATCCGAACGGCGGCGCGATCGCGTTGGGCCACCCGCTGGGTGCTTCGGGGGCGCGCCTGGTGACCACGGCGGTCAACCAGCTGCACCGCACCAAGGGCCGCTACGCGCTGTGCACGATGTGCATCGGCGTCGGCCAGGGTATTGCGCTGATCGTCGAGCGGGTCTGAGATGGTCAAGGTCTACGAGATCAACGGTGTGCGGCCGGTGGTGCATCCGACGGCCTACGTGCATCCGTCGGCAGTCCTGATCGGCGACGTGATCGTCGGGCCGCGCTGCTACATCGGCCCGCTGGCCTCGATGCGCGGCGACTTCGGGCGCCTGATCCTGGAAGAGGGCGCCAACCTGCAGGATACCTGCGTGATGCATGGTTTTCCTGGCGAGGACACCGTGGTCGAGGTGGATGGGCACATCGGGCATGGCGCGGTGCTGCACGGCTGCCGCATCAAGCGCAATGCAATGGTGGGCATGAATGCGGTCGTGATGGACAAGGCGGTGGTCGGCGAGGAGTCGATCGTGGCGGCGATGAGCTTCGTGAAGGCGGGGATGATCATTCCGCCGCGCTCGATGGTCATGGGGACGCCGGCCAAGGTCATGCGCGAACTGACGGATGAAGATGTGAAGTGGAAGAGCTTCGGGACGCGGCAGTATCACGAGCTGAATGTGCGTTCGCTGGAAACGATGCGTGAGGTCGAGGCGTTCACCGAGGTGGAGCCGAACCGCAAGGGCATCGATTTCGGTACGGAGACGCTGCACAAGCCGAAAAGCTGAGAATAGCCGGCAACCCAAACAACGTCATAACTGCCACTGGCGGCCATGACTCCCCGCCTTCGCGGGGATGACGTCGGTAAGCGGAACGACGGATTGAAGCTTGTCGCAACCTGACGAGATAACTGAACGGAGACAAAAGCATGGGCAACATCGCCACCCTGCAAAGCCTGATCGCCGGCCGCTGGCACGGCCAGGAAGCGCACACCCCGCTGCACAGCGCGCTGGACAACCAGCTGATCTACCACACCCACGCCGAGAAGATCGACTTCGAGGAAGCCATCACCTACGCGCGCAAGACCGGCATCAAGCAGCTGATGGGGCTCGACTTCCAGAAGCGCGCCCAGGCCCTGAAAGCCCTCGCGCTCTACATGATGGAGCGTAAGGAAGAACTCTACGAGATCTCCCACCTGACCGGCGCCACCCGCCCGGACAGCTGGGTCGACGTCGAAGGCGGCATCGGCACCCTGTTCGCCTACGCCAGCATGGGCTCGCGCGAACTGCCGTCGTCCAACGTCCTGCACGAAGGTCCGGCCATGGCCCTGGGCAAGCGCGGCGGCTTTTCCGGCACCCACATCCTGGTCCCGCGCGGCGGCGTCGCCGTGCACATCAACGCCTTCAACTTCCCGATCTGGGGCATGCTGGAAAAATTCGCGCCGAGCTTCCTGGCCGCGATGCCCTGCATCGTCAAGCCGGCCACCGCCACCAGCTACCTGACCCAGGCCACCGTCAAGATGATGATGGAATCCGGGCTGGTGCCGGAAGGCGCGCTGCAGCTGGTGATCGGCAGCACGGGCGACCTGCTCGACCGCCTGGGCGGCTTCGATGCCGTCACCTTCACCGGCTCGGCCGACACCGCCGCCAAGCTGCGCGCCAACCAGAACCTGATCCGCAACTCGGTGCCCTTCACCGCTGAAGCCGACTCGCTCAACTGCGCCATCCTGGCCCCGGACGTGAATCCGGACGATCCGGAGTTCGACCTGTTCGTGAAGGAAGTCGCGCGCGAGATGACCGGCAAGGCCGGCCAGAAGTGCACCGCGATCCGCCGCGTCATCGTGCCGGAGCAGCATGTGGACGCCGTCGGCGAGCGCCTGCGCGACCGTCTGGCCAAGATCACCGTCGGCAACCCGAAGATGGAAGGCGTGCGCATGGGCGCGCTGGCCTCGATGGACCAGCACCGCGACGTCTCCGAACGCGTGGAGATGCTCGCACGCGGCAACGAAGTGCTGTTCTCCGCCCGCGACGGCTTTGCGCCGGTGGGCGAAGGCTGCGCGAACGGCGCCTTCTTCTCGCCGACCCTGCTGCTGTGCCGTAACGCGCTGGTCAACGACGCCGTTCACGACATCGAAGCCTTCGGCCCGGTGAGCACCCTGATGACCTACAAGGACATCGACGAAGCCCTCGAACTGGCTGCACGCGGCAAGGGCAGCCTGGTGACCACGCTCGCGACCAAGGACCCGGCGATCGCCGCCCACGCGGTGCCGGTGGCCGCTGCCTCGCACGGCCGCGTGCTGATCCTGGACCGCGAAGCCTCGGTGGACAGCACCGGCCACGGCTCGCCGCTGCCGCAGCTCAAGCACGGCGGTCCGGGCCGCGCCGGCGGCGGCGAAGAGCTGGGCGGCATCCGCGCCGTCAAGCACTTCCTGCAGCGCGCCGCGGTGCAGGGCTCGCCGACCATGTTGGGCGCCGTGACGGGCGAATACGTGCGCGGCGGCGCGGTCAAGGAAACCGAAGTCCATCCGTTCCGCCGCTGGTTCGAAGACCTGGAGATCGGCCACTCGCTGCTGACCCACCGCCGCACCGTGAGCGAGGCGGACATCGTCAACTTCGGCGGCGTGTCGGGCGACTACTTCTACATGCACTTCGACGAGATCGCGGCCAAGGACACCCAGTTCGGCAAGCGCATCGCCCACGGCTACTTCGTGCTGTCGGCGGCGGCGGGCCTGTTCGTGTCGCCGGCCCCGGGCCCGGTGCTGGCCAACTACGGCCTGGACAACCTGCGCTTCGTGGCGCCGGTGGCGATCGGCGACACCATCCGCGCGCGCCTCACCTGCAAGCGCAAGGTCGACCGCAACCGCAGCGACGAGCAGGGACGCGGCCAGGGCGTGGTGGCGTGGGACGTGCAAGTCACGAATCAACACGACGAACTGGTGGCGAGTTACGATATCCTGACGCTGGTACAAAAACGCGGCTGAGGCCGCACTGCGAAAGGAGCGCCATGACGAGACTGGATCTGAGCAGTATCCCTGTGGTGAGCGGCACCGGCTATCCGGAGCCCTTCGCCCAGGCGGTGGACGGACGCACCCGGCAGGCGCTGGGCGACGCCGGCGGGCTGACCCGGTTCGGCGTCAACCTGGTCGAACTGCAGCCCGGCGCGGCCTCCTCGCAGCGCCACTGGCATTCGCACGAGGACGAATTCGTCATGATGGTGTCCGGCGAGCTGGTGCTGATCACCGACGAAGGGGAAACCCTGATGCGGGCCGGCGATTGTGCAGCATTTCCTGCTGGAAAACCGAACGGCCACCAACTGGTCAATCGCAGCTGGGGGCCGGGTGTGTTCCTGGTGGTCGGGTCGCGCGACAAGGCCGATATCGCCACCTATCCCGATGTCGATTTGCGTTTCGAAGGCGCGACCAATTCCTATACGCACAAGGACGGCTCACCCTATCCTTTGCGCAAGGCTAGTTGAGCTTGCGGGCGTAGCGCTGGCGGATGTGCTGGCTGATGAAGGTCGAGAGACCGCGTCCGCCTTCGGCCAGCTCACGCATTTTCGCAATGTTCTCGGCGCCGGCGCTGCGCTCGGTGTAGAGGTAGCGGTCGCCGCCGGTGAACTGGATGGTGACGGAGTCCTTGCCGATGTCGTAGGCGGTGACGCCGGATTCGCCGCTTTGGTTTCTGTAGCGATGCATGGGGTGCCTCTGCTGGGTGCGTCGATACAGTGTATGTAAGGGCTGGCGGTAGCGATACAAGGCTTGCCGTGCGGCAGTGCGAACTCCGGTTGAATAGCCTTTACGCCGACTTGCGCTGCAACCTCAACAACCCATCCTCGGTCTGCACCGCCAGCAACTCCGCATAATCCGGCACGTCATACGCCGTCGTGTCCATCGCATGCGTATGCGTCGCGGTCACGACGATGCTGTCCATCCCCGCCGCCTCCGCCGCCTGCAGCCCGGCCAGCGTATCCTCGAACACCAGGCAATGCTCCGGATACACCCCCAGCTTCTGCGCCCCCAGCAGGAAGGGATCCGGCGCCGGCTTGCCCCGCTGCACGTCTTCGGCCGCCACCAGCACGGCCGGCAGCGGCAGCCCGGCCGCGACGATACGCGCCTCGGCCAGTGCACGCGGCGCCGAGGTCACGATCGCCCAGCGCTGCGGCGGCAGGCTGTCGAGGAAGGCCGCCACGCCTTCGATGGCTTCGATGCCGGCCACGTCGTCGATCTCCGCCAGGGTGATGCGCCGCGCTTCGGCAGCCGGATCGACCCCCGGCAGATTGAGATTGCGGATCGTATCCTCGGTGCGCTTGCCGTGAATGGTCGGCAAAAAGGCCTCGACGTCGAGACCGTGGCTGCGCGCCCAGTCGCTCCAGACGCGCTCGGCGGCCTTGATCGACGTGAGGATGGTGCCGTCCATGTCGAACAGGAAGGCGGCGAAATCGCGCTCGGGCAGGGCAGGGGTAAAGGTGGTCACGGTTGTTCCCGTTGCGTTGTGGGTAGATGCGCCGTCCAGCATAGCGCAAAAGCCGAAGGCGCCCTGTCCGCCACCGCGTTTGCTTGACGCCATCCGGCCCAGGTGCCAGACTACGATCCTTTCCAACACGACCCGAGGAGACGCGACATGAACCAGCCTGATACCGCCCTCCGGTCGGCCGCCTGACGCGCACCCCCATCACGACGATGGCCTGAGGCGCGCGAGCGCCGACCTTCCATTTCCCGACCTTGCCGCCCATGTGGGCGGCTGTCCGCGCACGCCTGTTGCGCACCTCGAATTGGAAAACACATCGTCATGATCGACATCGATTACCCGACCCTGCAAGGAATCGGCTTTCACCAACACCTGGCCGCGCAACTGGCGCCGGCCGGACCGCAGCACCGCCTTGCCCGCGTCACCTCCGTCCAGCGCGACTGCCTGATGCTGGACGACGGCCGCGAGGCCTTCCTGGCGCGCAGCACGCCTCCCATGGCATCCAGCCCGCCGGTGGTCGGCGACTGGGTGCTCGCCGTGCAGGTCCTCGGCGACTACTGGATCGACCACATCCTCGAACCGGCGACGAAGCTCGCCCGGCGTACGGCAGGCGGCCGCCAGTTCCTGGCCGCCAACGTGGACAGCGCGCTGCTGCTCATGGGCCTCGACAAGGACTTCAACCCGCGCCGCATGGAGCGCTACATCGCCGTGGTGCGCGCCTGCGGCGTGACGCCCGTGATGGTGCTGACCAAATCCGACATCGGCAGCGATGCCGGGGAGAAGATCGCGCAGCTGCGCCGCCGCATTCCCGGGGACGTTCCGGAGCTGGTCCTGCATCCGGCCGAACCAGGCGCCGCCACCGTCCTGGCGCCCTGGCTGGGCGCCGGCCAGACCCTGGTGCTGCTGGGATCCTCGGGCGTCGGCAAGTCGACGCTGACGAATGCGCTCACCGGCAGCCTGCAGGCGACCGGCGGCACCCGCCACGGCGACGACCGCGGCCGGCACACGACCACGGCCCGTTCGCTGCACCGCTGCCCGGACGGCGCCTGCATCATCGACACGCCGGGGCTGCGCGCCTGGCAGCCGGACGCGGACGAAGACGACCTGGAACTGTCCTTCAACGACATCGCCGCGCTGGCGGAGGAATGCCAGTTCCGCGACTGCCGGCACGAGAGCGAGCCGGGATGCGCGGTGAGGGAAGTGGTGGATGCGGACCGGCTGCAGAACTACCGCAAGCTCTTGAGGGAAGTGCGGCGCGCCGAGCAGACGGCGCTGGATCGCATCGCCGAGCGGGCGAAGTGGAAAACCCTGATGAAGGGTGCGCGCCAGAGGG
>CBIHLT010000057.1:0-23351 GCA_966210615.1 uncultured Massilia sp.
ATCCAGCACTTCGCGGAGCGCCCGGAAGGCATGGCCACGGTGCCGCCCTACGTGAAGACCCTGCTGCAGGACCTGCCGCGCAGCTGGGACGACGTGCGCTTCATCGATGGCGATCCGGGCCGCTACGCCATCCTCGCCCGCAAGAGCGGCGGCAGCTGGTACGTCGCCGGCATCAACGCCGACGCCACCGAGCGCAGCGTAGAGCTCGACCTGTCCTTCCTGGACGGGCGCAGCGGCACGCTCGTCACCGACGGCGACACCGAACGCAGTTTCACGCAGGCCCCGATCCAGGGCGGCAAGGCAAGGATCAGCATCAAACCTCAAGGCGGCTTTGTCGCCGTATTCAAGTAAAAATCAGGAGACACGCATGAATCTACTCAAGCCCACCATCCTCGCATTCGCCATGGCGGCGCTGCCGGCCTTTGCCCAGGTGAGCGTCACGGTCGACACCACGAAGCCCGGCCCGGTCATCAACAAGAACGTCTACGGCCAGTTCGCGGAACACCTCGGCACCGGCATCTACGAGGGGCTGTGGGTCGGTCCGCAGTCGAAGATCCCGAATACCCGCGGCTGGCGCAACGACGTGGTCGGCGCGCTCAAGGAGCTGAAGGTGCCGCTGGTGCGCTGGCCGGGCGGCTGCTTCGCCGACGAGTACCACTGGCGCGACGGCATCGGCCCGCGCAACAAGCGCCCGGTGAAGGTCAACACCCACTGGGGCGGCGTGGCGGAAGACAACGCGGTCGGCACCCACGAGTTCTTCGACCTGGTCGAGATCCTGGGTACCGAAGCCTACGTCAACGGCAACCTCGGCTCCGGCACCCCGCAGGAGATGGCCGAGTGGCTCGAGTACATGACCTCCGACACCAAGTCGACCCTGGCCGAGCAGCGCCGCAAGAACGGCCGCAAGGAGCCGTACAAGGTCGCCTTCTTCGGCATCGGCAACGAAGCCTGGGGCTGCGGCGGCAACATGAAGCCGGAGTACTACGCCAACCTGTACAACCACTACGCGACCTTCCTGAAGACGCCGCCGAATGCGCGTCCGAAGATGATCGCCAGCGGGGGCAACGACGACGACACCAAGTGGACCGAGGTATTGAGCAAGGAGGCCGCGCGCGGCACCGACGGCATCAGCTTCCACTTCTACACGCTGCCGACCGGCGTGTGGGAGAAGAAGGGCGCCGCCACCGGCTTCCCGGAGACGGAATGGTTCTCGACCATGCAGCAGACCATGCGCATGGACGGCCATATCCGCCGCAACGTCGCCATCCTGGACAAGAACGATCCGGAGAAGAAAATCGGCTTCTACGTGGACGAATGGGGCACCTGGTACGACGTGGAACCGGGCACCAATCCTGGCTTCCTGTTCCAGCGTAACACCCTGCGCGACGCGGTCGTGGCGGCACTCAACTTCAACATCTTCCATGCGCATGCGGAGCGCGTGCGCATGACGATGATCGCGCAGATGGTCAACGTGCTGCAGGCGATGATCATCACCGACAAGGAGAAGATGCTGCTGACGCCGACCTACCACACCTACAAGATGTACATTCCGTTCCAGGATGCGACCTCGCTGCCGGTGGCGGTGGACAACGACGTGGCCTACTCGGTCAACGGCAAGTCGGTGCCGGGCATCAGCGCATCGGCTGCGCGTGGCAAGGATGGCAAGACCTATGTCGCGCTGGTGAATACCCATCCGACCCGCTCCAGCGAGATCACGCTGAACGTGGCCGGCCAGAATGTCTCGGGCGTGTCGGGCCAGATCCTGACTTCCGAAACGATGGACGCGCACAACACCTTCGAGAAGCCGCAGGCGATCAAGCCGGCGCCGTACAGCGCCAAGGCTGCCAACGGCAAGCTGACCCTGAAGGTGCCCGCGAAGGCCGTAATCGTCGTCGCCGCTGAGGCGTGATAATTAGTTAGCAGTAGCCCGTCGTTCCGGCGAAGGCCGGAGCCCAAGTTGGGTGAGCCGTCGAAACGCTCAACTTGGGTCCCGGCCTTCGTCGGGGCGACGGTTTTAAGTTCAACTAAGGATTACGCGATGTCTCCGATCACTCGCATTTGCGCCGGATTGCTGGCCCTCGGCGCTGCATTCCCGTCTATAGCCGCCCAGGTCGGCGTCCACGACCCCGTCATGGCCAAAGAGGGCAACAAGTACTACCTCTTCAGCACCGGCCCCGGCATCACCTTCTACAGCTCCACCGACATGAAAACGTGGAAGCCCGAAGGCCGCGTCTTCCCCGGCGAACCCGCCTGGGCCAAGAAAGCCGCCCCGACCTTCAACGACCACATCTGGGCCCCGGACATCTACCACCACAAGGGCAAGTACTACCTGTACTACTCGGTCTCCGGCTTCGGCAAGAACACTTCCGGCATCGGCGTGACGACCAATGCCACGCTCGACCCGCGCGCGCCGAACTACCGCTGGGAAGACCAGGGCATGGTCCTGCAATCGGTCCCCGGCCGCGACCTGTGGAACGCCATCGATTCGAACGTCATCGACGACGAGAACGGCACGCCATGGATGTCCTTCGGCTCCTTCTGGAGCGGCCTCAAGCTGGTGAAGCTGGACGCCAGCCGCACCAGGTTGGCCGAGCCCCAGGAATGGCACACGATCGCCCGCCGCGACCGCCCGGCCTACACCCCGGACGAGGAAGCCGGCCCGGCCCAGATCGAAGCGCCATTCATCATGCGCAAGAACGACTGGTACTACCTGTTCGCCTCCTGGGACCTGTGCTGCAAGGGCAAGGACAGCACCTACAAGGTGGTGGTCGGCCGCGCGAAGAAGGTCACCGGCCCTTACCTCGACCGCAACGGCGTGGACATGGCCAAGGGCGGCGGCTCGCTCGTGATCCAGGGCGACAGCGACTGGAAAGGGCTCGGCCACAACAGCGCCTATACCTTCGACGGCAAGGACTACATGGTGCTGCACGCCTACGAGACCGCCGACAAGTACAAGCAGAAGCTGAAAGTCCTGGAAATGAAGTGGGACCAGGCCGGCTGGCCGACCGTGGACCCGAAGGACCTGAACCGCTACATGAGCGTAGAGAAAAAATGAAGACACGGATCGCGGCCTTGAGCCTTTTGGTCGCCGGCGCATGGGCGCAAGCGGCCGACCTGTTCCCGCTGGCGGACGTCCGGCTCAAGCCCGGTCCCTTCCTCGACGCCCAGACCACAGACCTGAACTACCTGATGGCGATGGAGCCGGACCGGCTGCTCGCTCCCTTCCTGCGCGAAGCCGGCCTGGAGCCGCGCAAGCCCAGCTACGGCAACTGGGAATCGACCGGCCTGGATGGCCACATGGGCGGCCACTACCTGTCGGCGCTCGCGCTCATGTACGCCTCGACCGGCGACGGCGAGGTACTGCGCCGCCTGGACTATTTCGTGGCGGAGCTCAAGCGCGCGCAGCAGGCCAATGGCGACGGCTACGTCGGCGGCATTCCGGGCGGCCGCCAGGCCTGGCGCGATATCGCGGCGGGCAAGCTGGAGGCGGACAACTTCTCCGTCAACGG
This sequence comes from uncultured Massilia sp., assembly GCA_966210615.1. Classification (GTDB taxonomy): domain Bacteria; phylum Pseudomonadota; class Gammaproteobacteria; order Burkholderiales; family Burkholderiaceae_D; genus Telluria. The sequence continues at coordinate 3,510 of CBIHLT010000057.1, forward strand.
CAAGTGGGTTCCCTGGTACAACCTGCACAAGGTCTATGCCGGCCTGCGCGATGCCTGGCGTTACGCAGGCAACGATGAGGCGCGCGCGATGCTGGTCCAGTTGTCCGACTGGGCGCTGGGTCTTACTTCACGCCTGTCCGAGCAGCAGATGCAGCAGATGCTGCGTAGCGAGCATGGCGGCATGAACGAGATCTTCGCCGACGTCGCCCAGATGACGGGCGAGCGCAAATACATGGACCTGGCGCTGCGCTTCTCGCACCAGGCCATTCTCGAGCCGCTGACGAAAGGCGAGGACAAGCTGACCGGTCTCCACGCGAATACCCAGATCCCCAAAGTCATCGGCTTCAAGCGCATCGCCGACCTGACCAGGCGCGAGGACCTGGACAAGGCCGCGAAGTTCTTCTGGCAGACCGTCGTTGAGCACCGCACCGTGGCGATCGGCGGCAACAGCGTCAGGGAACACTTCCACGACCAGAAGGACTTCGGCCCGATGATCAACGATGTCGAGGGGCCGGAGACCTGCAATACCTACAACATGCTCAAGCTGACCCAGATGCTGTTCCAGTCGGAACAGAAGGGCGGCTATGGCGACTACTATGAGCGCGCGCTGTACAACCACATCCTGTCGTCCCAGCGGTCGGGCGGCGGCTTCGTCTACTTCACGCCGATGCGGCCGAATCACTACCGCGTGTATTCGCAGGTGGACCAGGGCATGTGGTGCTGCGTGGGCTCGGGCATCGAAAGCCACGCCAAGTACGGCGAATTCATCTACGCGCATGAAGGCGACGCGTTGTTCGTGAACCTGTTCATCCCGTCCACGCTGAACTGGCGCGAGCGCGGGATCAAGCTGACCCAAAGCACGCATTTCCCGGATGCCGACACGACGCGCCTGACGGTCGACGAGGGCGGCAAGTTCACCATGAAGATCCGCTATCCGTCCTGGGTGGCGGCGGGACGCATGCAGGTCAAGGTCAACGGCAAGGCTGTAAAAGTCGAGGGCCGGCCGGGCAGCTATGTGAGCATCCAACGGGACTGGAAGAAGGGCGACCGCGTCGACGTGCAGCTGCCGATGACCACGCGCCTGGAACAGATGCCGGACAAGTCCAACTACTACGCGGTCCTGCACGGCCCCGTGGTACTGGCGGCGAAGACGCGCCTGTTCGCCGACGAAAAGCTCGACTTCCTGGCCGACGACTCGCGCATGGGCCACATCGCCAACGGCCAGGTCTGCCCGCTCGAGGCTGCGCCGATGTTCGTCAGCGATTCAAAAGACTTCATCCGCAGGTTCAAGCCGGTCAAGGGCAAGCCGCTGACCTTCACGGCGCCAGGGCTGGTCCATGGCGCGGATGGGGCGAAGACGGAATTCGTTCCCTTCTTCCGCCTGCATGAATCGCGTTACACGATGTACTGGCAGCACTCGACCCCGGACGGCCTGGCGCAGCTCCAGGCAGCCAATGCCGCGCGCGAAGCGGAGCGGCTTGCCTTGGACGCCCGCACCATCGACCAGGTGGCGCCCGGCGAACAGCAGCCGGAATCCGACCACTTCTTCAAGGGCGAGGGCAGCGAAGCCGGCGTCAACAACGGCCGCCACTGGCGTCACGCGGCGAAGTGGTTCAGCTACGAGTTGAACGACCCCAAGCATGAGGCGAAAGCGTTGCGCCTGAGTTTTGCGAAAGCGGACGCAGGACGCCAGTTCGACATACTCGTGAATGGCCGGCTGTTATCCAGCCTGACGCTGAAAAGGGACGCGGAGGAGGAGATCTACACCATGGATATCCCGATTCCGGACGCTATGCGGCGGGATGCCCAGGGCAAGCTGAGTGTTCGCTTCGTCGCGCGCCCCGGTTCGGTGGCAGGCGGATTGTACGGGCTGCGCCTGCTGCGATAAGTAGCAGGCTACGGCCTGGATTGATACGAAAAACAGTATCTGTTCAGCCAAAAAAGTGATTGGAAGTGTATCTCTCTTTGCCCTAGTATTGAGAGACAACAATACCGGAGACAAGTGATGAGACTCACCCGCAGGAACCTCCTGGGCGCAGCCATGGCTGCATCGTTGGCCGTCGCCACCCCGGCCTTCGCCGCCAAGCCCCTCACCATCGGCTTCTCCCAAGTCGGCGCCGAAAGCGAGTGGCGCACCGCGAACACCGCCTCCATCAAGGACGCCGCCCGCAAGGCCGGCGTCAACCTCAAATTCGCCGACGCCCAGCAGCGCCAGGAAAACCAGGTCAAGGCCATCCGCTCCTTCATCGCCCAGCGCGTCGACGTGATCGCGTTCTCGCCGGTGGTGGAGTCGGGCTGGGACACCGTCCTGCGCGAAGCGAAAGCCGCCAAGATCCCCGTCATCCTGACCGACCGCGCCGTCAAGGTCAGCGACCCTTCGCTCTACGTCAGCTTCATCGGCTCCGACTTCGTGGAAGAGGGCCGCCGCGCCGCGCGCTGGCTGGTGGAACACGCGAAGAAGAACCCGGCCCGCAGCTACAACATCGTCGAGTTGCAGGGCACCGTCGGCTCGGCCCCGGCCCTGGACCGCAAGGCGGGCTTCGCCGAGGTCATCGCCGGCAACCCAAAGCTGAAGATCATCCGCTCCCAGACCGGCGACTTCACCCGCGCCAAGGGCAAGGAAGTCATGGAAGCCTTCCTCAAGTCCGAAGGCAAGAACATCAACGTGCTCTACGCGCACAACGACGACATGGCCATCGGCGCCATCCAGGCGATCGAGGAAGCTGGCCTGAAACCGGGCAAGGATATCCTGGTCGTGTCGATCGACGGCGTGCGCGGCGCGTTCGAGGCCATGTTGCAGGGTAAGCTGAACGTCACGGTGGAGTGCAATCCGCTGCTCGGCCCCCAGCTGATCCAGACTGCGCAGGCGGTGAAGGCCGGCAAGCCGGTTCCGAAGCGCATTACCGTGAACGAAGGTGTGTTCCCAGCTGAAGTCGCGGCCAAGGAATTCCCGAACCGTAAGTACTGAGGCGCTCAGTGCTCACTTCTATGCTCGCTTCGACCAAGGCGACGCCGGTACTCGAGGTCACCGGCATCCACAAGCAGTTCCCCGGCGTGAAGGCGCTCTCGGAAGCGGGCCTGCGCCTGTATCCGGGTGAAGTGCACACGCTGATGGGCCAGAACGGCGCCGGCAAGTCCACCCTGATCAAGGTGCTGACCGGCGTCTACCAGCCGGAACGCGGCAGCATCGTCCTCGATGGCCGGAAGATCGAGCCGCGCTCCACGCAGCACGCGCAGGAACTGGGCATCAGCACGGTGTACCAGGAAGTGAACCTGTGCCCGAACCTGTCGGTGGCCGAGAACATCTTCATCGGCCGCTATCCGCGCCGCTTCGGCATGATCGATTGGCGGACCATGCGCAGCCAGGCAACCGAACTGCTGGCCAGGCTGCAGATCCATCTCGACGTCAGCAAGCCGCTGTCCTCCTATCCGCTGGCGATCCAGCAGATGGTCGCGATCGCCCGGGCCACCAGCGTCTCGGCCAAGGTGCTGATCCTGGACGAGCCGACCTCCAGCCTGGACGAAGCCGAAGTGCAGCTGCTGTTCTCGGTGCTGCGCGGCTTGCGCGAGCAGGGGATGGCGATCCTGTTCGTTACCCACTTCCTCGACCAGACCTATGCCATCTCCGACCGCATCACGGTGATGCGCAACGGCGAGCGCGAAGGCGAGTATGTCTGCAGCGAGCTGTCGCGCCTGGCCCTGGTCAACAAGATGATCGGCGCGCCGAACGAGGCGCCGGAACAGATCCCGGCCGGCGCAGGCGCTGACACGGGCGCCAACGACGTCTTCCTGCGCACGAAACAGCTTGCGCGCCGCGGCGTGCTGGCGCCGGTGGACATGGAAGTGCGCAAGGGCGAGCTGCTCGGCCTGGCCGGCCTGCTGGGTTCCGGCCGCACCGAGACAGCGCGCCTGCTGTTCGGCGCCGACAAGGCAGACAGCGGCGCCATCGAGATCGAGGGCAGGCCGCGCAGCTTCGCCACCCCGCGCGACGCGATTGCCGAGGGCATCGGCTTCTGTTCGGAAGACCGCAAGCACGAAGGTGCGATCCTGTCGCTGTCGGTGCGCGAGAACCTGATCCTGGCCTTGCAGGCCAAGCAGGGCCTGATGCGCGCGATCCCGCTGCGCCGCCAGCAGGAGCTGGCCGCCTATTACGTCAAGCAGCTGGGGATCAAGACGGCCAGCATCGAAACGCCGATCGGCTCGCTCTCGGGCGGCAACCAGCAGAAGGTGCTGCTGGCGCGCTGGCTGGTGACCGAGCCGAAGCTGATGATCCTCGACGAACCCACGCGCGGCATCGATGTCCGCGCCAAGCAGGAAATCATGGATTACGTTACTACGCTGTGCCGCAAGGGCATGTCGATTCTGTTCATCTCGTCCGAGCTGCCCGAAGTGCTGCGCGTGAGCGACCGCATCGTGGTCATGCGCGACCGCAAGGCCTGCGGCGAGTACCGCCGCGGTGAGCTGGACGACAGCTCGGTCTTGCACGTGATCGCAGGGGAGGGCAAGACATGATCGTCCAGGAAAAGACGCCGGTGGCCGCGCCGAGTGCGGCGGCACCGGTTGCCACCCAATCGGCCTTCGCCGCTGCGGTCGCACATCCGCTGTTCCGGCCGCTCGCCGCGCTGGCGGTGCTGCTGCTGATCGACTTCCTCTTGATTCCCGGCTTCTTCCGCCTCGAGATCAAGGACGGCCACCTGTACGGCAGCCTGGTCGACATCGTCAATCGCGCGGCACCCTTGATGCTGGCGGCGATCGGCATGACCCTGGTCATCGCCACGCGCGGCATCGATATCTCGGTCGGTGCGGTGGTCGCGCTGTCCGGCACCGTTGCCTCGATGCTGATTGGCGGCACCATGGTCATCAACAACGGCGTGCCCGAGTATGTGGCGCAGACCCCGATGGCGCTGGCGCTCGCCGCTGCGATGGGGGCGGCGCTGCTGTGCGGGCTGTGGAACGGCGCCTTGGTCGCCGGCCTGGGCCTGCAGCCCATCGTCGCGACCCTGATCCTGATGGTGGCGGGGCGCGGCCTGGCCCAGCTGCTGACGGACGGGCAGATCGTCACGGTCTATTACCAGCCGTTCTTCTTCCTCGGCAGCGGCTACCTCCTTGGCTTGCCGTTCGCGCTGTTCGTGGTGACGGCCGTGTTCGCGGTGACGGCCTTCCTGCTGCGCCACACGGCGCTGGGCCTGTTCATCCAGTCGGTCGGCATCAACCCGGTGGCGGCGCGTCTGGCCGGCATCCGTACCGCGGCGCTGATCGTCTTCGTCTACGTGTTTTCAAGCGCCTGCGCCGGCATGGCGGGCCTGATGATCAGTTCCAACGTAAAGAGCGCGGACGCCAATAACGCCGGCCTGCTGCTGGAGCTGGACGCGATCCTGGCCGTCACGCTGGGCGGCACCTCGCTCGCGGGCGGCAAGTTCAGCCTGGTCGGCAGCATCATCGGGGCGCTGATCATCCAGACGCTCACGTACACCATCTACTCGCTGGGCGTCCCGCCCGAGGTCAACATGGTCGTCAAGTCGGTGGTGGTCTTCCTGGTCTGCATTTCGCAGTCGGACCAGTTCAAACAGCTGTGGAAGCGGAGGGCAGCATGAGCGCCTTGATCCAGGGCGTGCGGGCGCTGCCCGGCATGCCGTCCTTTACCTCGCTGGTCACCGTGGTGCTGCTGGTGACGATGCTGCTGATCGGCGGCTCGGCCTACGAAGGCTTCCTGTCGCTGCAGGTGATGCTCAATCTCCTGATCGACAACGCCTTCCTGCTGGTGATCGCCATCGGCATGAGCTTCGTGATCCTGTCCGGCGGAATCGACCTGTCGGTGGGCGCCGTGCTGGCGCTGGCGACCATGGTGTCTGCCTGGCTGCTGCAGGTGGCGCACTGGCCGCCGGTGGCCGTGATCGCCACCGTGCTGCTGGGAGGCAGCGTGTTCGGCGGCGGGATGGGGGCGATCATTCACGTGTTCCGGCTGCAGCCCTTCATCGTCACGCTGGCGGGCATGTTCCTGGCGCGCGGGCTGTGCTACCTGATCAGCATCGAGTCGATCACCATCGAGGACCCGCTGTTCGTGGCGATGTCGCAGACGCAGGTTCCTGTCCTGGGCGGCTTCCTGTCCCCTGGCGCGATCATTGCGCTCGTCATGCTGGCGCTGGCGGTGTGGCTGGGGCATTTTAGCGGCTTCGGGCGCGCGGTGTATGCAATTGGCGGCAATGAGCAGTCGGCGGCCATGATGGGGCTGAGCGTCGGAAGGACCAAGATCCTGGTGTATGCGTTCAGCGGCTTCTGCGCCGCGCTGGCGGGGGTGCTGTTCTCGTTCTACATGCTGTCGGGGTACGGGCTGCATGCGCAGGGGACCGAGCTGGATGCGATTGCGGCTGTCGTCATTGGCGGGACGCTGCTCACCGGCGGCTACGGCTATGTGGCCGGCGCGTTGTCGGGCGTGCTGGTGCTCGGGACCATTCAAACCCTCATCGCCTTCGATGGGACGCTCAGTTCGTGGTGGACGAAGATCGTCATCGGCGCGCTGCTGTTCGTGTTTTGCGTGGTGCAGCGGGTGATGGCGTTCAAGGCCAAGAGCTAGCGGTACGCGCGCAAACTTGGGCGGAACAATGCCAGTGGCATTGTTCCGCCCAAGTCCGCCGCTCAGCCACCAACATAAGAATCAATCAAAGGAGATCCCGATGTTCAAACACTGCGTCCTCGCCGCTCTACTATCCGCCGCGTCGCTCGCCCAAGCCGCCAACCCCATCGTCAAGAACATCTTCACCGCCGACCCCGCAGCCCTGGTCGACAACGGCCGCGTCTACCTCTACGTCGGCAAGGACGAAGCCCCCGTCGGCGGCAAGGACTACGTCATGAACGAATGGCGCGTCTACTCCACCTGCGACATGAAGAACTGGACCGACCACGGCTCCCCGCTCAAATACAGCACCTTCAAGTGGGCCGGCCGCGACGCCTGGGCCTCGGACATCACCAAGCGCAACGGCAAGTACTACTTCTACTCGACCGTCGACCACGCCTCCATCCCCGGCAAGGCCATCGGCGTCGCCGTCTCCGACAGCCCGACGGGACCCTTCGTCGACGCCATCGGCAAGGCCCTGGTCTCGAACGACATGACGAAAGAGTCGGCTATCCTGTGGGACGACATCGACCCCGCCGTCTTCATCGACGACGACGGCCAGGCCTATCTCTACTGGGGCAACACGGTCATGAAGTGGGCCAGGCTGAAGCCCAACATGGTCGAACTGGACGGCCCGATCCACACCGTGGGCCTGGACCAGTTCACCGAGGCGGCCTACCTGCACAAGCACAAGGGCACCTACTACCTGACCTACTCGCGCCAGTTCCCGGAAGAGACGGTGTACATGACCGGCCCGAGCGCCACCGGCCCCTGGACCTGGGGCGGCCAGGTCATGGAAAAGAACAGCAACGTCAACACCATCCACCAGGCCATCGTCGACTTCAACGGCAAGTCCTACATCTTCTACCACAACGGCAAGCTGCCGACCGGCGGCGAGTACCGCCGCTCCGCCGCCGTCGAGGAACTGCGCTACGGCCCGGACGGCAAGATCCTGAAGGTGGCCCAGACGGCCGAGGGCCCGGCCGCCAACCCGTCCCCAGGCTGCAAGTGATAAGCGCCCAGCGATATTCCGGCCGGGTCGATATCCAAAATGATATTATTTTCTGATGGATACAACGAACCCGAACTGGTTTTTGAAGGCGCGCCTCAAGACGCGCCAGCTGCTGCTCCTGATCGCGCTGGACGACTACCGCAATATCCACCGCGCCGCGGAGGAGCTGCACATGACGCAGCCTGCGGCCTCCAAGCAGATCAAGGACCTCGAAGAGATGCTGGACGTGCGGCTGTTCGAGCGCCTGCCGCGCGGGATGGAACCGACCATCTACGGCGAGACGATGATCCGCCACGCGCGCATGGCGCTCACCAGCCTGGCGCTGGCCCACGACGACATCGTGGCGCTCAGGGCCGGCCTGGCGGGCCAGGTGGAGGTGGGTGTGATCATGTCGCCTGCGATGGGACTGCTGCCGCGCGCGATCGCGCGCATCAAGGAACAGGCGCCGCTGCTGCGCATCGGCGTGCAGGTCGAGTCCAGCAACGTCCTGCTGGACAAGCTCCAGCGCGGCACGCTGGACTTCATGATCGGCCGCATCCTGGAAAAGGACGAGAGCACGGGCCTGATCTACGAAGAGCTGACCGAGGAACCGGCCTGCGCGGTGGTGCGCCCCGGTCACCCGCTGCTGGAGAACAGGCAGCTGGAGCTCAAGGACATCGCCGACCGGCCGTGGATCCTGCCGCCGCCGGGCAGCATCCTGCGCCACCGCTTCGACATGATGTTCCGCCGCGCGGGCCTGGCGCCGCCGGTGAACGTGGTCGACACGACCGCGCTGCTCTTGATCACGGCGCTGCTGCAGCAGACCGATTCGCTGCACGTGATGCCGCAGGAGGTCGCGCAATATTATGCCTCGCTCAACGTGATGCGGATTCTCCCAATCGAGCTACCCTGCAAGATGGATGCCTTCGGTATCATCAGGCAGCAGGACCATCTGCTCTCGCCGGGCGCCGACCTGCTGCTCAAGGCGGTGCGCGCGGCAGCCAGCGAAATCTACTAGCCGGCGGCGCGCGCCTCCGGCGCCACCACCGGAGGACCGTGTGAACGCCATCGTCGGAGCGCTGAACCATTCCCTGCGGGTGCCGCTCGCGGCCGAGCTGCACTCGCGGCCCTTCCTGCGGCTCGACGCGCCCGAGGCCATCACCCACCTGGCCGTCTACCACGGCGTGGAATCCGGCCCGCCCCAGGCCCATTCGCAGCACGTGCTGCTGGGCGCCCTGTGCGAACACTTCGGCGTGGCAGCGCCCAGGCCGGGCGCCAACCACTTCTTCCACGACTTCGGCAGCTTCGGCCTGAAGTGGGAGTGCCACACCGAATTCGCCACCTACACCGTCACCACGCCCCTGGCGCCTTCGGTCGCTCCCCAGGAAGCCTTCGGCCACATGCCGCTGGCCTACCTGCCCGCCAGCTGGCTGGCGCAGCTTGCCGGGCGCCTGATGGCGGCCGCGCACGTGGCCCTGGTGAAGGGCGAGGCCGATGCATCCAGCCTGCCCAGGGTGTTCGAGCGCAGCCTGCTGGCCCGCTCCTCGGTGATGCAGGGCGCGGAGTTGTGGAGCGACTTCGCGATCCAGGCGGATGGCTTCAGCCGCTTCGTCATCCGCGACCTGGGCATGCGCGAGCTGCAGGCCGGGCGCCTGGTGCAGCGCGTGCTGGAAATCGAAACCTACCGCATGATGGCGCTGCTCGGCCTGCCCGCGGCGCGCGCGGTCGGCCGGGAACTGGACCGCGTCGAGGCCGAGCTGGCCGAACTGGCCGACGCCATGGTCGCCACCGACATGGCGCAGCCGGGGGAGGGAAGCGGCGACGAGCAGCGCCTGCTGGAGCAGATCACCCGCCTGGCCGCGCGCATGGAGAAGCTGTCGCTGGCCAACGGCTACCGCTTCTCGGCCTCGCGCGCCTACTTCCGCATCGTGCAGGCCCGCATCGAGGAGCTGCGCGAGGTGCGCATCGAAGGCACGCCCACCGTGGAGGAGTTCATGGAACGGCGCCTGGAGCCCGCCATGCATACCTGCGAGGCCACCAGCGCGCGCCAGGAAGCCCTGGGACGCCGCATCGCCGACACCAACGACCTGCTGCGCACCCGCGTGGGCATCGTGCAGGAGATGCAGAACCGCCGCATCCTGGAGTCGCTCAACGCGCGCGCCGCCCAGCAGCTGCGCCTGCAGCTGGCGGTGGAGGGGCTGTCGGTGGCCGCGATTTCCTATTACCTGGTGGGCCTGCTCGGCTACGCCGGCAAGGCCGCCAAGGCGGCCGGATGGCCCATCAATCCCGACATCGCCCTCGGCATCCTGGTGCCCGTGGTAGCCGGCGCGGTGTGGCTGGCCCAGCGCCGCGTGCACCACCGGATAGGAAAATCCGCCTGATGTGTATCGCGCGCGGCCTGTTCGGATAGCTCGTTATAATCGCCCGCTTATAAAAGTTAGTGGCTGAGCAATAAAAACAGGGTCAAGTACGTGACAACGTAGCAAGCCTGCCAGCCTGGCGTGAACCCGAACGGGGTAATCCTGATGAACAACGACAGCAGCTTCCTCACGGTGGCTGTCGGCGGTATGACGCTGCCGGACCATCCGCAGGGCCGCGACTGGCCCACCATTCCCCTTGGCGACCCGGCCGGCTGGCCGGAGGGTCCGCGCGCCCTTGCCGATTTGATCACGGGATCCCGCTTCCCCATGCTGATGGCCCTGGGACCGGAACTGCGCCTGTTCTACAACGGCGCCTATGCCGAGCTCCTGGGCGACAAGCATCCGGCGGCGCAGGGCGCTCCCTTTCCGCAGGTGCGCCCGGAACTGTGGCCACGCCTGGAAAGCGCCTTCCGCAGCGCCCAGGCGGGCGACTCGACCCAGCTCGATAACGCCCTGATGGAGTTCGAGCGCAACGGCAAGCGCGAACGCCGCTACTTCTGCTCCTCGTTCGCGCCGGTGCGCCACGGCGGCGAGGTGGTCGGCGTCTACTGCGTGCTGTCCGACACCACCTCGGACGTGCTGTCCGGGCACCGCCACGCATTCCACCTGAAACTGAGCGACACGCTCGGCAGCCTGGTCGACGCCGTGCACATCATGCAGGCGGCCAGCGCCATGACCGGCGAGACCCTGGGCGTGGCCCGGGTCGGCTATGGCGAGGTCGATCCCCAGGGGCGCGGCGTCACCGTGGACCGCGACTGGACCGACGGCAGCATCGCCAGCCTGGCCGGCGAATCGCGCCCGCTGGAGAGCTTCGGCCCCGCCATCATCGAACAGCTGCAGGCCGGACGCACCCTGCGCCTCGACGACATCGCCCTGGACGAGCGCGCCGCGCCCTATGCGGCCGGCTACGCCAGCATTGGCGCGCGCTCGATGATCATCGTGCCGATCATGGAAGAGGGCAGGCTGGCCGCGATCTTCTACCTGCACGAGAAGAGCGCGCGCCACTGGACCGACCAGGAAGTGGCGATGGCCGAGGACGTGGCCCGCCATACGCGCGAAGTGGTGCGCCGCTCGCGCGTGGAGGAAACGCTGCGCGACGAGACCCGCATCCTCGAGATGGTCAACCGCACCGGCCAGGTGCTGGCCTCGACGCTCGACCTGCGCACCGTGCTGCAGACGGTCACCGATGCCGGCACCGAGCTGACCGGCGCGCGCTTCGGCGCCTGCTTCTACGGGGACGACGGCGAACCGATGCGGCTGCACGCCCTGAGCGGCGCCGCCTGCAAGCAGATCGAGCACCTGGACGCGCCCTCGACCACCGGCGTGTTCCGGCCCGTGTTCGCCGGCGAGGGACCGATGCGCTGCGACGATGTCACGCTCGACCCGCGCCATGCCGGCATGCCGCCGGGCCACCTGCAGGTGCGCAGCTACCTCGCCATGCCGGTGGTGTCCCATTCCGGCAAGGTGCTGGGCGGGCTGTTCTTCGGCCACCCCGAACCGGGCATGTTCACCGAGCGCAGCGAGCGCATCGTCGCCGGCATCGCGGCCCAGGCGGCGGTGGCGATGGACAATGCGCGCCTGTACCAGCTCTCCCAGAAGTCGGCGCAGGAACGCGACACCCTGCTGCAGAGCGAACGCGCGGCGCGCGTGAAGGCCGAGCAGCTGAGCCACACCAAGGATGAATTCCTGGCCATGCTGGCGCACGAGCTGCGCAATCCGCTGGCGCCGATCAGCAGTTCGGCCAGCCTGCTGAGCATGCAGTTCGCGGACGAGCCGCGCATCTGCCAGACCAGCACCATCATCAGCCGCCAGGTGCGGCACATGAGCCGCCTGATCGACGACCTGCTGGACGTCTCGCGCGTCACGCGCGGGCTGGTCAAGCTCAAGCTCGGCCTGGTGGACTTCCGCGACGTGGTGGCCGGCGCGCTCGACCAGACCCGCCCGCTGGTGCAGGAAAAGGCGCACCAGGTCACGGTGCGGATGCCCGACCAGCCGGTGTACGTGAAGGGCGACCAGACGCGCCTGGTGCAGAGCGTCGCCAACATCCTCAACAACGCCGCCAAGTACACGCAGAAGGCGGGGCGCATCGCGCTCGCGCTCGACGCCGGCGATGGCCTCATGCGGCTCGAGATCCGTGACAACGGCTCCGGCATGCCGGCCGAGCTGGTGCCGAACGTGTTCGACCTGTACACGCAGGGCGCACGCACGCTGGCGCGTTCGCAGGGCGGGCTGGGGCTGGGGCTGGCGCTGGTGAAAAAGCTGGTGGAGCTGCACGAGGGCGACGTGCGCGCGCACAGCGACGGCGTGGGCCTGGGCAGCAGCTTCACCCTGACCCTGCCTTGCGTGCTGGCGGCGGCGGATGGCGAGTACGCGCCGCCGCAGGAGCCGGCCGGCAGCGCGGACGCGCGCCCGGAGCGCAAGTTGCGCCTGATCGTCGTCGACGACAACACCGACGCGGCCGACAGCCTGGCCATGCTCCTGAGCGTGCAGGGCTATGCGGCGTCGGTGGAATACGATGCGGCGTCCGCCATCGAGCGCGCGCGCAGGGAGCGGCCGGACATGATGCTGATCGATATCGGCCTGCCCGACATGGACGGCTACCAGCTGGCGGAACGCTTGCGCGCCCAGCCCGAGACGGCGCACACGGTGCTGGTCGCGATCACGGGCTACGGCCAGCCCAAGGACCGCGAGCGCGTGATCGCCGCGGGCATCGGGCACCACCTGGTCAAGCCGGTGGACATGACGGCGCTGGTACGCATCCTGGAATCCGGCGCGGGTATGATAGGCGCTCCGTCATTGAAAGGATGAGCATGTCCGCTTTCGTCATCACCGCTCCCGCCGCGCCTTCGGTGGCCGTGGAGGGTTCCGCCGCCCGTTTCCCTGTGCGCCGCGTATTCTGCGTCGGCCGTAATTACGCCGCCCATGCGCGCGAGATGGGGAGCGATCCCTCGCGCGAGCCGCCGTTCTTCTTTACCAAGCCCGCCGACGCGGTGGTGCCGGCCAGCGGCACGCTGCCGTATCCGCCGATGACCCAGGACCTGCACCATGAAGTGGAGCTGGTGGTGGCCTTGGGCGCGGGCGGGGCCGACGTGCCGGTCGAGGATGCGCTGGCGCTGGTGTGGGGCTATGGCGTGGGCCTGGATCTCACGCGGCGCGACCTGCAAGCGGCGGCCAAGGATGCCGGGCGGCCGTGGGACATGGCCAAGGGCTTCGATGCGTCGGCGCCGTGCAGCGCGCTGCGGCCGGCGAGCGAGACCGGACATCCGGCGCAAGGGCGCATCTGGCTGGAGGTGAACGGGCAGGTGAAGCAGCAGGGGGATTTGAACGAGATGATCTGGCCGGTGGCGGATGTGATCAGCTACCTGTCGCGCTTCGTGAGGCTGGAGGCGGGGGATCTGATTTATTCGGGGACGCCGTCGGGAGTCGGCGCGCTGCAGCCGGGGGATCGGGTGCGCGGGGGTGTCGATGGTGTCGGCACCTTCGAGCTCGAAATTGGGGTACCCTAACTACTGAGCATGCAAACTTGGGCGGAACAATGCCGGTGGCATTATTCCCGCCTTCGCGGGAGTGACGGTTTATAGGTTGCAGGCCGCAAACGCGGTTTCGGCCACGCATACTTGCACGTCATTCCCGCGAAGGCGGGAACCCAAGTTTTTTAGCACAGCGATACCGCTGGCTCCCATCCATCAGCGCCCGCACCTGATCAAGCAAGTGCATCCGCGCCGCATCGATCATCTCCCCATTGGTCTTCGCCGACAACGCCGCCTTCTCCTTCCTCCCCAGGAAATACGCCACCCTTTCCGCATTGGCCCCCGAAGGATGCGGCAAGCCATGCAATATCCGATCCGCGCGCAGCACCCCGCGCTCCGCCAGCCAGTCCAGCCCTTCGCTCACGCTCGCCCCCATCGGGATATACACGGCCTCCGGCAGCATCGCCGCCTCGTGCGCAAAATAGCGCAGCATCTCCTCGCGCAGGAACGCCTGCCTGGGCATCGCCGGCGTCCCGCTGTAGTTCTTCCCATCGACGAACACCGGGTGCCGCAGGATCGCGCTCACCTGCACCAGCGGCGCATCCACGTCGAACAAGCTGGCGCAGCTGGCGATGCCGAGCCAGTGTTGCACCCCGATCGCATCCAGCAAGGCGACGAAGTTCGGCCGGATCGCCCCGCTGAACGCCCCCGTCAGGCGCGCGGCGCGCAGCGTCTCCGCGGCCGAAGCCCCGGCCGCGATCTGGCGCTGAGCCTCGCGCATCGCGTTCTTCCACTGCACGAAGCCGGGCGAGATCCCCACGACGACCACCCGCGCCGCCGGGTTCACCGACTCGAAGGGAATATAGTAGCTGCTGTAGCGCCCTTCGCGCGCCAGCAGGAAGGTCTCGGGGATGTCGGCAGGCGAGCCGGCCCGCGCCAGGTCGAGCGCGCCGATCGCCTCCAGGTAGCGGTCGAACAGGATATCCATGCCCGTATTGTGCCAGCTTGGCGAACACGCAGCGCGACCGTACGCGCCCGGATTTGGTAGGCTAAGGGCATGGCCGGACGCAGCGCCGGCGAGGGGAGAACGAGCATGGCGCAAGTGGCGTTGATCACGGTGCACGGCATGGGGGAGACCCTGCCGAATTACGCGGACGGGCTGATGGCCTCCGTGCGCGCCCGCCTGGGCACGGTGTCGGACCAGGCGGTGATGCGTTCGGTGTACTACCAGAAGATCCTGCAGGATAACCAGCAGCTGGTGTGGGACCGCACGCGCTCGCAGAGCACGGTACGCTACGACGACCTGCGCAAGTTCGTCCTGTACGGCTTCGGCGACGCGGCCGGCCTGGAGAACCGCAAGGAGATCCCCGGTTCGGTCTACGAACTCGCCCAGGGAGAAATCGCGCGCGCGCTGATGTCGGCGCACGCGGTGCGTCCCGGCATGCCGGTCGTGTTCCTGGCGCAGTCGCTGGGCTGCCAGGTCCTGTCGAGCTATATCTACGACGCCCAGAAGGCCGCCGCCGGCAAGCCCGTCGGCGCGGGCATCTGGCGCAACATCGACGCCTGGGCCCAGCAGGCCTACGGCCGCGCGCTCACGGCCAGCGAGCGCGGCTTCATCGGCGCCGGCACCTGCGCGGGGCTGATCACCACCGGCTGCAACATCCCGATTTTCGTGGCCGCGCACAAGGAGATGCACATCATTCCCATCGCGCCGCCGACCGCCCTGTTCAAGTGGGTCAACTACTACGACCCGGACGATGCGCTCGGCTGGCCGCTGCAGCCGCTCTCGGGCGGCTACCGCGCCCTGGTCGAGGACCGCGTCATCAACGCCAACGACGGCGTGCTGGGCATGATGCTGAAGAGCTGGAACCCGCTCTCGCACAATCTCTACTGGCAGGACGACACGGTGCTCGACGCCATCGCGGCCATGCTGCGCAGGCTGGCGGCCTGAGCATGTATTTCAGGCGGCCCGCTGCAGCGTGAACAGCGGCCGCACGTCGCCCGCCACCGTACCGCGCGCGTTCCTGATGGGCGGCCGGCGGTAGCGCTCCAGCAGCGCGCGCCGCGCATCGTCCAGCAATCCGAGCTGCTCCAGCACGCTGTAGGTCGCGGGATGCAGCGCGCGGCTGGCGCCATCCTGGATCTTGATGGCGATGCCGATCCCGGCCGAACGGATGCCGATCGCCTGCACCGCGTCGGCACCGATCTTCGCCACCCAGTCGCCGCCGCCCGCCGTCATCCAGAACAGGTCGGTGCGCTCCTCGCCGGAGACCAGGTCCGGCCGGCCGGTCATCGCATCGAACAGCATGCCCATGGCGCCGCCGAGCTGCGGATCGGCCACGCCTTGCGCCAGCCGTGCATACAAATGGGCCAGGCGCGACAGCGGCATCGCGTAGTTCGGCGCGGAGCAGCCGTCGATCCCGGCGGGCATGTGCGCGGCCGGCAGCCCGGCGGCATCGGCCAGGGTGCCGAGGATGGCCTGCTGCAGCGGGTGCGCGCGCTCGACATAGCCTTGCGTGGGCGCGCCGTGCAGGCGGCACCAGGCCAGGAAGCCGCTGTGCTTGCCTGAACAGTTGTGGTGCAGCGGCGTCCAGGGCCGGTCCTGGGGCGCCGGCTGGCCCACGGCTTCGTAATAGAGCGGCGTGGCGCAGCCGCATTCGAGGTGGCTTTCGTCGAGTCCGATCTTGCCGAGGATGGAGCGCACGCCCGCCAGGTGGCGCTCTTCGCCGGAATGGCTGGCGCACAGCAGCGCGAGCTCGTCGCGCGTGAGGCCGAAGCGCGACGGGCCGTCCGACAGGATGAAGGGCAGGGCCTGGAAGGGCTTGAGCGCCGAGCGCGTAAAAGTAGGGTAGTGCGGATCGCCCGCTTGCCACAGCAGGCGGCCGTGGAGGTCGACCACGGCGACCGAACCGGCGTGCACGTTTTCGACGACATAGCCGGTATCGGGATAGCCGCGCGTGGTCGCGGCGAGGGGGACTGGTTGCATGCGTCTGGCCAATGGAAGCGGTGATCGATCACACACTCTACGGCATCGCGCGACATGCAGACGCACGTTCGGAACCGACGCATAGGGCAGGGTGGGCGGCGCCGTCATCCGCACTGCCGTCATCGCTAACGGAGCCTTTATCTACGGGCTGTTTGCCCCGCCGGGCATGCGTATCAACAAGCATATACAGCTTGTTGAGCGCATCGAAAAAAACGGCGTCAAGCGCGTATGCACTGCATGCAGACATCGTCCCTGCGCACGCATATGCATCCCCCGTCCAGTCCCCGTTTTTCGCAATTCATCGCTCGAATTCGCGCTTCGGTCCAACTTCGCTTGTAAGCGCCAGCGGCGTGGCTACACTGTCTTCATCGCCAGACAAAAACAGTGAGCAGCTGGCGAAACTGAACAACGTGGGACCTGCGTCCGTAAGCCAAGCCGCCAGGTCCGTTACTTCGATTTCGACCTGAAAGGAATTCATCATGCGTATCAAGCACCTCGTCCTCTTCGCCGGCGCCGCCGTCCTGTCCTTCTCCGCCGCCGCCGCTCCGCAAGGCGCCGAAACCGAACGCGTCGAAGTGCGCGGCGTTCCGCCGGCACAAGTGCGCATGGCGCCGTTCATGTTCGACCGGGTGCAGGGTGAATACGGCTTGGAAGACGGCCGCGTGCTGACGGTGTCCGGCACGGTCACCGGCAAGCATCGCGTGCTGACTGCCGACCTCGGCGATGGCCCAACGGAAATCATCCACGTGGGCAAAGGTAAATTCGTCGCCGTCGACAAGGACGTGCGCTACACCTTCACCGGCGACCGCATCCCCGATGAAGTCGTGGTCAGCACCGCCGCCGGCAAAGTGCTGGCCTTAGCCAAGCGCTGATCCAAAACGGCCGGCCTGGTAATCGGCGACCGCCTGCGCAATCTCGGCGCGGGTGGTCATGACAAAAGGCCCGTGCGCCACCACGGGCTCGCGAATTGGTTCGGCATGGCCGAACAGCAGCAGGGCGCCGGACCCGGTGTGCAGATCGACTGCCTCGCCGTCGTCGCCCAGCTCGACAAGTTGGTATGCGTTGACGAGATCGTCATGGCGCCCCACGGCGATACTTCCACGCACCACGTACAGGAAGACCTTGCGCGGTGGCCGGACGATTGCACGAAAACGTCCGCCCGCCCGCATGTCGAGCGTACTCATGAACACGCCGGTCAGGGACCGCACCGGTCCCGGCGTGCCTTCCCATTCCCCAGCGATCAAGTGCAGCGTGACCTTGCCCTCGTCCAGGCGCAAGGCGGGAATGTCTTTCTCCTGCAAGCCCACATAGGCCGGCGTGCTCATCTTCAGGCGCGAAGGCAGGTTGACCCATAGCTGCAGGATTTCGACCGGGCCGCCCTGGTCGAGAAAGTCGCGCGGCGACACTTCCGCATGCACGATCCCGCTTCCCGCCGTCATCCATTGCACGCCGCCCGCGCGAATCACGCTTTCATGGCCCGCATTGTCGCGGTGGGCCAGGCTGCCCTCGACGATGAAGGTCACGGTTTCGAAGCCGCGGTGCGGATGCGGCCCGAAGGGCAGGCCGCGGTTGTGCGGCGGATAGGTCTGCGGGCCGTGGTGGTTGAGGAAGAGGAAGGGGTCGATCTGGTCGAGCAGCGGGCTCGGCAAGGGCCGCCTCGTGACCAGGTCGCCGATGTCGTCGCGCCGCGCGGGATGGATGCGCCGGATGGTCTTGTCGCTCATGCGGAAGTCCTGAAAAAAAGAGTGCTTGAGTGCGACGATAGCGCGAAGGCCGGATCACGCGCGCACGGCCCCTATGCTAGACTCATTGCGCTTTTGCAATCACTGCTTCTGCATCTGGAGACTGGCAATAAAATGATTCGAACAACACTGCTTGCCAGCCTGCTGCTGGCGACCGCCGTGGCAGGCCATGCCGCACCCGTCAATACGAACGCGAACGCCCCGGGCGAGGCCGCCGTCAAGGCCGCCAAGTATGCGGCCGCCACCTACCGCAACGATATCGTCGACACCCTGGCCCGGCTGGTCAGCTACAACACGGTAGCCGATCCCAAGGTCCCGTCCGACAAGAACCCCGTCCACATCGCCTTCAAGACCGCGCTCAAGCAGGAGGCCCAGCGCCTGGGCCTGGACTATGCGGATCACGGCTGGGTCGTGATCGTCGGACTGGGCAGCGGCAGCGAGCGCGTCGGCGTCGTCACGCACGGCGACGTGCAGCCGGTCGACCCCAGCAAGTGGAAGAAATCGCCCTTCGTGCTGGACCGCACGAGCGAGCCGGGCAAGCTGCTGGCGCGCGGCGCCGAGGACGACAAGGGCCCGATCGCCACCGCGCTGTACGCGATGAAGGCGATCAAGGACCGCCAGGTGCCGCTGTCCAAGCGCATCGAGCTCTACGTGTACATGGGCGAGGAATCGGACTGGGGGCCGCTGGTCGAGTTTCTAAAGACGCATGAGCCGCCGCAGATGAACATCACCCTCGACGCCGAGTACCCGGCGGTGACGGCCGAGAAGGGCTACGGCACGGTGGCCGTGACGATTCCGAAGCAGGGCGCGGAAGCGCCGAAGGAAGGCGCGCCCTACGTGGCGGAATTCGGCGGCGGCTTCTTCGGCAGCCAGATCCCGGAAGACGCCCAGGCGCTGATCGCGAACGCGACCCCGGAACTGGAAAAGCTGATCCGCGCGCGCGGCGCGAAGCAGGAGGGCATGCGCTACACCTTCGCATGGCAGGGCAAGAATCTGGCCGTGCGCGCCAAGGGCGTGTCGGCGCACTCGTCCAAGCCCGAGGACGGCGTGAACGCGATCAGCATGCTGGCCGACGCGCTGGCGGTGCAGGACTGGCCCAACACGACTGCAGGCGGCGTGGTGAACTATCTGAACGACATGGTGGGCACCGGCATCCATGGCGAGAAATTCGGCAATATCGCCTACCGCGACAGCTTCATGGGACCGATGACCTTCGCGCCCACGGTCATCAAGCAGCGCGAGGACGGCATCGAAGTGTCGATCAACATGCGCCGCCCGCAGGGCAAGAGCACCGAGCAGCTGACCAACGAGGTCAATGCCGCGCTGGCGCAATGGCAGGGCAGGCGCCTGCCGCTGGCCAACATCTCGGTGCGCATCAACGAACCCTGGGTACAGAAGGATCCGCCGCAGCTGCCGATCCTGATGGGGGTGTTCTCGTACTTCACGGGGATGAAGGATCCGAAGCCGATCGCGGTCGGCGGCGGGACCAATTCGCGCCTGTTCCCGAATGCGGTGAGTTTCGGGCCCACGATGCCGGGCAAGGTGTATACCGGGCATTCGGAGCATGAGTTCATCACGACCAGGCAGCTGCTGCTGAACCTGCAGATGTATACGGCGGTG
>CBIHLT010000058.1:0-23221 GCA_966210615.1 uncultured Massilia sp.
ATGGCGGTGGCCGGCACGAGCAGCCGGGCCGAGGACGCGCTCCATTTGGCGCGCACCCTCCAGCCCGACGTGATCCTGCTCGACATGGACCTGGGCGACGACGATGGCAACGAGCTGATTCCGCAGCTGCAGGCCTGCTGCACGGCCAAGATCCTGATCCTGACCGGCGTGCGCGACGATGCGCGGACCGACGAGGCCGTGCTCAGGGGCGCGCGCGGCGTGGTCAAGAAGGAAGCGGCCGCCGATGTCGTGCTCAAGGCCATCGCCAGCGTGCACCGCGGCGAGCTGTGGCTGGACCGGGTGACGACGGCGCGCGTGTTCCAGTCCCAGCAGCAGCGCGACCAGCAGCAGGCGGCACGCAAGAGCACCATGGCCTTGCTGACTCCCAAGGAGCGCGACATCGTGCGCAAGGTGGTCGAGCATTCGGGCGTCAACAACAGGGAGCTGGCCAAGCTGCTGTTCATGAGCGAACACACCTTGCGCAACCATCTGTCGTCGATCTACCAGAAGCTGAACGTCGACAGCCGGCTCAAGCTGTACGTGTATGCGGTGAAGCACGGCCTGGCGGAATCACTGGCCTGAACCGTCCAGCGCCGGTAGTCAGAACGTGATCTTCACGGAAGGCGCGCTGCGCTGCGCTTCTCCGTGGTACACCGCCTCGATGTTGTTGCCGTCGGGGTCCAGCACGAAGGCCGCGTAATACCCGGGGTGATAGGGCCGCTCGCCCGGCCCGCCGTTGTCCTTGCCGCCGCTCGCCAGCGCCGCCCGGTAGAAGGCGTCGACCATGGCCCGGTCCCTGGCCTGGAAGGCAAGATGGTGGCGTCCGGTCAGCACTCCCTGGGCCGCCTCGCTGCCGGCAGTCGAGACGAACAGTTCGTCCGCCCAGAAATACCCGTCCCCGGTGCCGCCCATCGGCACCTGCAAGACCTCGAATACCGCCCCGTAGAACGCCTGCGAGGCCGGCAGGTCGCGCACCACCAGCTGGATATGGTCGATCAGGCGGCCACGGTGGAGTTCCTGTGTGTCCATGCTGTGCTCCTTGATTGAGATACCGGAATGGTCCGGCGATCATACCGCCGGCTTCGGCCGGCGCGCTTGCGTTTGGCCCGCATTTTATTAAATGCGCATGAGAATGAGAATAATTCTCGTTTACATAGCTTGTCATTCTCTTTACAATTGCCGCCATCCAATGATGTTCCGTCAACTTGTCCAGAGAAGGTTTTGTAATGAAAGCAATAAAAAGCCGCAAGCGCCCACATGCCAACCGTCACGTGATGGGAACCACCTTGGCAGCGCTCCTCCTGCCGCTGGCCGCCCAGGCGGACAATGTGGCGCCGCCGCCGGACGACGCCAGGCCGGCCGCCACCGTGGCGGTGGTCGGCCAAGCCGACACCGGCTTCCGCGCGGAATACGCTTCCTCTGCCAAGTACACCGAAAAGCTGGTAGACACCGCCCAGACCGTGCAGGTCATCAAGAAAGAATTGTTCGAGCAGCAGGGCGCCCTGACCCTGACCGAAGCGCTGCGCAACACCCCCGGCGTGGGCGCCTTCTTCCTGGGCGAGAACGGCAACACCAACACCGGCGACGCGATCTTCATGCGCGGCTTCGATACCTCGGGCAGCGTGTTCGTGGACGGCGTGCGCGACGTCGGCTCGATCTCGCGCGACGTCTTCAACCTGGAACAGATCGACGTGCTCAAGGGCCCGGCCGGCACCGACACCGGCCGTGGCGCGCCGACCGGCTCGGTCAACCTGGTGAGCAAGAAGGCCTACATGACGCAGGCGGCGTCGGCCTCGGTCACCGGCGGCAGCGCATCGCAGAAGCGCGCCACGGCGGACGTGAATACCGTGCTCGACGCGGAGCGCGGCATTGCCCTGCGCCTGAACGTGATGGCCCAGGAGGCCGGCAATCCGGCGCGCGACGTGGTCAAGAACAAGCGCTGGGCGGTGGCCCCGAGCCTGGGCTTCGGCCTGAACGGCGCGACCCGCGTGCACCTGGATTACCTGCACGTAGACCAGGACAATATCCCCGACGGCGGCGTCTCGACCGTCGGCCTGCCGGGCTACACCAGCCCGGACCGGACCCGCCCCTTCATCAGCGCCGCGGCGCCGGTCGATCCGAAGAATTTCTACGGCTCGACCAGCGACTACGACAAGATCGAGGCCGACATGGCGACCGTGCGCATCGAGCACGAGTTCTCGCCCATCCTGCGCCTGCAGAACACCAGCCGCTACGGCCGCACCACCCAGGATTACGTGCTGAGCGCCTGGCTGGCCAATGCCGCCAACCTGCTCACGCCGGTGCAGGGCGATCCGTCGACCTGGACGGTGGCGCGCAGCACCCGCACCTCGAAGGACCAGGAAAACAGGATCCTGACCAACCAGACCACCCTGACCGCGGACTTCGCCACCGGCGCGCTGTCGCATACCCTGGTCGCAGGCCTGGAACTGGCCAGCGAGCGCCAGATCAGCTACGGCCGCACCGGCCTGGGCACGCTGCCGGCCGCCAACCTGTACCGCCCGAACCCCAATGACCCCGTCACCGGTTTCGCGCCGCAACGCACCGGCGCCTACAACCGCGGCGAGATCGATACCCAGGCCCTGTATGCCTTCGACACCATCAAGCTGGGCGAGCGCTGGATCTTCAACGGCGGCGTGCGCGCCGAGCGCTACGAGGGCGACTACACGGTGGTGGCGCTGACCAGCGGCGTGCTGGTGCCGACCCACTTCACGGTCGCCGACACCCTGGTCAACGGCAAGGCTTCGCTGCTGTACAAGCCGACCGCCAACAGCAGCGTGTACGCGATGGTGGCCAGCTCCAGGCAGCCGCCGGGGGCGAACTTCACGGTGTCCGGCAATGTCAACAACGCGCAGAATCCGATCTACGAGCCGCAGAAGACCACCACCCAGGAAGTGGGCGGCAAGCTGGACCTGCTGCGCCAGAAGCTGTCCCTGACGGCCGCGCTGTTCCGCACCGAGGTCAAGAACGAAGTCGAGCAGGATCCGGTCGACCTGACCTGGCACCAGACCGGCCGCAAGCGCGTCCAGGGTGTGGAACTGGGCGCCACCGGCGCCCTGGCTCCGAACTGGCTGGTCAGCGCGGGTTACCTGTACCAGGACTCCAGCGTCGAGCGCGGCCGCATGGTCACGGCCTCGGGCGAAAACAGCCTGAGCTACACGCCGAAGCAGTCCCTCACCCTGTGGACCTCGTACGACCTGCCGTTCGGCCTGAAGCTCGGCGGCGGCGCCCGCTTCAGCGACAAGCTCAAGCGCGGCACCGACGGCGCCATCGGCACCCCGGCGTTCACCGAGTCCTACTGGGTGTTCGACGCCATGGCCGCCTACAAGCTCAGCGACAACGTCGACCTGCGCCTGAATGTCTACAACCTCGCCGACGAGCAGTACGTGGCCAGCATCAACAAGAGCGGCTACCGCTACACCCCGGGCGCGCCGCGCTCGGCCAGCCTGACCGCGAACATCCGCTTCTGACCGGATGAAGCAGCCGCGCCGGCCGGGTTTTCCACCCGGCCGGCGCGCATTTGTTTGGAGGATTCCCATGCTCTTGCATATCCCGAATGTGCTGACCCAGGAGGAGCTGCGCGCCATCCGCGCCAGGCTGGACCGCAGCGACTGGCATGACGGCCGCGCCACCGCCGGCGCGCAGGGCGCCCAGGTCAAGCGCAACCGCCAGCTGCCCGAGGCCTCGCCGGAGGCGCGCGAGCTGGCCGCCATCGTGCAGGCGGCGCTGGCGCGCAATGCGATGTTCTTCGCCGCCGTGCTGCCGGTGCGCTCGATGCCGCCGCTGTTCAACCGCTACGGCGAAGGCGAGCACTACGGCGACCACGTCGACGGCGCGGTGCGCATGGTGCCGGGCACGAACGGCATGCTGCGCACCGATGTCTCCGGGACCCTGTTCCTGTCCGCGCCCGAGGAGTACGAGGGCGGGGAACTGGTGGTGCAGGACACCTACGGCGAGCACGAGGTCAAGCTCGACGCGGGCGACCTGGTCGTCTATCCCTCGACCAGCGTGCATCGCGTCGAGCCGGTGACCCAGGGCGAGCGCATTTGCAGCTTCTTCTGGACCCAGAGCATGATCCGCGACGACACCCGGCGCAGCATGCTGTACGAACTCGACCGCACCATCGAGTCCCTGCGCACCCGCCTGGGCGACTGCCAGGAGACGGTGGCGCTGACGGCCCACTACCACAACCTGCTGCGCCAGTGGGCCGAGACCTGAACCCGGCGCTTCAGGCGCCGAAGCCGCCGTCGACCAGCAGGTCGGCGCCGGTGACGAAGGACGATTCCGCGCCGGCCAGGTAGGCCACCATCGAGGCGATTTCTTCCGGACGGCCGTGGCGGGGCAGGGCCATCAGGCCGTGCAGGGTCGCGCCGAAGTCGCTGTTCTCCGGATTCATGTCCGTGTCGACCGGGCCGGGCAAGACATTGTTGATGGTGATGCCGCGCGGGCCCAGGTCGCGCGCCAGGCCTTTGACGAGGCCGCTCAGCGCCGACTTGCTCATCGCGTACACAGCCGCGCCGGCGAAGGGCATGCGCAGCGCGTTGACGCTGCTGATGTTGACGATGCGTCCGCCTTCGCCCATGTAGCGCAGCGCCGCCTTGACGCCGACGAAGACCGCACGGACGTTGACCGCGATGCTCTTGTCGAAGTCTTCGACGGCGAACTCGTCTACCGGCCCCATGTGCAGTACGCCGGCATTGTTGACCAGGATGTCGATGCGGCCGAAGCGGTCGGCTGCCTGGGCGATGGCTTGCTGGAGGGCGGCCGGGTCGCCGGCGTCGCTGCGGATGGCGAGCGCGCGGCCGCCGCCGGCTTCGATCTCGCGCACCAGCGCTTCCGCGGCGTTGGCCGAGCTCTGGTAGGTAAGGACAAGCGTCGCGCCGTCGGCTGCCAGGCGGCGCACGATGGCGGCGCCGATGCCGCGCGAACCGCCGGTGACGAAAGCGACCTTGTTGTGAAGGGTTTGCATGATGTTCTCCTGGTGGGTGGTTGGTGAACATCAGTATTACCCCGACTCGCAGTTGAAACTAGCCGGTCGATTGTCGAAATACTTTCAACTCCGGGTATAAAATGGCGGCATGCTCGAATCGATCAGCCATCTCGTTTCCTTCATCTACAGCGCCGAGGAGCGCGGCTTTTCCGCTGCCGCCCGCCGCCTGGGCATGACGCCGGCGGCGGTGAGCAAGAACGTCGCCGCGCTCGAACGCCAGCTCGGCGTGCGCCTGTTCCAGCGCACCACGCGCCAGCTGCGCCTGACGGAAGAGGGCGAGCAATTCCTGCGCGAAGTGGCGGAGCCGTGGCGCCAGATCGAAGGCGCGGTGCTGGCGGCGCGCGAGGGCGCCGCCCAGCCGGCGGGCACGCTCAAGGTGAGCATGGCGCCGGCCGTGGGAAGGACGTATTTCGTACCGATGCTGGAAGCCTTCCGCGAGCGCTATCCGGCCATCGTGCCGGACCTGTATTTCGAGAACCGCCAGGTCGACCTGGTGGGCGAGGGCTTCGATGTCGCCATCGGCGGCGGAATCGAATTGAGCGAAGGCGTGGTCGCGCGCGAGCTGACCCGGGTGCGGATCATCGTGACTGCCGCGCCGGCTTATCTGGCCCGGCGCGGCGAGCCGCGCACGCCGCAGGAGCTGGCCGAGCATGACGGGATTGGGCGGCGGGCCATCCGAACAGGCAGGCTGTACAGTTGGACCTTGCGTACCGATGCGGGCGACGAGCAGGTGCCCGCGGAGTTCCGCGCCGCGGCGGTCTGCGACGATCCGGAAGCGATGGCTACCGCTGCCGCCGCAGGCGTGGGACTGGCCCTGCTGCCGCTGCCGCACGCGCTGCCATTCTTGCGCAGCGGCGAACTGGTGCAGCTGATGCCGGACTGGTATGCGGAGGCGCGGCCGCTCTGCATCTATTATCCGAGCCGGCGGCTGCTGCCCGCCAAGACTCGGGTATTCGTGGATTTCGTTGTCGAACGCTTCCGCAGCCTGGGATTGGCCGATCAATTCAGGGCGCCGGTTCAGGCGGCTGCGAACATCACGTAGAAGGCAATCAGCAGCGCCGCCAGCATGATCGGCACCATCAGCCTGGTAATCCTCGCATAACGGGAAACAGTGGCTTGCTGGATGGCGACGCTTTCCTGGAACCGCGCATCGGCACGCTCCGTTTGCGCCTGGATGCGGGCAAGCTGCTCGGCCTGCATGTCCAGCGCCTTCAGCTGGTTTAGCTCCATTCTTTTCAGAATCGCCACCAGGTCGTCGTACTCCGCCATGTTTTGCTCCGGACAGGGATGATGAAAAGCTCCTGTCCTGAGCGTACACAGAAATTTTCTTTGTGGCAACAAGGAGACGGACCCTTAGCGCGCCTAAGAAAACCCTCAGGGCAAGGAGCAGCGTCGAAGACAGTACTCTAGTACGGCAAGACGATGCAACGCAGCCATGAGGGTTTTGTTAGGCGCTCTTAATCGAATGCGCTGTCGTAGGCAACGGCGCCCTGCGGAGCAGGGAGTGCGAAGGGCAGGGCCATGAAGTATTCCGGTGGCGGCCCGGGATAGCGCAGGCCTGCGTCTTGCGCAAAACCGAATCGGCCGTAGTAGGCCGGCTCGCCCAGCACCACGCAGCCGCGTGCGCCCTTGCGGCGCAGTACCGACAATCCGGCTTCTACCAGGGCCGCGCCGATCCCCTGGCCTTGCGACCGAGGCAGCACCGCGAGCGGGCCCAGTCCATACCAGTCCTCGTCGCGCCCATCGATCGTCACCTTCGAGAACGCGACATGCCCGACCAGCCGCCCATCGGGCAGCAGGGCCGCCAGCGAGACGGCCAGGCGGCCGCTCGCGCGCAGGCGCTCGACGATCTGGTGCTCGGTCTGCGTGCTGTGCGGGTTGCCGGCAAACGCGGCGTGGAGGAGGGCTGCGATCGATGCCGCGTCGGCAGGCCGCTCGGGACGGATGTGCAGGTCGATCATGGCGAGGGAGAAGGGGCGCTGCCGGCAGTTGGAAGCGCCCGCATCGTCAATGGAAGTGCTCGGTGCCGGTCGGTGCGTCTTCCGGCATTTCGGCGTGGACCAGCTCGCCGGTTGGATCGGCGAACAGTGGCGCGCCGCAGTCGTCGCAGTACTCGGCGACATAGCGCTCGTTGATCCGCTTGATGTGGGCGATGCCCGCATCGTTCAGGTGGGCGACGATTTCGCTGATCGGCGTCAGCGGCGTCGGGCCGGCAGCGAGCGGGCCTTCCATCGGCGTGCCGTTCTCGTCTTCCTGGCCGTACAGCGGCCAGACGATGCCGTACACCACGTCCGGGCTCTGGCGCATGGTGAAGGAGACGCGGTACTCGTCGATCTGGATGTCCGAGGCTTCCTCGCCGAAGCCGGCGATCACGGCGCGCAGGTCCGAGGCTTCCACGCCCAGCGTATTGGTCAGGTAGTGGACGGCGGCGCGGATCGAGATCGGGCGGATCAGCTTGTCGGCTTCGCGGCAGGCCACGTAATACGCTTCCGGCAGCAGCAGCTCGATGCCGCAGCCCGGCAGCAGGCGCGCGACATTGGCCGTGGCCTGGGCGCGCCATTGCTCCAGCGCGCGGTTGCGCTCTTCGGCGAAGTGCGTATGGTGTTGCGGCTCTTGCCAGCGGAACAAGGGGGCCCCTTGCGGCGCAACGATGGCCACCAGCAGGTAGCGGGTGTCGGCCAGGAAGGGCGCGGTCTCGGCTTCGCGGCTGGCCGGCTTGATGGTGCCGCCCTTGTGCGCGGCCGCGGCCAGCTTGTGGGTCAGCGCATAGGTTTCGGCATGGGTGCGCGGCAGCTGGTCGATCGAGTACAGGGTCGGTGCGATCGCCAGGCGGGTGCCTTCGGCCAGCAGGTGCGCCGAGAAATGCGCGGACAGCGTGCTCAGCAGCTCGCCCGGGATGTTCCCGGTCGCGATCGAGAAGCGGGTCCAGGCCAGGATCGGTGCCGCGACCAGCAGGGCCTGCCAGGTCACGTCGCTGCCGTCCTGCTGCTCGACCATCGTGGCCGATTCGCTGACGGCTTCGACGGTATCCATCAGGACATCGTAGGAGCCGAGGTCGTCCTTGAAGAGGACGTTCAGGGCCAGGTCGATGCTGTCCTGGTGGTTGGTCTTGAGCAGTTTCTGCAGTTGCGTGTCCAGTTGGCGTTCCCAGGCCCGCTCCTCGACGCGGCTGGCAGCCTGCATGATGGCTTGCGAGATGCTGACGAGGCGCTGGCTTTCTGCGGATAGTTTAGGAGCTGAATCTTTGGATGGACGACGCATGGCGCTAATGGGTCTCTTGTCAGTGAATGTGGATCGAAAGTCCCTGGGGTCATCATAAACCCTTATCGCCGGTATTGTAGTTGATTCGGACACATGCCATGAACACACCGGCAACAAGCCTGCTGCCCCGCGAACATTGAGCATCATGCTTGCCAAAACCGCAAATGGGAATCATAATGCGAATCGTTCTCATTTATTATGCAATCTGACTAACGGGCTTGCCGAGGCGGCGGGTTCGTTTCCCCAACAAGAAAAGCGTCATGACCACCACCACCGCGCAGGCCAGCAAGTCCTTCATCAAGAGTAAGAAACACGCCCGTCACGCCAGCCCGAGCCTGTCCGGCCCGGCGCTTGCCGTCCTGGCCTCACTGGCCCTGCCGCTGGCGGCCCATGCCGAAGCCCCGGCGCTGGACGATGGCGCCAGCCTGCCCAAGGTGCATGTCAACGGCCACGCCGACCGCGCCGTGCAGGGCCCGGTGCGCTCGGCCAACGACAAGTTCACCGCGCCGCTGCTCGACACCCCGAAATCGGTCACCGTCGTGAGCTCGGAAGTGATTTCCCAGACCGGCGCCGTGTCGCTGACCGACGCGCTGCGCACCGTGCCGGGCATCACCATCGGCGCGGCCGAAGGCGGCAACCCGGTGGGCGACAACCTGTTCATCCGCGGCTACAACGCCCAGACCGACACCTACATCGACGGCGTGCGCGATTCCGGTTCGCAGTCGCGCGAGATCTTCGCCATCGAACAGATCGAAGTGAGCAAGGGCCCGAACTCGGCCATGGGCGGCCGTTCCTCGGCCGGCGGCGGCATCAACATCGTCACCAAGACCGCCAAGGAATACGACTTCAATAACGCCACCGTGGGCGTCGGCACCGACAAGTACCGCCGCGTCACCGGCGACATCAACCGCGTGCTGGGCGGAAACGCCGCCTTCCGCCTGAACGTGATGGCGCACGAGAGCGACGTGGCCGGCCGCGACGTGGTCGGCGGCGACCGCTGGGGCATCGCGCCCAGCGTCACCTTCGGCCTGACCGGCCCGACCCGCGCGATCCTGAGCTACTACCACATGCAGAGCAGCGAGATCCCGGACACCGGCATCCCGTTCAACAACCCGATTGCCAGCGGCGCCGACGTGTCGAAGAACGGCAACGGCACCCCCTTCGTGGTCGACCGCGAAGCCTTCTACGGCTTGGCCAACCGCGATTTCCGCGATACCGAAACCGATGTCGCCACGGTCGACCTGCGCCATGAGTTCGGCAACGGCCTGGCGCTGCGCAACGTCACCCGCTACGGCAAGAGCTCGCAGGACTACGTCTGGACCCAGCCGGATGATTCCAAGGGCAACACGGTCCGCTACGCCACCGTCTGGCGCCGCGCCAACACCCGCGTGGTCGAGACCGACACCCTGGCCAATGCGACCAGCCTGAGCGGCATCGTCCATACCGGCGGCATCAAGCACAGCTTCAACCTTGGGGTCGAGTTCTCGCGCGAGCAGACCGACCGCGGCAGCTATGTGTTCAGCCCGGGCACCAACAACCCGCTGACCAATACCTTCACCTGCCCGACCAGCGGCGCCGCCACCCTGTACAACTGCACCACCCTGGTCAACCCGAATCCGCATGACCCGTGGGTCTACACGCGCAGCCGGTCGCCGGTCCAGACCAGCGTCCACACCAATACCCGCGCGGTCTACGGCTTCGACACCATCGAGTTCACGCCGCAGTGGATGCTGAACCTGGGCGCGCGCTGGGATCACTTCCGCACCTCGCTGTCCACCCCGGCCGCCGGCACCGCCGCTGCGGTCCGCGCCCGGGTCGATTCGAGCTTCGACACCTACCAGGCCGGCCTGGTGTACAAGCCGAAGGCAAACGGCAGCGTCTACCTGTCCTGGGCCACCTCGGCCACGCCGCCGGGCAACGACGGCGGCGACGGTCTGGATGCGCTCACCGTGGCGGTGCAGAACCTGCAGCCGCAGAAGAGCCGCAACATCGAGCTGGGCACCAAGTGGGAAGTGCTGACTGGCGGCCGCCTGTCGCTGAGCGCGGCAGTGTTCCGGAGCGACATGGACAACGCCCGCGTCACCGCGCCGGACGGCAGCACCCAGAACGTGGGCCGCAAGGAGCTCAAGGGCGTGGAGCTGGGCTTCTCGGGCAAGCTGACCAATGCCTGGACCCTGTTCGGCGGCTACACCTACCTGGACGGCGTGATCGCGGATAACGGCTTCGTCAACACCGGCACCGCGGCCGCGCCGGTCTGGTCGCCGTCGCCGTTCAACGGCAACGCCTTCCCGACCACGCCGAAGCACAGCGCCTCGCTGTGGACGACCTACGCGATTACCAGGAGCTTCACCGTCGGCGGCGGCGCCAACTTCGTGGACCGCCAGTTCGCCAACGTGAACAACAACAAGTACGCGCCGGCCTATACCCGCTTCGACGCGATGGCGAGCTATGTGCTGAACCCGAACCTGTCCTTCCAGCTGAACATCCAGAACCTGGGCGACAAGTTCTACTTCGACCGCGTGTCCTCGCCGCACTACGCGGGCGTCGGCGCGGGCCGTTCGGCGACCCTGACTGCCAATTTGAAGTTCTAACCGGGTACCACCCCCGCCGGGCAACCGGACTCGCCCTCCTGGTAAGATCGGGAGGGCTTTTTTCATTGAGGACCGCAAGAGATGATGCTGCATATTCCAGGCGTGCTGACGCCCGAGCAGGTGGCGCGCATGCGCGAGCGCATGAACGGCGCTTCCGAATGGGTGGACGGGCGCGAGAGCGTGGGGCCGCAGGGGGCCAGGGTGAAGCAGAACCGCCAGCTGGCCGAAGGCTCGCCGCTGGCCGTGGAACTGGGGCAGGCGGTGAGCCAGGCGCTGATGGCGCATCCGCTGTTCTTCTCGGCGGTGCTGCCCTTGCGGATCCTCGCGCCGTATTTCAACGCCTACGGCGGGGGAGAGCACTACGGGCTGCACGTGGACGGGGCGATCCGCGCCCAGCGCGGCGGCTTGCCGCCGATGCGCGCGGACGTCTCGACCACCGTGTTCCTGAGCGAGCCCGAGGAGTACGAGGGCGGCGAGCTGGTGGTGGTGGATGCCTACGGCACGCACGAGGTCAAGCTGCCGGCGGGGGATGCGATCGTGTATCCGGCGGGGAGCGTGCACCAGGTGATGCCGGTGACATCGGGCGAGCGGGTGGCGTCCTTCCTGTGGACCCAGAGCATGGTGAGGGACGACTGGAAGCGCAGCATGCTGTTCGAGCTGGATACGCATATCCAGGCCCTGCGCGCCGAGCACGGGGACGGCGAGGCCATCGTCGGCATCACCGGGCACTACCACAACCTGCTCAGGATGTGGTCCGAGGTGTAATGCGGCTGCATGCCGTCTTCGTATCCTAAGGTCCCGCGCCCGTAAGACCGTGGTCCCGGCGAAGGCCGGTACCCGATTTCGTGCCGCTGCCATGACGGTTGAATGCAGTCGGTCTCCAGGCTTGGAGGTGATAGCTAAAGCCGGCGCTGTTCATCCCCCCGCGCCAAAAAAACAAAAGGGCCGGAACCCTTGCAGGTTCCGGCCCTTTGCACTTCAGCAGTAAGGCTTAAGCAGCCAGCAGCTGACGCAGCACGAACGGCAGGATGCCGCCATGCTTGTAGTAGTCGACTTCGATCGGGGTATCGATACGCAGCAGCACTTTGACTTCCTGCGCTTCGCCGTTTTCACGGTGGATCACCAGGGTCGCCAGCTGTTGCGGCTTGATCTCGCCTTCCAGGCCCTTCAGGTCGTAGGTTTCCTTGCCGGTGATGCCCAGCGACTCGACGCTGTCGTTGCCGATGAACTGCAGCGGCAGCACGCCCATGCCCACCAGGTTCGAGCGGTGGATACGCTCGAACGAACGGCAGATGACCGCCTTCACGCCCAGCAGCTGGGTGCCCTTGGCCGCCCAGTCGCGCGAGGAACCGGTGCCGTACTCTTCGCCGCCGAAGATCATGGTCGGGGTGCCTTCCGCCACGTACTTCATTGCCGCGTCGTAGATCGACAGCTGTTCGCCCGACGGCTGGTGGATGGTGATGCCGCCCTCGACCGCCGAACCGTCCGCCTTGGCCGGGATCATCTTGTTCTTGATGCGCACGTTGGCGAAGGTGCCGCGCATCATGATCTCGTGGTTGCCGCGGCGCGAGCCGTAGGAGTTGAAGTCGGCCTTCAGGACGCCATGATCCTTCAGCCACTTGCCTGCCGGACCGTCTTCCTTGATCGAACCCGCCGGCGAGATGTGGTCGGTGGTGATCGAGTCGCCGAACACGCCCAGCGCACGGGCGCCGGTGATGCCGCTGGCGGCTGCCTTCGGGGTCATCTCGAAGTCGCTGAAGAACGGCGGCTCGGCGATGTAGGTCGACTCAGGCCAGTTGTAGACCTGGCCTTCGGTCGACGACACGCGCTCCCACAGTTCGCCCGGGTTGCCCTTGACGTCGGCGTAGTTCTTCTTGAAGACTTCCGAGTTCATCGCGAAGCGCATCAGCTCGCCCACTTCCTGCGAGGTCGGCCAGATGTCGCCCAGATAGACGTCGACACCGTTGGTGTCCTTGCCGACCGGCTCGGTCATCAGGTCGCGCGTCATGTTGCCGGCGATCGCGTAGGCGACGACCAGCGGCGGCGAGGCCAGGAAGTTCGAACGGATGTTCGGGTGGATACGCGCTTCGAAGTTACGGTTGCCCGACAGGACGGCCGAGGCGACGATGTCGTTCTCGACGATCGCGGCGTTCAGTTCCGGGGTCAGGTCGCCGGCGTTGCCGATGCAGGTGGTGCAGCCGTAGGCGGTCACGCCGAAGCCCAGCTTGTCCAGGTAAGGCAGCAGGCCGGCGGCGGTCAGGTACTCGGTGACCACGCGCGAGCCAGGGGCCAGCGAGGACTTGATGTGCGGAGCGACGGTCAGGCCGCGCTCGACCGCCTTCTTGGCCAGCAGGCCGGCAGCCAGCAGCACGCTCGGGTTCGAGGTGTTGGTGCACGAGGTGATGGCGGCGATCAGGACGTCGCCGTTCTTCACGCGCACGCCGTTGCTGGTCTCGTAGACCTTGGACAGGTCTTCCGGGGCCTTGTTGAAGCCGTTCTGGGTGGTCGGCTTGCTGAACAGGTCGGTGAAGGTGTTCTTCACGTGGCCCAGTTCGATACGGTCCTGCGGACGCTTCGGGCCGGCCAGCGACGGCGTCACGGTCGACAGGTCCAGTTCCAGCACGCGGGTGTAGTCGATCTCGCCTTCCTGCGGGATGCCGAACATGCCCTGGGCCTTGTAGTAGTTCTCGAAGGCAGCCAGTTCTTCTTCGGTACGGCCGGTGCCGCGGAAATAGTCGACGGTTGCTTCGTCCACCGGGAAGAAGCCCATGGTCGCGCCGTATTCCGGGGCCATGTTGGCGATGGTGGCGCGGTCGGTGGTCGACAGCGAGCGGGTGCCTTCGCCGAAGAACTCGACGAACTTGCCCACGACTTTTTCACGGCGCAGCATTTCGGTGACGGTGAGCACCAGGTCGGTCGCGGTGCAGCCTTCGCGCAGCTTGCCCTTCAGGTTGACGCCGATGACGTCCGGGGTCAGGAAGTAGACCGGCTGGCCCAGCATGCCGGCTTCCGCCTCGATGCCGCCCACGCCCCAGCCGACCACGCCGACGCCGTTGATCATGGTGGTGTGCGAGTCGGTGCCGACCAGGGTGTCCGGGTAGAACACTTCGCCCTGGCGCATCACGCCGCGCGCCAGGTATTCCAGGTTGACCTGGTGGACGATGCCGAAGCCCGGCGGCACGACGCCGAAGGTGTCGAAGGCCTGCATGCCCCACTTCATGAACTGGTAGCGCTCGTTGTTGCGCTGGAATTCCAGTTTCATGTTCAGGTCGAGCGCGTTCGGCTCGCGGAAGTGGTCGATGGTGACCGAGTGGTCGACCACCAGGTCCACCGGCACCAGCGGCTCGATCTTCTTCGGATCGGCGCCGGTCTTGGCGGCGACGTTGCGCATCGCGGCCAGGTCGGCCAGCAGCGGCACGCCGGTGAAGTCCTGCAGCACGACGCGGGCGACGACGAAGGGGATCTCGTCGGTACGCTCGGCGGTCGCGCCCCAGTTGGCGAGCTGCTTGACGTGCTCTTCGGTGACCTTCTTGCCGTCGCAGTTACGCAGCACGGACTCGAGGACGATACGGATCGACACCGGCAGGCGCGACAGGTTCACACCGAGGCTCTCGGCCAGGGCCGGCAGCGAGTAGAACTGACCGTTCTGGCTTGCGCCGATCGGGAATTCCTTCAGTGTGTTCAAAGTGTTGCGAGACATAATCTCTCCTTCAGTGGGGATTTTGTTATTTCACTATCAATAACATCAGGCGATGCGCGGCCCTTCAAGCCGCGTATCAGCTTTTCTTTTCCTCGGGCGGCGCGGCCGCGATGGCCGCCGCCTGTTGGGCGGTCTTGCACTCGTTGGCCAGCTGGCGGTTCAGGCGGGAATCCAGCAGGATGCCCTTGGCCGGAATGCCAATCCAGATCAAGCCCCAAAAGGGGTTTTCGAAGCGCTGCGCGCCGGTCGTCGTGCCCACCCGCGCCAGGCGGTGCAGGCGCTTCTTCCAGCGCAGGGCGATGTGGGCATCGTCTTTTTCGTTGGTATAGATCGTGATCTTGTTGTTCAGTTCACAAGCGTATTCGGTGACGACCGTGTCGGTGATGTCCGGCTCGGCCTGCTCCGGGTTGAGAGGATCGATCTCCGGTCCGGTGTCGGCCAGGGCTGCGGCGGATGCGGCGGCGGATGCGGATGCGGCCGCCCCGGCCTTCTTCGATTTCGCCCTGGATTTCTTGGGTTGGGGCTTCAGGACGGTTTCCGCCTTCGGGTGCTTCCCGGCGGGGGCGCTTGCCGCCGGTGCGCACACGCCGGCGGCCGCCAGTGCAAGGGCGCAGGCGGCGAGGAGCTTGGGCAGGTGGATGGACATCAGGCGGATTCCGTGTGGTTGACGATGGCCGCCGCGGCTTCGGGCAGCGCCAGGCCGGCCAGCTTGGCGCGCTGCAGCACCGTCCAGTAATAGCGGTAGCTCGCGCGGTCGTGCAGGCGGCCATGGTGGGCGATCGGCCCCCAGCCGGCGGCCATCGCCTCGCTCAGGATGTTGGTGGCTTCGTTCACTTCCGACAGGCGCGGCGTGAAGGCCTTCAGGATCGCCTTGATCTGGTCCGGGTGGATGCTCCACATGCGGGTGAAGCCGAATTCGGCCGCCGCGCGCTGGGCGTCGTTGGCGACGATGGCGCTGTCCTTGATGTCGGTGGTCACGTTGTGCGACGGCACCTTGCCGTGGGCATGGCAGGCGGCGACCATCTCGAGCTTGGCGCGCACCACCAGCGGGTGGGTGAACTGGCCCGGGGTGCGCATCGCGCCGGACGGCACCGCGCCGTAGTGCGCGGACACGAAATCCATGATGCCGAAGGACAGGGATTCGACCTGGGGCAGGGCGGCGATGTCGTAGGCCTCGCGCAGGGCGCCGTGGGTCTCGATCAGCACGTGTACCGGCAGGTCGGTCCTGGCCGCGCCCGCGTGCTGGTTGATCAGGTCGATGGCGCGCGCCACTTCCATGGCGCTGCTCACCTTGGGCAGCATCACGAAGGCCAGGCGCGCCGCGGCGCCGCCCACGATGGTGGCGACGTCGTGCTCGAAATGGGGGCTGCCCGGCTCGTGCATGCGCGCGCCGATGCGGTTGAAGCGGTTGTCTTCGCTATTGAGCAGGGACGCCACCAGGGCGGCATGCCCGGCTTCGCTGCCGGCGGCCGCGCCGTCCTCGCAGTCGAAGGTGATGTCGAAGACGGGCCCAAGCTCTTGTTGCAGGGCCATCGATTTGCGCATCAGCTTCTCCGAGCCGGCGTAGTGATCGCAGGCGGGGAGCAGGAGCGGCTGGCGTTTGCCCTGGAATAAAACCTCGGAAGGATGCATGTGTCGTTCAGTCGAAGCAGAAGCCGTGCCGCCAGGGGAGGCGGCACAAGCCGGAGTAGCCGCGCCGCCTGGGGAGGCGGCACAAGCTGGAGTAGCCGCGCCGCCTGGGGAGGCGGCGCGGCGTGTGCGGCGGACGGGCGGCTTGGCCGGTTCCATCAACCGCTTGGACCCTTAGGCCAGCAGGTGGGCCACGCCTTCACGCTCTTCGGTCAGTTCCTTCAGCGTGAGGTTGATGCGCTCTTGCGAGAACTCGTCGATTTCCAGGCCCTGGACGATCTTGTACTCGCCGTTTTCAACGGTGACAGGGAAGCCGAACATGGTGTCCTTCGGGATGCCGTACGAACCGTCCGACGGGATGCCCATGGTGGTCCACTTGCCGTTGGTGCCGACGTGCCAGTCGTGCATGTGGTCGATGGCCGCGTTGGCCGCCGACGCTGCCGACGACAGGCCGCGCGCTTCGATGATGGCGGCGCCGCGCTTGCCGACGGTCGGCAGGAAGGTGTCGCGGTTCCAGGCGTCGTCGTTGATCATGTCCTTGACCGACTGGCCGTCGATGGTCGCGAAACGGTAGTCCGCGTACATGGTCGGCGAGTGGTTGCCCCACACGGCCAGCTTCTCGATCGACGATACCGGCTTGCCGGTCTTGGCGGCCACTTGCGACAGGGCGCGGTTGTGGTCCAGGCGCAGCATGGCGGTGAAGTTCCTGGCCGGCAGGCTCGGGGCCGACTTCATGGCGATGTAGGCGTTGGTGTTGGCCGGGTTGCCGACCACCAGCACCTTGACGTTGCGCGAAGCGACGGCGTCCAGCGCCTTGCCCTGCACGGTGAAGATCTGGGCGTTGGCTTCCAGCAGGTCCTTGCGCTCCATGCCCGGGCCGCGCGGACGTGCGCCGACCAGCAGGGCGAAGTCGGCGTCCTTGAAGGCGGTCATCGGGTCGGCGTGGGCGGTCATGCCGGCCAGCAGCGGGAATGCGCAGTCGTCGATTTCCATCATGACGCCCTTGAGCGCCTTCTGTGCCTTCTCATTGTCGATCTCCAGCAGCTGCAGGATGACCGGCTGGTCCTTGCCCAGCATGTCGCCGTTGGCGATGCGGAACAGCAGGGAATAGCCGATCTGGCCGGCCGCGCCGGTGACGGCAACGCGCATTGGGTTTTTAGCCATGATGAATCTCCAAAGTGGGAATGAAAACGGTCGGTGCCCGGGTCGATGCCGAGGATACGCCTGTCAGGGAAAACTGCAATGATACCAAAAGCGCCATCCTCGATCCGGCCCGTGAGACAGGTGTCGCGCGCGTACCATAAGAGCAAGAACGGACGCCTGGTCGACCGCGAGTGTACTCCTCTGCCGTTCCATCAGTCAATTCATATCATATGTCTTATATAAGACACATGTGTGAGGGGCTTCCGCACTGGACGGTGTTGCACTTTTGTGGTGAAATCGTGGTCTATGAACCCCGTCCCGACCAACCAGGCCAGCGATCCCGCCGGCAGCGCATCGCCTTCGTTCCGGCCGCTGTACCAGCAGATCAAGGCCCTGATCACCCAAAGCCTGCAATCGGGCGAGTGGAAACCGGGCGAGCTGATGCCCAGCGAAGTCGAGCTGGCGGGGCGCTTCAAGGTCAGCCAAGGCACGGTGCGCAAGGCCATCGACGAGCTGGCGGCCGAGAACCTGGTGGTGCGCCGCCAGGGCAAGGGCACCTTCGTCGCCACCCACGCCGAGGAGCGCGCCCAC
The DNA here is from genome assembly GCA_966210615.1 of uncultured Massilia sp. Lineage (GTDB taxonomy): Bacteria > Pseudomonadota > Gammaproteobacteria > Burkholderiales > Burkholderiaceae_D > Telluria. Next base: position 17,924 of record CBIHLT010000058.1, read on the forward strand.
TTCCGCTTCCTGCGCCTGATGCCCGACGAGGGCGTCCCCCACCATCCCGAAAGCCGCTTCGTCGAAGTCAAGCGCATCCGTGCGCCGGCCGAGGTCGCGCGCCTGCTGGAACTCAAGTCGGGCGATGCGGTCGTGTATATCAAGCGGATCCAGTCCTTCGAGGGCGAGCCGACCATCCTGGAAGAGCTGTGGCTGCCGGGCCAGCTGTTCAAGGGGCTGAGCGCGGAGCGGCTGGCGGAATACAAGGGGCCGATGTACGGCCTGTTCGAGTCCGAGTTCGGCACCCGCATGATCCGCGCGAGCGAAAAGATCCGCGCGGTGGCCGCCGACGCCTCGGCCAGCGAGTTCCTGAAGGTGGCCGAAGGCACGCCGCTGCTGTGCGCGGAGCGGGTCTCGTTTACCTATGGCGACAAGGCCGTCGAGCTGCGGCGCGGGCTGTACTCGACCGCGCAGCACCACTACCTGAACGAGCTGTCGTGACGGTGTAAAGACACACGCCAACCGGGTTTCGCCCCTCTGGACGAGCCCGGTTGGCTTTGCAGCAATCCTGAGCGGGCTGCTGCAACGATCGCTTGATGCGATTAAAATATGTTGGTTTTGGGTAAGCGACGGACATTGACCCGGTTCGACGCAAGGTGTCCCGCAATGCTGCACAGCAGCGTGTTGGACCCGGTCACAAAATCGGTGAAAATGAAGGGTTCACTAAAAATTTGTCGTCATAAGGGAGGTGTTGTATGTCCGAAGCCGTGAGAGAAGCTGCAAAAAAAGGGCGGCCGGAGTTCCGCAATATTGGCATTGGTGATATTACTGGCAAATATCGCATGCCGCCGTCGGCCATCGTGTCGATCCTGCACCGCATCAGCGGCGCCGGGTTGTTCCTGATGCTGCCGTTCCTGCTGTACCTGCTGCAGGAAAGCCTGCTGTCGGAGACCTCGTTCGAGCACTTCCGCGGCATCATGAGCAACGTGTTCGTCAAGATCATCCTGCTGGGCCTGTCCTGGGCCTACCTGCACCACTTCACCGCCGGCGTTCGCCACCTGTTCATGGACAACCACCTGGCCCTGGACAAGGACGCTGCGCAAAAGACCGCACGCTGGGTGCTGGTCGTGAGCCTGGCCCTGACCGCGCTGGTCGGCCTGAAACTGTTCGGAGTGTTTTAAACCATGGCAACCAAGAATAATATCGGCCCGCGCCGCCTCGTCGTCGGCGCCCACTACGGCGTCAAGGACTGGCTGGCGCAGCGCGTCACCGCCATCGTCATGGCCGTCTACACCGTCATCCTGCTGGTCATGTTCCTGACCGGCCAGAATTTCACCTATGAAGGCTGGGCTGGCCTGTTCGCGACGCAGTGGTTCAAGCTGTTCTCGCTGGTCACCCTGTTCGGCCTGTTCTACCACGCTTGGGTCGGCATCCGTGACATCTGGATGGACTACATCAAGCCGGCAGGCGTGCGCCTGCTTCTGCAGTTGGCGACGATTCTCTGGCTGATCGCCTGCGCCGCCTGGACCGTGCAAATTCTCTGGAGCGTGTAATCGTGGCAGCAATCAAACCTGCAATCCCTACCCGTCGTTTCGACGCGGTCATCGTTGGCGCCGGCGGTTCCGGCATGCGCGCATCGCTGCAACTGGCCGAAGCCGGCCTGAACGTGGCGGTGCTGTCGAAAGTGTTCCCGACCCGTTCGCACACCGTGGCGGCCCAGGGCGGCATCGGCGCCTCGCTCGGCAACATGAGCGAAGACGACTGGTACTGGCACATGTTCGACACCGTCAAGGGCGGCGACTACCTCGGCGACCAGGATGCGATCGAATTCATGTGCCGCGAAGCACCGAAGGTCGTATACGAGCTCGAACACTTCGGCATGCCTTTCGACCGTAACCCGGACGGCACCATCTACCAGCGTCCGTTCGGCGGCCACACCGCGAACTTCGGCGAGAAGCCGGTCCAGCGCGCCTGCGCGGCGGCCGACCGTACCGGCCACGCCCTGCTGCACACCCTGTACCAGCGCAACGTCCGTGCGCGCACCCACTTCTTCGTCGAGTGGATGGCCCTCGACCTGATCCGCGACGCCGAAGGCGACGTGGTCGGCGTGCTGGCCCTGGAAATGGAAACCGGCGACACGATGATCCTGGAAGCGAAGACCACCATCTTCGCCACCGGCGGCGCAGGCCGCATCTTCGCCGCATCGACCAACGCCTTCATCAACACCGGCGACGGCATGGGCATGGCGGCGCGCGCCGGCCTGCCGCTGCAGGACATGGAGTTCTGGCAGTTCCACCCGACCGGCGTGTCCGGCGCGGGCGTGCTGATCACGGAAGGCGTCCGCGGCGAGGGCGGTATCCTGATCAACAGCAACGGCGAACGCTTCATGGAGCGCTACGCGCCGACCCTGAAGGACCTGGCGCCGCGCGACTTCGTCTCGCGCTCGATGGACCAGGAAATCAAGGAAGGCCGCGGCTGCGGTCCGAACAAGGACCACGTCCTGCTGGACCTGCGTCACATCGGCGCCGACACCATCAAGAAGCGCCTGCCTTCGATCCTGGAAATCGGCCACAAGTTCGCCAACGTCGACGCCACCAAGGAACCGATCCCGGTCGTTCCGACCATCCACTACCAGATGGGCGGCATCCCGACCAACATCCACGGCCAGGTCGTGGCGCCTGACGGCACCGGCGGCCAGAAGATCGTCAATGGCCTGTACGCGATCGGCGAATGCGCCTGCGTCTCGGTCCACGGCGCCAACCGCCTGGGCACCAACTCGCTGCTCGACCTGGTGGTCTTCGGCCGTGCGGCCGGCAACCACGTCGTCGCCTCGAACCTGAAGCAGAAGCTGAACAAGCCGCTGCCGAAGGACGCCGCCGACTTCGCGCTGGACCGCCTGAACCGCCTCGAGACCTCGACCGGCGGCGAGAAGGTCCAGCACGTGGCCAACGACATCCGCGCCGCCATGCAGAAGTACTGCGGCGTGTTCCGTACCGACGCACTGCTGAACCAGGGCGTCGAGGAAATCATGAAGCTGGACGAGCGCCGCAAGCACGTGTCCTTCCAGGACAAGTCGAAGGTGTTCAACACCGCGCGCGTCGAAGCGCTCGAGCTGGACAACCTGATCGAGACCGCGAAGGCGACCATCGTCTCGGCAGCGGCGCGCAAGGAATCGCGCGGCGCCCACGCCCACAGCGACTACGAGAAGCGCGACGACGAGAACTGGATGAAGCACACCCTGTGGTTCTCGGAGAACAACCGCCTCGAGTACAAGGCTGTGGTCACCAAGCCGCTGACCGTCGAGACCTTCAAGCCGAAGGCACGTACTTTCTAATATTGACGAAACCGGGGCAGGGCCCCGGTTTAGAAGACAGGTAAAAACATGGCACGCACCGTCCAACTGAAGATTTACCGCTACGATCCGGACAAGGATACGAAGCCTTACATGCAAGACGTGACCGTCGAGCTGCAAGACACCGACAAGATGCTGCTGGACGTCCTGCAGCGCATCAAGTCCGACGTCGATGACTCGCTGGCCCTGCGCCGCTCCTGCCGCGAAGGCGTGTGCGGTTCGGACGCAATGAACATCAACGGCAAGAACGGCCTGGCCTGCACCACCAACCTGAACGAACTGAGCCAGCCGATCGTGCTGCGCCCGCTGCCGGGCCTGCCGGTCATCCGCGACCTGATCGTGGACATGACCCAGTTCTTCAAGCAGTACCACTCGATCAAGCCTTACCTGATCAACGAGTCGATCAAGCCGGAGAAAGAACGCCTGCAATCGCCGGAAGAGCGCGAAGAGCTCGACGGCCTGTACGAGTGCATCCTGTGCGCCTGCTGCTCGACTTCCTGCCCGTCGTTCTGGTGGAACCCGGACAAGTTCGTCGGCCCGGCCGGCCTGCTGCAGGCCTACCGCTTCATCGCCGACTCGCGCGACGAAGCCACCGCCGAGCGCCTGGACAACCTGGAAGACCCGTACCGCCTGTTCCGCTGCCACTCGATCATGAATTGCACGGACGTGTGCCCGAAGGGCCTGAATCCGAACAAGGCGATCGGCAAGATCAAGGAATTGCTGGTCCGCCGCGCGATCTAAGCCGCCATTTCGTCGTTCCCGCCTTTGCGGGAACGACGAATGATGTAGGTGCAAATGCGGCCAAATTTGCCGCAAATACAGTAAAAGTACCGTACTGCCAATCCCGGGCAGCCGGAGTATAGTGTTGACCCAACAACGGACTCTAGTGTGAAAACGCATCAATCCGACCCAGCCAACCGTGCCCGCCTGCGTTGGCGCGCGCGCCGGGGCTTGCTCGAGAACGACCTGATCCTCACGCGCTTCCTGGACGCACACGAAGTGGACCTGAGCGACGAGGAGGTCGATGCGCTGACCCGCTTGCTGGACCTGGCGGACAACCCGCTGATGGATCTGCTGCTGGGGCGCGCCGAGCCCGAAGGCGAGGTCGACCTGCCGCATGTGCGCGCCTTGCTGGCGCGCTTGCGGCAAGCGTGAGCGGAACCGAGGTTTCGTTTTAATTTTGTAGACTCCACTCCCATAGAAGGAAGTGCCATGAACATCTCTGATACCAAAGCCACCCTGTCGTTCTCGGACGGCAGCCCGTCGGTCGACATGCCGATCTACAAGGGCACCATCGGCCCGGACGTCATCGACATCCGCAAGCTGTACGGCCAGACCGGCAAGTTCACCTACGATCCTGGCTTCATGTCGACCGCCTCGTGCAACTCGAGCATCACCTACATCGACGGTGACAAGGGCGAGCTGCTGTACCGCGGCTACCCGATCGAGCAACTGGCCGTCAACTGCGACTTCCTCGAAACCTGCTACCTGCTGCTGAACGGCGAACTGCCGAACGCGGAGCAGAAGAAGACCTTCACCGACACCGTGACCAAGCACACCATGGTGCACGAGCAGATGCAGTTCTTCTTCCGCGGCTTCCGCCGCGACGCCCACCCGATGTCGGTCCTGGTCGGCACGGTCGGCGCGCTGGCCTCGTTCTACCACGACTCGCTGGACATCAACGACGCCAAGCAGCGTGAAATCTCGGCCATCCGCCTGATCGCCAAGCTGCCGACCCTGGTCGCCATGGCCTACAAGTACTCGATCGGCCAGCCCTTCATGTACCCGCGCAACGACCTGTCGTACAGCGCGAACTTCATGCACATGATGTTCGCCAACCCGTGCGAAGAGTACAAGGTCAACGACGTGCTGGTGCGCGCCCTGGACCGCATCCTGATCCTGCACGCGGACCACGAGCAGAACGCATCGACCTCGACCGTCCGCCTGGCCGGTTCGTCGGGCGCCAA
>CBIHLT010000059.1:0-22913 GCA_966210615.1 uncultured Massilia sp.
TGACAGGACCGCAGCATGCCCGCCTACCGTGTCGGCATCGCCGGCGCCGGCACCGCCGGCCTGGCCACCGCCATTGCCTTCGCCCGCGCCGGACACGCGGTCGAGGTCTTCGAAAAGCATCCCGGGCTGGCGACGCTGGGCGCCGGCGTGCTGATCCAGCCCCAGGGCGTGGCGGCGCTGCACGACCTTGGCGTCGGCCCCGCCTTCGAGGCGGCCAGCGTGCCGATCGCGCGCCTGGTCGGCTTGAGCGAGCGCGGCTGGAAGCTGGTCGACATCCCGTATGCGGACCTCGAAGCGCGTGCGGTGAGCCGTTCGGCCCTGGGCGGCGTCCTGCTGCGCGAGTGCGAGCGCCTCGGCGTGCTTATGCGCTTCGGCTGCGGCGTGGACGCGGTGCATACCCACGGCGGCGCCGCCAGCATCGTCTCCGACGGCCAGGAGCGGGCCTGCGACATCGTCGTCATCGCCAATGGCGCGAACTCCACGCTTCCGGCCGCCTGCGGACTGGCGGTGCAGGCCGCACCCTACCGCTGGGGGGCGCTGTGGTCGCTGATCGACCTCGACGACTGGCCCGATCCGCACATTCTCGGGCAGCGCTATGGCGGCACCGCGCGGATGTTCGGCATCATGCCCACCGAGCGCATCGGCGGCCGGCTGCGCGTGTCTTTCTTCTGGAGCCTGCGGCGCGACCGCTACGACGCCTGGCTTGCGGCGCCCATCGCGGACTTCAGGCGCGAGCTGCTCGCCCTGTGGCCGGAGTCGGCGCCGGTGGTCGAACGCATCCATTCGCACGCACAGTTCGCCTTCGCGGCCTATTGCCACGCACGCCCGCGGCGCCTGGCCGCCGGCCCGGTCTGCATCGTGGGCGACGCGGCCCATGCGATGAGCCCGCAGCTGGGCCTGGGCTCGACCCTGGCGGTGCAGGATGCGCTCGCACTGGCCGCCCACGTCGGCCAGGCGGGTCCGGCCGAAGGCCTGCGGCGCTATTCGGCAGCCAGGTTGTCGACAGTGCGCGCCTACCAGGCCTTGAGCCGCGCCTTGACGCCCTGCTTCCAGGCGGACGGCAAAGGCTTGTGGCGCGACCTGCTGTTCGCCGGCGCCCTGCGGGTCCCGGGCACACGCTGGCTCATGCACCGGAGTATCGCCGCGCCAAGGCGCTGCGTGCGCGGCGCCTGGAGCGTCGATCCGGCCGGCCAGGCCTAGAATAGCGCGCCCTGGCGGCTGGTCAGGCGGCCGAAGCGCTCCCCCAGGAAAGGCAGGATGGCGTCGGCCACCGGCTCCAGTTGCCGGCTCAGGTAATGCTCGTAGTCGATCGGCGAATGCAAGGTTTCCATGGGCTCGGGACCGGCCGTGGTCATCACGTAGCGGATCCATCCGCCCTTGCGGTAGATCGCCGGCCGGCCATGGCGCAGGTGGTGCTCGTCGGCCATGCGGGCCGCGCGCACGTGCGGCGGCACGTTGCGCTGGTATTCCTCGAGCGGCCGGCGCAGGCGCTTGCGGTAGACCAGCAGCGCATCGTGTTCGCCGCGCAAGGTGGCGGCCACGTAGCCGCGCACATAGTCCTCGTAGGGCTGGTTCTTGAAGATCCGTTCGTACAGGCCTTGCTGGAACTGCTGGGCCAGCGGCGTCCAGTCGGTGCGCACCGTCTCCAGGCCCCGGTAGACCATCTCGTCGCGCCCGTCCGCTCCCGTCACCAGGCCGGCGTAGCGCTTCTTGCTCCCTTCGTCCGAGCCGCGCACGGTCGGCATCAGGAAGCGCCGGAAGTGCACGTCGTATTCCAGCTCCAGCGCGCTCTCCAGGCCCAGCTCCTCGCGCAGGTGGCTGCGCCACCAGCGGTTCACATGCTCCACCAGGGCGCGGCCGATGCGCTCCGCGTCGGCGTCGGCATGGGCGCCTCCGAGCCACACGAAGGTGGAGTCGGTGTCGCCGTAGATCACCTGGTAGCCCCGCTCCTCGATCAGCGCGCGCGTGCGGTGCATGATCTCGTGCCCGCGCATGGTGATCGAGGAGGCCAGGCGCGGATCGAAGAAGCGGCAGCCGGTGGTCCCGAGCACCCCGTAGAAGGCGTTCATGATGATCTTCAGCGCCTGGGCCAGCGGCACGTTGCGCTCGCGCTTGGCCGCTTCGCGCCCGGCCCACACCTGGGTCACGATGCCTGGCAGGCAGTGCCTGGTGCGCGAGAAGCGCCCGCCGCGGAAGCCCGGCACCGTGGCCTCCTCCGGTTCGCGCAGGCCCTCGACCAGGCCCACCGGGTCGATCAGGAAGGTGCGGATGATGGACGGGTACAGGCTCTTGTAGTCGAGCACCAGCACCGAGTCGTACAGGCCGGAGCGCGAGTCCATCACGAAGCCGCCCGGGCTGTCGGCGCCCGCCACGTCGCCGATGTTGGGCGCCACGTGGCCTTGCCGGTGCATCACCGGCATGTACAGGTGCTCGAAGGCCGCCACCGAGCCGCCGCTGCGGTCCGCCGCCAGGCCGGTCACGCTGGCGCGCTCCAGCAGGAAGGCCATCACGCCGGTCCTGGCGAAGATGCGGGTGACCAGTTCGCAGTCCTTCAGGTTGTAGCGCGCCAGCTGCGGCTTGTCCTCGGCGAACATGCGGTCGATCTCGGCCATGCGGTCGAAGGGATTGTCGATCGATTTGCCTTCGCCCAGCAGCGACTGCGCCACGCTCTCCAGGCTGAAGGACGGGAAGCTCCAGGTCGCCGAGCGCAGCGCTTCGATGCCGTCGATGACCAGGCGCCCGGCGATGCCGACGAAGTAGTGTTCCTGGCCGCCCCGGTCTTCGCGCCATTCGAGCGCGGCGCCCCCGCGTCCCAGCCTGAGCGGGCGCTTGCCGCGGTCCGCATGCTTCTGCAGCACGCGCAGGTCGAACTGGACCACGTTCCAGCCGATCACGGCGTCCGGATCGTGGCGCGCGAACCACGCTTCCAGGCGCTCCAGCAGCTCGGGGCGGGTGGCGCAGTACTCCAGGTCGAAGTCGACCTGCGACGGGTCGCCGTTCGGCGGGCCGAGCATGTACACCTGGCGCTGGCCGCAGCCTTCCAGCGCGATCGAGTAGAGGTCGCCCTGGAAGGTGGTTTCGATGTCGAGCGAGACGGTGCGCAGCACGGGGCGGTAGCCGGGCGCCGGCTTGAGCTGGCCGTCCAGCACCAGCGGGCCTTCGCCCGGGCGCCCCGCGAACGCGACCGGCGCCGTGATGAACCGCTCCATCAGGTAGCGCTCGGGCGGGCGCACGTCCGCCTCGTACATCCCGATCCCGTGCTGGCGCAGGCGCTTTTCCAGGCGCAGCAGCTGGCGGTACTGGCGGCAGTACAAGCCCAGTACGGGGCGGTGATGGAAGTCCGTCAGCGCCAGCGGCCGCAGCTCCCAGCCTTGCTCGCGCTCCAGCAGCTGCCTGACGGCGTCGCCGACTTCCGCGGGCACGAAGGCCACCGGCGTCTGGGCCGGCAGGCGCACGCGGCGCGGGCCCGCATCGGTGGCGAGCCAGAATTCGACTTCGCAGCCGGACTCCAGGTCGCGCCAGTGGCGGGTCAGCAGGAAGCCCTGCCCGCTGGTGGTTTCCTCGGACGCGTCCATCACAGGTAGCGCTGCAGTTCCAGGTCGCTGAAGCCGGCCCGGCGGCGCGCCTCGACGTTGAAAGGCCCTTTCAGGACCGGCGCCTTGTAGCGCACCGTCAGCTCGTCGTAGGTCGGCAGCGGATCCAGGCCGCGCTGCGCGCACAGGTGGAAGTACCAGCGGTTGCCGATCTCCACGTGGCCGACTTCGTCCGCCAGCAGGCGGTCGAGGATCGCCGCCGCCGCCGGGTCGCCGGCCTGGGCCAGCTTGGCGCGCAGCGGCGGAATGGCGTCCAGGCCGCGCGCTTCCATCGTGCGCGGCACCAGGGCCATGCGCGCCAGGACGTCGCCGCTGGTCTTGCCGACCATCTCCCACAGGCTGTCGTGGCCGCTGAAATCGCCATAGCCGTAGCCCAGCGTGGCCAGGTGGGCGCCCAGCATCAGGAAATGCAGGGACTCCTCGTGCGCCACGCGCAGCCAGTCGGTGTAGTAGGCGGGCGGCATGCCGGCGAAGCGCCAGATGGCGTCGAGGGCAAGGTTGATGGCGTTGAACTCGATGTGCGCCAGGGCGTGGACCAGCATGGCGCGCCCTTCGACGGTCGCCATCGAGCGCCTGCCCACCAGGCGCGGCGGCACCAGCTCCGGCCTGGCGGGCCGGCCCGGGACCGGGCCCTGCGCCTCCAGGACGGCCTGGGTGTCGACCCGCCACCTGCCCTCCCCGCAGGCCCGCGCCATGGCGGCGACGCCGGCGGCCTTGGCCGCGGGATCGGTTTCAAGCAGACATTGCAGCGCGCATGCGCGGAGCTCGACGGAGCGCTCCATGGGAAAACCTGTACAGGGAAAACCATGCAGTTTACCAAATCCGCGCCCCCCTTTCCCATTGCAATCGGGGCAGCCGCATATGCATGCCGCCCTCGGGGTCAAGCCTTCACTCCCCCCGTCCGTGGGGGAAGAAATCCGGGCCCGCCCTGACTAGACTGTGCCCTGCCAGCCTGCCGACGCCGCTGCACAACGCAGTCCCGGCGCCGGGCAGGCCGCACCGAACCACCGTGCAACCACCTTACCAGGACACCATGGACATCCTCAATTCCGTCATCGAAGCGCGCCAGGCGCGGCTGCGCCAGTCGGCCCTGTGCACCTACATCGGCGATGCCGCCATCGCCCCCTGCGAGCGCCTTTCCTTCGTCCCGGCGATGATGTTCTTCACGATGGGCTTCAAGGACATGCTGGCCGCCCTGCGCGACGAACACGACGACTCCCCGCTGCAGCAAAGCGTGCACCGGCACTGCGACGAGGATTCCTTCCACTGGCAGTGGTACCTGGAAGACCTGGCCCGCATCGAGCACGGGCGCCGCCTGCTGGGCGTGCCGGCGGCCGAGGCCTTCACCGAAGTCTGGAGCCCTGAACACCGTGCCACCCGCGAGGTCGTCTACCACGGCATCTTCCTGGCCAAGACCCACCGCACGCCTTTCCTGCGCATGGCCATCGTCGAGGCGCTGGAAGCGACCTTCGCCTGCTTCAACGAACCCATGTACCGCCTGGTGGGCGAGCTCGGCCTCTCCGACCGGCTCGACTACTTCGGCAAGGTGCACCAGCACGCGGAAGCGAGCCACGCCAAGGACCAGGACGGCGTGGAAGGCAGCGGCTACCTGCTGCGCATCGGCGAGTTCGAGACCGCCGTGGGGGTGGTCGACGAGCTGTTCGACGTGTTCGAGCAGATGTTCGACTGCTGGCACCGCGCCCGGGCGCAAGCCCCGGCATTGCCGCTCGCGGCCTGAGGGTCCGGCGGGAAACATCGCCGCAGCGTGGACCGCCGCCGCGCCAAGGCTGCGCCGCCGCTGCCCCCTCACTGTTAGTATGACAATCCCGTGCGACTAGATGACTGGCGGAACACCATGCTGTCCCGTTTGCCTCCCGACGTCCAGCAGCGCCTGGACGAGCTGCTGGAACACTTGCCAGCGGGCGTGGTCGTCCATGACAAGGATGGCCGCATCCTGTCCGCCAACCGCCTGGCCAGCCGCCTGCTCGACCGCAGCCAGGAGGTGCTGGTCGGCACCGAATCCGACCCCGCGCACTGGAACTTCGTACACGATGACGGCTCGCCGATGCGCGAACCCGACTACCCCGTCAACGTGGTATTGAAGACCGGCAAGCCGCTGTCGCATTACGTCGTCGGCATGCGCCGGGACGGGCGCGGCATCATCCGCTGGATGATCTGCAACGCCTATCCGGAACGCGACGCGCACGGCCATCTCGAGCGCGTCGTGGTCTGCTTCACCGATTGCACCGCCCTCAAGCGCGCCCAGCGCAAGGCGCAGAAGTCCGAGGAAAGGCTGGAACTGGTCCTGCGCGGTTCCACCGACGCTTCCTGGGACTGGGACCTGCGCACGGGCGAGGTCTATTACTCCGATCGCTGGTGGGAAGTGCTGGGCTACAAGCCCGGCGACATGCCCGCGCAGCCGGAAACGGCGATGCAGCTGATCCATCCCGAGGACGAGCCCCGGGTCCGCGCCTTCGTGCGCCAGGTGCTGGAGGAAGCGCGCGACGCCTACAGCATCGAGTTCCGCATGCGCCACCAGGATGGCCACTACCTGCCCGTGCTGTCGCGCGGCTACGTCTCGCGCGATCCCGACGGCAGGCCGCTGCGGATGTCGGGCACCAACACCGACCTGACCGAGCGCAAGCAAACCGAACAGCGCATCTACGAACTGGCCTACTTCGATCCCCTCACCGGCCTGTCCAACCGCCGCTACCTGATGGAGCAGCTCGGGACCAGCCTGGCGCGCGCACGCCGCCTCGACGAGTACGCCGCCCTGCTGTTCATCGACCTCGACAATTTCAAGCTGCTCAACGACACCCTGGGCCACGACGTGGGCGACGAACTGCTCAAGCAGGTGGCGGCGCGCCTGCGCACCACCCTGCGCGCCAGCGACCACCTCTCGCGCCTGGGCGGCGACGAGTTCGTGGTGGTGCTGGAAAGCCTGGGGCTCTGCCCCGACGAGGCGGCCGCCGAAACCGAGGGCGTCGCCAACAAGATCCTGCACACCCTGGGCCAGCCCTTCGCGCTGGGCGCGCATACCGCCAGCACCACGCCCAGCATCGGCATCACCCTGTTCGACGGCGCGCCCACCGACATCGAAACCCTGCTCAAGCAGGCCGACCTCGCGATGTACCGGGCCAAGGCCGAGGGCCGCAATACCGCCTGCTTCTTCGAGGCCAGCATGCAGTCGGCGGCCGACCGCCAGGCGGCCCTCGAAAAGAGCCTGCGCACCGGGCTGGCCGAGCAGGAATTCGTGCTGTATTGCCAGCCGCAGTTCGGCCGCGACGGCCTGCTGAACGGCGCCGAGGCGCTGCTGCGCTGGGACCGGGGCAGCCTGGGGATGGTCCCGCCCGGGGAATTCATCGGCCTGGCGGAAGCCTCGGGCCTGATCGCGCCGCTGGGGCGCCACGTGCTGGAACAGAGCTGCCGCCTGCTGGCCCGCTGGCGCGACAACCCGGCGCTGCGCGGCCTCAAGCTCGCGGTCAACGTCAGCGTGCACCAGATGCGCGACCCGGGCTTCCCCGACACCGTGGCCGAGGTGCTGGCCGCCACCGGCGCGCCGCCGCACTGCCTGACCCTCGAGATCACCGAAAGCGTCTTCGCCGAGAACCTGCCGGCACTGATCGAGCGCATGCACCGGCTGCGCCGGCTGGGCGTGCAGTTCGCGCTCGACGACTTCGGCACCGGCTATTCCTCGCTGGCCTACCTGCGCCGCTTCCCGCTGGCCGCCCTCAAGATCGACCGCAGCTTCGTGCACGACGCCCACGCCGACCGCAGCGCGGCCGCCATCGTCGAAGCGATCGTGACCCTGGCGCGCAAGCTCGACCTGGACATCGTGGCCGAAGGCGTCGAGCTGGACGCGCAGCGGCGCTTCCTGGACACCTGCGGCTGCGACGCCCTGCAGGGCTACCTGCTCGGCTCGCCGATGCCGGCGGCCCAGTTCGAGCGACGCTACGGGCAGCCGGCGGGCGTGGCCTAGAACACCTTCACATCTGCCGGAACAGGTGCGCGAACACCGGGCTGACGCGCGGCTTTTCCGGACGGTTGCGCAGGTTGAGGACCACCTTGCCCATGGTGTCGCGGCCGGCGCTGGCCACGCAGCGCATGTTGACCACCGTGCCGCGGTTAATCTGCTGGAATTCCTGCGGGTCGAGCTGGGGCAGCAAGTCCTTCAGCGGCAGGCGGATCAGCGCTTCGCTGTCCGCGGTGGCCACGTTGACGTACTTGTCGACGGCCTGGAACAGCACCACGTCCGAGACCGGAATCATGCGCACCATGCTGCCGACGGCGGCGCGGATCATGCTCAGGCGCTCGGGCGCGGCCGCCTGCGGCAGCAAGGCCTGGAGCTGGCCCACCAGCTGGGCCAGGGCGCCGTCCTCGTGCCTGGCTTCTCCCTGCTCCTGCAGGCGGCCCCGCAGGCGCTCGACGGTGCGGGCCAGGCGCTCCTCGCTCACCGGCTTGAGCACGTAGTCGGCGGCGGCGCGCTCGAAGGCCTGGACCGCGAACTCGTCGTAGGCGGTCACGAACACCACCTGCGGGAAAGGCGCCGGCCCTTCCCAGCGCTCGGCCAGCTCCTCGGCCGCTTCCAGGCCGGTCTGGCCCGGCATCTTGATGTCGAGGAAGAGCACATCGGGACGCAGCGCCAGCGCCTGCTCCACGGCCGCCACGCCGTTCGGGGCAGTGGCCACGATCTCCAGCGCCGGCCAGAGGCGCTCCAGGGTCTTGGCCAGGACGGCGGCGAGGATCGGTTCGTCTTCGGCGATGAGTGCACGGGTCATGCTGTGGTCTCCAGGGGTAAGGTGAGTCGTACGATGGCGCCCTGCGGCCGGTTCGGCGCGAGCACGATGGCGGCGCGGTCGCCGTAGATCGCCTGCAGGCGCTCGCGGGTGGTGGACACGCCCACCCCGCCGCCGCGGCTCTCGGGCGTGTCGCGCAGCCCGAGCCCGGTGTCGCGCACCGTGATCTCGAGCAGTCCGTCCCTGGCCTCGGCGGCGATCGCCACCTCGCCGCCCTCGATCTTCGGCTCCAGGCCGTGGATGATGGCGTTCTCCACCAGCGGCTGCAGCAGCATCGGCGGCAGGCGCACGCCGCGCAGCTCATCGGGCAGGCTCAGGCGGCTGGCGAGGCGCTCGCCCATGCGCACGCCCATCAGGCCCAGGTAGGCGTCCATGGCCGCGAACTCCTGGGCCAGGGTGGTGCTTTCGCTGCGGGTGGCGCTGAGGGTGGCGCGCAGGTACTGGATCAGCTGGTCGAGCATGCGGCCGGCGCGCTCCGGGTCGAGGGCGATCAGGCCCTGCAGGTTGGCCAGGGTGTTGAACAGCATGTGCGGCTCGATCTGGGCCTGCAGCAGGCGCAGCTGGGCCTGGAGCGCCTGGCGCTCGATGACCTCGGTGCGCAGGCGCGCGTCGGCATGTTCCTGGCGAATGCGGCGCAGGCGGTCGCGGTGCCGCACCAGGATCACCATCGCGGTGATGACGCCGAAGGTCAGCACGATCATGCTGACCCGGCCCGGCGTCGGATACTCGGCCAGGGTCGGCATCGTGTAGCCCATGATCGCGAATCCCAGGCGCATGCCGGTGTAATGGGCGACCGGCGCCGCCAGCACCATCATGCCGAGGAAGGGCAGCCACTGGCGCGGGGTCCATTCGGACCGGTCCCACCACAGCAGGCGCGCGCCGTCGACCATGCCGAAGGCCAGCATGCCGATGCACAGCGAGAACACCAGCTGCTCGTACAGCAGCTCGGGCTTGCCGACCACGAGAGTAATGACCACGGCGGCCAGGACGCTGATGACCAGGGCGAGCCGCATGTCCTCGAACAGGCGCACCAGGCGCGGGCGCGGGTTCGCCGCGGGGATGGCGGGAATGGCGGGAATGGCGGGAGACATACTCATCATTTTATCCGGATAGCAACAGGTGCAGGCATTCTGCCCGCGCACCGCCGCGGGGCCAAGCCGGGTGCGACGAAGCGGATCCCGGATGCCGCCAACCGGGCCCGGAGCCGACCGAAATGAAGGCCGCGACATACATACTGGACGGATTCACTGTGTTGACCGTAAGAATACTCCCGTGCGATATTGCCATTCTTACTATTTAGAGAGCACGATCACATGCGCCAACTCGCCGCCGCCCTCAGCCTCGCCCTCAGCCTTCCACTGCTGCCTGCCGCCGCGCTCGCCCAGGCGCCGCTCGACGCCGTCTCGAGCCGCATCTCGCCCGATTCGCTGCGCGGCCACCTGTCCTACCTGTCCTCGGACCTGCTGGAAGGCCGCGGCACGCCCTCGCGCGGCCTCGACCTGGCCAGCGAGTACATCGCCGCCCAGTTCCGCCGCGCCGGCCTGGAGCCGGCCGGCGACGACGGCTACTTCCAGACCGCCAACTGGCAATACGCCCAGCGCAAGGAGGCGGACTTCGCCCTCACCGTGAGCGCGGGCGGCAGCGTCCTCAGCGTGCCCGCCGCCGGCGCCACCGCCGGCTTCAGCGACCCGGTCTCGCTGGCGGCGACGCCGGCCGTGTTCATGGACTGGAAGGCGGCGCTGGACGACAAGGGTGAGGCCAACGGCAAGGTGCTGGTGGTGCCGGCGGCGCCGGTTCCCGGCGCGGCCCGCGTCCTGCAGGACAAGCTCCAGAGCAAGCCGGCGCTGGTGGTGATGGTCGACCGCGAACGCCGCCACGGCGCGCCCGGCGGCTGGCTGATCGATCCGGAACAGCCCGCCGCCAAGGGCGGTGCGCCTGTCGTGGTCCTGCATGCGCCCGAGGCCGCCGCGCTGCTGGAAAAAGGCGGCGCCACGGTGGCGGCCAGGATCGGCGCGCCGGAAGTGCGCCCGGTCAAGCTGCGCAACGTGGTCGGCCTGCTGCGCGGCGCGGATCCGCAGCTGAAGAACACCTACGTCCTGCTCACCGCCCACTACGACCACGTCGGCATCCGCAACGGCGAGATCTACAACGGCGCCAACGACGACGGCAGCGGCACCGTGTCGGTGATCGAGATCGCCTCGGCGCTGGCGGCCCAGAAGGAGCGGCCGAAGCGCAGCATCGCCTTCATCGCGCTGTTCGGCGAGGAACTCGGCATGCTGGGCTCGCGCTACTACGGGCGCCACCCGGTATTCCCGGTCAAGGACACGGTCGCCAACATCAACCTGGAGCAGCTGGGGCGCACCGATGACAGCGAAGGGCCGCAGGTGAACTCGGCGACCCTGACCGGCTTCGACTACTCGACCGTGAGCGACGCGTTGCGCAAGGCCGGCGACAAGACCGGCATCCGCCTGTGGAAGCACCCGGTCAACAGCGACCGCTACTTCGCCTTCAGCGACAACCAGTCGCTGGCCGATCTCGGCGTCCCCGCCCATACGCTGGCCGTGGCCTTCGGCTTCCCGGACTACCACGGCAAGGACGACACCTGGGACAAGATCGACTACGACAACATGGCGCGCATCAACCGCATGGTCGCGCACGCGGTCCTGGGCATCGCCAACGATCCGGTCAAGCCGGCCTGGACCAAGGTGCCGAACGCCGCCAAGTACCTGGACGCCTCGCGCAAGCTGCACGGCGCGAAGTAACCCGCGCCTTCGCTCAGGCGCCGGGCCGCACCCAGCTGCCGCCCGAGCGCGCCGAGGCCTGCACGGCCTCGATGAACTCCACCGCGCGCAGGCCGTCGTCGATGGTCGGAAAATCCGCTTCGACCGGCGCCGCCCGGCCTTCGCGCGCGGCCAGCAAGTGCTCGGCGATCTCGCCGTAGAGCGAAGCGAATCCTTCCAGATAGCCTTCCGGATGCCCGGCGGGGATGCGCGACAGGCGCGCCGCCGCCGCATTCGCCGCCGCCGCGCCGCGCTTCAGGATGCGGGTCGGCTCGCCCAGCGGGGTCCACAGCAATTCGTCCGGCTGCTCCTGGCGCCACTGGATGCTGCCCATGCTGCCATAGACGCCGATGCGCAGGTCGTTGGCGTGGCCGGTGGCCACCTGGCTGGCCCACAGCATGCCGCGCGCCCCGCCCCGGTAGCGCAGCAGCACCTGCACGTCGTCGTCCACCGCCCGTCCCGGCACGAAGCTGCTCAACTCGGCCGCGACGGCCTCCACCGGCAGGCCGACGATGCTGTCCGCCAGCTGCCAGGCATGGGTGCCGATGTCGCCGATGGCGCCGCCGCCCGAGCGGGCCGGATCGGTGCGCCACGCCGCCTGCTTCTGGCCCGCCTGCTCGATGTTCTGCGCCAGCCAGTCCTGGGCATACTGCAGCTGCACCACCCTCACCTCGCCCAGCTCGCCGCCGCGCACCATCTGGCGCGCGTGGCGCACCATCGCATAGGCCGAATAGTTGTGCGTGACCGCGAACACCAGCCCGCGCTCGCGCGCCAGTTCCCGCAGCATGCGCGCGTCCGCGCTGGTGGTGGTGACCGGCTTGTCGCAGATGACGTGGATGCCCGCGTCAAGGAAGGCGCGCGCCATCGGCGCATGCAAATGGTTGGGCGTGACGATGCTGACCGCCTCGATGCCGTCCGGACGGGCGCTTTCCATGTGCGCCATGACGGCGTAGTCGTCGTAGATGCGCGTCATGTCGAGGCCGGCGGCCAGGCCGGAGCGGCGCGCGGCCCCGGGGGTCGACGACAGCGCCCCGGCGACGAGCTCGTAGCGGTCATCGAGGCGCGCCGCAATGCGGTGCACGGCGCCGATGAAGGCGCCTTCGCCGCCGCCCACCATGCCGAGCCGGATGCGTGGGTATCGGGTTGGGTTGATCATGCTGGATCCCCTGTCGTGTGTGGCTGCCTGCGTCCCCTCGCTAGAATGAGCGCATGCAGAAAGACCTTGGACAACTCCTCGCCATCGCGGTGCGCCGCTCGCCAGGCAAGCCGCCTGAGCGCGTTGCACAGGCGGAGGCCCTGGCAGGCCGCGGGCTGGAGCACGACCTGCACGCCGACCCCATCTCGCCGCGCCAGCTGCTGCTGGCGGGCGCGCCGGCCTACGCCGGCCTTGCGCTGCCGCCGCTGGCCCTGCGCGAGAACCTGCTGCTCGACGCCGATACGGCGGACCTGGCCTCGGGCACGGTCCTGCGCATCGGCGACGAGGTGCTGCTGCGCCTGATGTTCCAGTGTGAAGCCTGCGGCAGCCTGGACCGGCACCAGCCGGGCCTCGCGCGCGCCATCGGCCGGCGGCGCGGCGTGCTGGCCCGGGTCCTGGCGGGAGGCCGCATCCGCGCCGGCGACCGCGTGCTCGACCTCGGACCGCGGCTGCCGCCCTGGCCGGAGGACTGGCGCGAACGGGTACGCCGCGTGCTGGACGCGCTGCCGCCCGGCCGCGTCCTCGCCTACGCCCGGCTGGCCCACCTGGCCGGCATCGCCGGCAGCTATTGCCGCGCCTTCCCCCGCGCCATCGCCTCCTTCGGCCCCGCCTACGCGGGCAAGGCCGTACCGGCTTCCGCGCCCTCCACGCTGCCGCGCTGGGACGGCGCCGGACTGTTCGGCGACGAAGGCCGCAGCGGCCAGGTCGCCACGCGTGGGCGGCCGCGTTGAAACCATCACGGGAGACCCATGTCCAGACCGAACTTCCTGATCAGGACCAGGGTGAACAGCCCCAGGCCCAGGAGCGACAGCACGAAAACTGCGGCCGCCATGCCGGCCGCACGCAGCACCGCGCGCCGATCCATCTCCTTCTCCTTCTTCCCCTGATCGTAATGCCATTTGATGGCGAAGAACATGCCCGTGCCTAAGGCAAGAACCTTGAACGTGCCGGCGACGATAGGGAACCAATCCATGATGTTGAGCCAATGAAAGATGAAAAAGGGGAAAACCTCGGCGGCTCGCCATGCAAGGATGGTGTTGCTGCCCGTGTTGAGGCATTCTACTTAAAAGCAATTTCCATACATCGAGACAAAATGTCCCAGTTGAAATCCATACAAGATGATGACCTCCCGATGTGGTTGCCGCGCATGGCCGTGCACGGCGGGCCGCGTTTCCTGCAGATCGCGGATGCCTTGCAGACGGCAGTGGCGGATGGTTCGCTGAAACCGGGCGACCGCCTGCCCCCGCAGCGCCGGCTGGCGGCGCAACTGGATGTCGACCTGACCACGGTCACCCGCGCCTATGACGAAGCCAGGCGCCGCAAGCTGCTGGAGGGCCGCGGCGCGCGCGGCACGTATGTGGCGGCGCCAAAAGCCGAGTTGAGCCCGGTGCTCGACCTGGGCATGAACACCCCGCCGCCGCCGGATGGCGTGGACTTCGACGACCTGCTGAAACAAGGACTGTCCCAAGTGCTGATGCGGGCGGATAATGCATTGCTGATGACCTACCACCTGGGAGGGGGCAGCGATGCCGACCGCAAGGCTGGAGCGAGATGGCTCGAACCGATGTTCGGGCATCTGGATGCCGGGCAGGTCCTTGTCTGTCCGGGTGCGCAAGCAGCGATCGCCGCATTGATGCTTGCGCTGACCGAGCCCGGCGACCTCATCCTGGCCGAGCCGGCGAGCTATCCCGGCTTGCGCGCCGCGGCGACCCAGTTCGGCCGCCGCATCATCGCAGTGGGAGCGGACGGGCACGGGATGGTGCCCGGGCTGCTCGAGGATGCCTGCCGCGCGCACAAGCCCGGGCTGGTCTACCTCAATCCGACCTGCCAGAACCCGACCGCGCTCACCTATCCTGAACGCCGCCGGAAGGAACTTGCCGCCATCGCAAAGCGCTGCCAGGTGCGCATCGTCGAAGACGATCCGTACTGGCTCCTCGCCGACGCCCCGCCGCCGCCCATTGCCACGTTTGCGCCTGGACATGTCTACTACATCTCGACCCTGTCGAAATGCCTGACGCCGGGCTTGCGGGTCGCCTTCGTGCTGGTACCCGATCCGCAAGAGCGGGAACGCTTCCTGGCCGCGCTGAGATCGTTTGCGCTGATGGCCGCCCCGCTGACGGCGGCGCTGGCCACCCAGTGGATACTCGACGGTTCGGCCGGCGCATTGATGGAAGGCGTGCGCAAGGAGGCGCGCCTGCGCCAGCGGATGGCGCGCGATATTCTTGCCGGGCTCTACAGTGGCGCCGGAGACGGACTGCATGTATGGCTCGATTTGCCGGCGCATTGGCGCTCCTCCGAACTTGCGCGTGTAGCGGATGGCGAGGGCATCGCGGTCACGCCGGCCGAGGCATTCGCAACGAACGGCGGTTCCGTGAATGCGATCCGGATCTCCCTGGGCAGCATCAAGGACCGCGGACGCTTGCGCGCGGGCCTGCAGCGGCTGTCCCAGCTGCTTGCGCGACGGCCCGAGTCGTTCAGTGCCGCCGTGGTCTAGCGTGAATTCAGGCGTCCCAAGCCTCAACGCGGGCGCGGCAGCGCCATCAGGCGCTCCAGCTCCGGCTGCATGGCCCTGGCCCAGATGGCATAGCCCTTCCCGTTCGGGTGCAGCAGGTCCGGCATCACGTCCTTCGGCAGGCGCCCGTCCTGGTCCAGGAAGGCCTGGTTAATATCGAGGAAGAACACATGCCGGCCGTCGGCGAGGCCCGGCAGCAGCGCATTGATCTCTGCGTTCAGGCGGCGCAGCGGGTCGCCTGGATCCTCGCCCCGCGGGAAGATCGCCAGCAGCAGGATGCGGGTGTCGGGCAGGCGCCGGCGCAGCTCGTCGATGTTGCGCTTGATGCCCTGCGCCGTCAGCGCCGCCGGGTCCTGGCGGTGGCCGGTGTTGTTGGTGCCGAACATGAGCACTGCCACCTTGGGCGCGATGCCGTCCACTTCGCCGTGCAGCAGGCGCCACAGCACGTTTTCGGTGCGGTCGCCGCCGAAGCCCAGGGCGATGGCGTCATGCCGCCGGTAGTACTGGTCCCAGACCGGGGCGCCGTCCTTTTCCCAGCCCTCGGTGATCGAGTCGCCGATGAACACCAGCTGCGGCGCGTGGCCGGCCACCTTCATGGCCTCGATGTCCGCGAGCTTCTTCAGGTGGCGCGGCGTCCACCAGGCGATCGACCAGGACTCGTTCAGCTTGTCCGGGGTGACGGCCACGGTGCGGTAGTCGGGACAAGGCGTGTTCGGCTTGCCGCTGCGCTTGAGGACCACGTTCGCGATGCTGACTTCGCCGCTCCCGGTGCCCTCGATCGTGAACGGCTGCGCCACCGCGCTGAAGTCGTCGCCATCGCGCACGAAGCACTGCAAGGCCAGCTCGACCTGCTGCCAGCCCTTGCCCTCGGCCGCGCGGCCGGGCAGCACGTAGGACACCTGGCGTTCGCATTCCGGCCCGCAGCGCATCTTGACCGCGATGCCGCCCTTGGCGAGCTCGGTCACCTTGAGATCGAAGGCCAGGGTGCCGCCCGCCAGGTAGGGACGCAGGTCGGCCGGACCGCCCTGGATGCGCAGGCCGCTCTTCCAGATGTTCTGCCAGCGCAGGGTGAGCGCGTCATCCGCCGCCAGCTTTGCGCTTCGCGAGAGCCGGATCTCGCTGTCCGGGAACTTCGCCTGCAGCGCGGCGCCGGCCTGGACGGACTGGCCGGCCAACAGGTGCTCCCGGTCGGGATCGAGCGCGGCCACCTGGTAGCCGTCGTGCGCGCGGCCCTGGTACAGGGCCAGATCGCCCGGGCCGGTCGCCGTGCCGGCGCAGCCGGCCAGTGCGGCAGTCATGGCAAACGCGCCCAGGGGGCGGAATGTGAAGGGCATCGTGTCTCCTTGTCGATTCTTGTGATGGAGAGCATGATGGCGCAATGTTACCGCTAACGCAACCTTCCGGATGGCGGGGGTGGAGCGCACATTTCTCAGGGGTGGGGGCGGATCTCGGTCACCTGGTGGAAGGTGTTTTTCCAGCCCTCGGGCTGGCGCACCCACACGCGCACATAGCGCCCGCGGAAAGGCTTCGGCCCTGCGGCCGTCCGCATCGCCGAGCGGAAGGTGCCGGTGACGACGGCGGCATCCCCGCCGTCCAGCAGCGTGACCTCGGGCGCTCCAAGGTCGTAGGCGCGGAACTGCATCTGCTGCCTTTCCAGCCGGGTCAGGAGTTCGGTCTTGCTGCGCACGCGTCCGCGGCTGTCCACGTGCAGGTAGCTGCGGTCCATCAGCTGGCGCAGGGTGCCGGCGTCGCCTTCCTCGATGGCGGTGGCGCGGATACGCTCCAGGTAGGCCAGCGTGGCGCGCAGGCTGCCTTCGTTCGCCGCCGCGGGCGCGGCCGGCGTCCAGGACAGGCATGCCGCGGCAATACCAAGACCGATCGACCATTTCATGATGCGACTCCACTTCCCGAGACCCGGCCAGGAACATGGCCGCCCGGGTCCAGTATAGGCCAGGCGCCGCCGGCCGCACGCCCGTCATGGCGGCTGGCGTCCTCCAGCCAGACCCGGGCCGCATCCAGGCGCGTCTCCAGCCGACCCTCCAGCACACGGTAGCGCACGCCGGCTCGATCCAGGGTGTCGAGGTACCAGCGGTGCTGGCGGTCGCGGAAGGCGGCGTCGCGCCGCGTGCCGTCCTGGACGAAGGGAAAATCCGGCGCGCACACCAGGACCGCCGCATAGGGCCGCCGGGCCAGGCGCTGCACACGCTCGTCCACCCTGCCGAACCCGTCCAGGCTGTAGAACACGGTCGTCAGCGCGCTGCCGTCGCAGACCAGCCAGCGCCGCGCCACCCTTGCCAGCGCATCTTCGCGCGCCACCTGGCCCGCGGCGATCGCCCACATGTCCGCGAAGCCCAGCGCTCCGCCCTTCGCCTCCCACAGCTCGCGCCCCACTTCGGGCGCCCAGGTGCTGCCCAGGCGCTGCGCCAGCGCCCGGGCCAGGGTGGTCTTGCCGCTCGATTCCCCGCCAAGAATGCACACGCGCTCCACGAAATCCGCATACACGGCGGGATCGAGAAAGCCGCGCTGCCCATGGACGTCGGCGCGGACGCGGGTGCCGGATACCGGCACGGCCAGCCGCGCCCGGTCGACGCAGACATGCCGCACACGCACGGGGCCAGGGCCGCGCGCGGAAAAATACGCCGACAATGCCAGGGCGAAGCCATCGCCATAGTCTTCGCTGGTGAATACGGCATCGACTGCGGCGCCGCAGATGGCCCAGCACAGCCAGGCCGTGAATTCGCGGTGGACGGCGGCGGCTGCTTCGTCCGGCGGCAAGGCGCGCGCGGGCAGGCCGAGGCGTGCGCAGGCAGCGGCGAGGATCGCGTCGTCGACGACCAGTCGCCGCACCGAGGGGTAGAGTTCGGCGAGCCAGCGCTCCCTGGCTTGCGGCGGACAGCCGGGGAAGCCGGGCTTGGTATAGCTGATCACCAGCACCGCATCGCAGGCCGCGACCGCTGCGTCGATCAGGTGCATGTGGCCGCGGTGCAGTGGACAGAACTTGCCCACCACGAGGCCGTGGCGGAAGGACTTGCCGCCGGCCGCGCTGCGGCCGGACGTCTTTTGGGGAAAATCGGATGCCACGTGGTCTCTTGTGTCCTTGCTGCCAGCCATGAAGGGCCGGCGCAATGGCATCCTACCATTTATTTTCCTCGAAGCAATTATTCAGTGAGCCTGGGCGATGCAGCCCCGGACTCAAGCCTGGCGCGTGCCGCACTCCGTACAGAATTTCGTCCCCGGCTGCAGCATGGTGGCGCAGCTGACGCAGGCCACCTGCTGCGACATCTTGAACCCGCATTCCGGGCAGAACTTGGCGCCGTGGGTCTCCGCGCGGCATTGCGGGCAGACCAGCTGCATGTGCTGGCGCACATCGTGGCGTCCGCCGCGCGCCCTGCCTTCGTCATAGGCCAGTTCGGACGCGCTTTGCACCTCGCCCTGGGCGCGCGCCTGCGTGATCCTTACCTGGACGTTGGGCGCGCAGTCGAAGCACAGGCCGCTGGCGCCATCGAAGCAAGGACTGCACACGTAGTCGTGGCAATTGCCGCAGCGCTTGAAGTGGGCCTTGCCGGCTGCCACCGCGTCCTTGAAGGCCTGGTCGCGGGCGCTGTGCCAGCCCGCTTCCGCCATCCCGTGCAGCACCGAGCTGGCGTTGCCGAGCAGGCCGCCGAACATGCCGGCGCCCTTCTGCAGCCAGCCCGATGCCTGGCCGCTGCGGTAAGGCTGGAACATGGTGCGCCAGCGGTCGCTGCAGCGCTCGCAGTAGAACTCGAACTGGAAGCCGGCGTCGACGCCTGAGGAAGTGCTCAAGTCCTGGTAGTTGTTAGCGAATTGCATTTCCGACATGGCATGTCTCCTTCGCCTATCCCGTGTTTTGATGTCGGAATTATAAGCACTTGTCACCCCGCGGAGCCAGCGAAGTCACAAAGCTGTCGCAAATCCGCCCTGGCCCTCTCCTGGGCTTGTTTATTTGCTATGCTCGAAGGCCCACTCCAAGGATCATCATGCGCCTGCTCCATTCCGCCTTCGTGCTTGCCTCGTGCTTCGCCCTCGCCGCGCCGGCCGCCGGCCAGCTGCGCGCCCACCGGCTGGACAACGGCACCGTCACCGTGCTGGCCAGCGAAGCCGCGGGCGGACGCCTGCTTTCCTTCGCGCTGGCGGGGCGGCCGAACTTCCTGCTGGTCGACGAAGGGGCGGGCAATCCGGATGCCGTCAGCGTCAGCCCTTTCAGCAACAACGTCCCCTATCTGGGCCACGAAGTCTGGGTCGGCCCGCAGAAGGACTGGTGGACCGACCAGGCGCTCAATCCCGAACGCGCCCGCAGCAAGGCGCAGTGGCCGCCCGATCCCTGGCTGAGCCTCGCCCCGTATGCCCTGGTCCAGCGCACGCCGTCCGAAGTGGTGGTGGACAGCCCGCCCAGCCTGGTGACCGGCATCCAGCTGCGCAAGCGCTACGCGCTGGTGACGGGCCGGCCGAACAGCCTTCAACTGGACGTGCGCGCCACCAACCGCCGCAACAAGCCGGTGGCGCGCGACATCTGGTTCAACACGCGGGTGCGGCCCGATACCAGGGTCTACGTACCGGTCGCATCGGAAAGCGAGGTGCGCGGCACGGCGCCGGAAGGCAGCGAAGCGCCGGTCTTCACCCTTGCCGACGGCGTGCTGGCGCTCGAGCTGCCGGCCGGCGGCGCGCGCAAGGGCAAGCTGTTCATCCAGCCGTCCGGCGGCTGGATGGCCGGCTTCCATGGCAGCCAGGCCTTCGTGATCCAGTTCCGCCACCAGCCGCGCGCGGCCATCCATCCCGACCACGGCCAGGTGGAGCTGTACCACGAGGTCGAGGCCTTTGATGCGGGCAAGGGCGTGCTGGAAATGGAAGTGCATGCGCCCTTCGTCAAGCTGGCGCCCGGGAAGTCGATGCGCGCCTCCGAACGCTGGACGCTGCTGCCCTACGCGGGGCCCGCCACGCGCGAAGCCCATCTCGCCTTCCTGCGGGAGCAGGCGAAGGCCCTCGGGCTCACCGGGCTGTGAGGCCTCAGAACAGCGAGCCGTTCGGCGACGCTTCCTCGGCCTTGCGCACGGTGCGCGGCGCGGGCCAGGCCTTCATGCGTTCGGCGGGAAAGTGGCGCAGGAAGCTGCGCGCCGTGTCGAGGTCGCGGCAGCCGAGCCAGTCACCGACTTCGTCGGGCCTCAGGATCACCAGCGAACGCTTTTCGTCGTCCGGCTTGTGCATGCGCCGCATCAGCGGATGCGCGTCGGCGTTGATGGTGATCTGGGTGAACGAGGCCTCGACGCGGCCGTCCGCCTCGCTCCACTCGCGCCACAAGCCGGCCACGTAAAACACCGCGTCATCCTCCATGCCGATGCCGTAGCGCTCGGCGCGTCCGCTCTCGTAGCACGGCTCGTAGAAGCAGCTCATGGGGACCGCGCAGAAGTGCAGGCGCCGCCATGCGGGGGCGAAGGAGCGCCGCTCGGCGAGCGACTCGGCGCGCGCATTCATCGTGTCGAACACCTTCACGCCGGGCGGGATATGACGGCGCGGCACCATGCCATAGCTGGCCAGGGCGGGCGCGGCACGGCCGGCGCCGTCGAGGCGCAGGATAGGCGCCTGGTAGTCCTTCCAGATTTCATCGGGCCAGCGCCAGTCGGCCGGCAGTTCGCTGAAGGCGCCGATGCTGCCGAATTGTTCCGGTGTCGGCGCGCGGTAGTTCACACACATGGTCGGGTCATCTTCCTGAGGGAAAGGCAATGATACCAGCGGCCGCAAGCGTCTTCCGGTTGCGGCAATTGTGCGGTCTGAAATGCCCCGTCGATGATATATTTTTGTCAGCAGTTTCACCGCCACTGCAATGCATTCCACATAACACCGCCGACCAAACAGAGCGGAAAATTCACCTTAGGAACGACTCATGAACAAGCACATCGCCATCGTCGGCGCTGGTTTCTCCGGGGCTGTCATCGCGAACCAGCTCGCGCACGCGGGCTACACCGTCGAGGTCTTCGAATCGCGCAGCCACATCGCAGGCAACTGCCACTCGGAACGCGATAGCGAAACCGGCGTCATGGTGCATATTTACGGCCCGCACATCTTCCATACCGATAACGAACGGGTCTGGGAATACGTCAACCGCTTCAGCGAATTCAAGCCTTACGTGAACCGCGTCAAGGCGATCACCGGCGGCAAGGTTTACACCCTGCCGATCAACCTCCTGACCATCAACCAGTTCTTCGGCAAGACCCTGCGCCCGGCCGAGGCCGAGGAATTCCTGCGCGAGCTGGGCGACAAGACCATCGAGAACCCGACCACCTTCGAAGACCAGGCGCTGCGCTTCGTCGGCCGCGAGCTGTACGAGGCCTTCTTCAAGACCTACACCATGAAGCAGTGGGGCCTGCACCCGAACCAGCTGCCGGCCAGCATCCTCAAGCGCTTGCCGGTGCGCTTCAACTACGACGACAACTACTTTGCCCACAAGTACCAGGGCATGCCGGCCGACGGCTACACGGCCCTGGTCGAACGCATCCTGGACGTGCCGGGCATCACCGTGCACCTCAACACCCGCTTCGACCCGGACGCCAAGGGCGACTATGCCCACGTGTTCTACAGCGGACCGATCGACGCCTGGTTCAAGCACGCGGAGGGCCGCCTGCCCTACCGCACCCTGGACTTCGAGATGTTCCGCGACCAGGGCGACTACCAGGGCAATGCCGTCGTCAATTATTGCGACGACGCCGAGCGCTACACCCGCATCACCGAGCACAAGCACTTCTCGCCCTGGGAGAGCCACGAGGGCACGGTGTGCTACAAGGAATACAGCCGCCAGTGCGAGGAAAAGGATATTCCCTACTATCCGATCCGCCTGGCGCGCGACAAGCAGCAGCTCGAGCTGTACGTGAACCTGGCGCGCCAGGAAGCCAACGTCACCTTCGTGGGCCGCCTGGGCACCTACCGCTACCTGGACATGGACGTGACGATCAACGAGGCCTTGAACACCGCCGACCGGTTCCTGGCCTGCGCGCGCGACAAGGCGGCCATGCCGGCATTCACGATCGATCCGCTGGCCTGAGCCGCCGCTCCCGCCTGCCCGCGCCCGCAAGCCGGCCGCGGGCAGGGGCCGCCCACTTCCGCGCCAGGCCGCTCGCCTCTGCTTGCCTCCGCTTACTGCCGCTTACTTCCCTTTAGCTGCCGGCAAGAAAACCCTCCCTCGCCGCGGGACAGCCGCACGCTGATCGGCAACAACGGTTATCATTTGCTAATGATTGACCAGGATATTGCTGACTGAGACGCTGACTGAGGCATGAAACCACCCGGGCAGTCCCCCCTGCTACCCCTACTCCGCACTTCCGGCCGGCCACAAGCCGCATGCCCCGAGCGTGCACCCCGCTGCCTTTCTGCTACCGTATGCAGGATCGGGCAGCGACTGTCATCCGGCTTTGCCGGCCCGGCTGCGCGGCGCAATCCTCGCCACGTGCATTGGGCGAAACCTTAACTCTTTACTGCACACACGAAATGACTCCTCCGACTGAGACTGAAAACGGCCTTCCCCTCGACATGGTGATCTTCGGCGGCATGGGAGACCTGGCGATGCGCAAGCTGCTGCCTGCGCTCTACATGGCCTACCTGCACGGCAACCTGCCCGCCACGACCCGCATCCTGTCCACCGGCCGCCAGGACTTCGACCGCGACGCCTATCTCGCCCACGTCGGGGAGCATTCGCGTTCCTTCATCAGCGCCGCCAACTTCAGCGCGAAGACCTGGGACGGCTTCCTGAAGCTGCTCGAGTACGTGCGCCTGGACGTGCAGGCCGCGCCCGACTTCGGCGCCCTGGCCCAGGCCTCGCGCGCCGGCGCCCAGCGCGTGTTCTACCTGTCGACCGCGCCCACCCTGTTCACCACCATCTGCGACAAGCTGGCCGCCGCCGGCCTGGTGGATGCGCATTCGCGCGTGGTCCTGGAGAAGCCGCTCGGCCACGACCTGCCTTCGGCCATCGAGATCAACGAAGCGGTCGGCAAGCACTTCGCCGAATCGCAGATCTACCGCATCGACCAC